>CACOJM010000005.1 GCA_902627565.1 uncultured Pelagibacteraceae bacterium
TGATACAACCTCTAAGAATATTGGGTAAGTTGTACCAATCAAAATTACTGAGAGAAAATACATCATAAACCAATTATTAATTAATATAGATGTTTCTTTACTTAGAAAAAATATTGAATAATCAGTTTTATTATTTTCTCTATAAAAAAAGAAAAAAATAAAAAGTGACAAAAAAATTAATAAAAACAAAAAAATTAATATAAATAAACCTCGTTCTGGATCATTCGCAAATGTATGGACTGAATTCAATATACCTGATCTCACTAAAAAGGTACCACACATACTGAGACTGAATGTTGAAATCGATAGGATAACCACCCAAGAAGTTAATAATAATCTTTTTTCTAAAACTAAAATACAATGAATTAAGGTAGTTAGAGCAAGCCAGGGCATTAATGATACATTCTCAACGGGATCCCAAAACCAAAATCCACCCCATCCTAACTCATAGTAAGCCCAAATAGATCCTAATAAAATTCCTAAAGTTAAAAAAATCCAAGAGATGAAAACCCAATTCTTAATATGAGATGCCCATTCTTTTGAAATATAATTTAAAACAACAGCAGACAACGTTGAGGAAAAAATTATTGATGATCCAACATAGCCCAGATATAGAATTGGAGGGTGAATTGCTAAAGCTGGATCTTGTAAAATTGGATTTAAGCCCAAACCTTCATTTGGGATAGGATAAATGTAATTAAATGGACTCGAAGTCTTCAATACAAAAATAAAAAATCCTAAAATTATAATCTGCTGGAATAATAAAGTTAAAATTCTGTAACGAGTTGGTTGTTTTTGAGATTTTGAAATAAATAAAACAATAAATAATGTTAATACTAATAGCCAAAGAAGCAAACTTCCTTCATGATTACCCCATGTTCCAGTAATTTTATAAAATAGAGGTTTTGTTGTATGTGAATTATTGAAAACAGTTTCATTACTGAAGTCAGAATTAACAAAAGAAATAATGAGCCCTAAAAAACTTATACAAACTAGAAAAAATTGTAGAGAAGAAAAATAAATTATTCTCTTATCAAAAATTTTTGGGTTTCTAAAATTTTTTACTGAAAAAAATATTATCATTAGTGAAAACAAAACACCAAGAACCAATGAGTAAAATCCAATTAAACTAGCCAAAATTTATTTCTCCTCTAATGCAGCTTTAACTTCGGGTGGCATATAATTTTCATCATGTTTTGCTAAAATTTTAGATGCTAGAAAATAATTTTTATCTTTTAAAATTCCTTCGGCAACGACACCTTTACCTTCCTCGAAAAGATTTGGTACTACACCAGAATAACTAACGTTTATTTCATTTTTAAAATCAGTAATTATAAAACTTATTTCATTAGCATCAGCAGAAATAGAATTTTTTTTTACCATACCACCAATTCTTATCTTTTTTTTTTCAAGTTCAGCAAAATTTTTAATATCAGATGGAGATTGAAAATATATAACATTTTCCTCTAATGATCTCAAAATAAGAAATGATGATAAAATTAATGTAACTAAAATTGCTATTACAAAAAAAAATCTTAGTTTAACTTTTCGACCATACATGGCTTAAAGTTTAAATATTTGACGTATTAGATAATATTTCTTTAATAGTACCCTGTGATTTTGCGAAAGATGCTCTCTTTGGGTTTAGAGCTCCATATTTGGCAATAAATTTTTTCTTCTCTTTTACAAACTGTATTTTTGTTATTGCATAAAGTGAGGCAAAACAAAAAAGAGTAAATGCAAATGCAGACCAAACATAAAGTCCGTATCCATTCATAAAAAGTAATTCGCTTATCATAATCTATCTAAACCTTTATTCTTAATCTTTATCAGTTCTGTATTATATTTCATTAAAAAAATTAATAACGAAAATAGAGCAAATGCCGCAGTCATTATCATTAATGGAAATAACATTGATGAATGTATTGTAGATTTCGATAAAATATTTATTGAAGCTGGTTGATGTAGTGTATTCCACCAATCAACAGAATATTTAATTATTGGAACATTTATAATTCCTATAATAGTAATTAGTGAAGTAACTTTATAAACTTTATCATCATTCTGATAAATTCTCCAAGCTAGTAAGTACATCACATAAAATAGTGCGAGAATTAACATAGATGTAATTCTAGCATCCCATGCCCACCATGTTCCCCAAGTTGGTTTTCCCCAAATTGCTCCGGTAACTAGTGCAATTATATTAAAAATTAATCCTGATGGTGCTAAACTTTTAGAAATTAAAAAAAAATTTTTGATTTTAAAAATATAACCAATAGTTGATAAAAAAGTAATTGAGGAAAAGATTCCGAGAGTAATCCATGCTGCAGGAACATGAACATACATAATTCTGACAGAATGACTTTGTTTATAGTCCTCAGGTGAAAATATTAGTGATTCTATTAAACCTATAGTTAAAACTACTATAAAAAGAATTAAAACATATTTTGGTGCTTTAGACGTAATAGAAAAAATTTTATTAACTTCAAAATATTTAATCATAATTAATAAATTATACTTTAATTCTAAAATTGGTAAAATTAATGTGAAAAATTATCCGATCAAGAATGCAGAGGGAGATAATAACGAAGGGTAAATATTTTACATCCTTGATCAGATATATATCACTTTATCTATGAGGTATGTCTAAGATTTGAGCTAAATGTGTTAAAAAAGTGGTTTAATTAGATTGTTTAAAATAACTAGAACCTTTTTTACCTGAAAATATCTCTTCTATAAGTGGATGCTTAATGGGCTCATCAGAGTCATCCGTTAATAAATTTTGCTCAGATACATAGGCCTCATAAGTAATCTCATCATTTTCAGCAAGCAGATGATAAAATGGTTGATCCTTTCTTGGTCTCACATTTTTTGGAATAGATTGATACCATTCCTCTGAATTATTAAATTCAAAATCAACATCATAAATTACACCTCTGAATTCAAAGTGCTTATGTTTTACAATGTCGCCTATTGAGAATTTTGCTTTTTGAACTGCCATATGGTTGAGTATGGGTATTTAAAAATAAAAATCAATAGGAAAAAATATAAAGTTTTTATAAATTTCTATTTGTGTTAATATCTTTAAAGTGAACAAATCTCTTATTAAATTTCTTACAGATTTTGGACCTTTGCTAATTTTTTTTTACTATTATTACGATAGTGGGAAAAATTTAAAGATTGCTATTCCACCATTTATAATCGCGACAATTATTGCTCTTCTTATAATGTGGATTTTAGAAAAAAAAATTCCCAAAGTACCACTTGTTAGTGGAATATTAGTTACTCTGTTTGGTGGTCTCACTATTTATTTTAATAACCCAATTTTTATTTATATGAAACCAACGATAATAAACATTTTATTTGGGATAGGATTAATTTTTGGAAAATATATTACAAATGAACCTATTCTAAAAAAATTAATGGGAAATTCAATTTCATTATCAAATGAGGGATGGGAAATTTTGAATAAAAGATGGATTTACTTTTTTTTTAGTTTGGCAATTTTAAATGAATTGGTGTGGAGAACACAATCTGAAGAATTTTGGGTAAATTTTAAAGTCTGGGGATTATTACCAATTACTTTTATTTTTACTGCTTTTCAAATTGGTTTAATTAATAAATACAAAACAAATGAATAACAATCTAAGATTAGTAATAAATAACGATAATAACAAAAGAATTGATCAAAAATATTTTTTTGAGAAAGATGAATTAAAGATAATTTTAGACTTATATGCCAAAATGGTTTCTGAGGGATCTTGGAAAGATTATGGTTTAAATATATCAAGTAGACAAGTGGGATTTAGTGTTTTCAAAAATGCAACAGAAAATGCACTTTATAAAATTTGCAAAAATTTCAAACCTAAAAATAAAAATCTTAAATATTTGATTACTAATACAAATGGTAAGATACTAAAAAATTCTGACAATTTGAATTTATTGCTTAAAAGTACGAACTGGAAAAAACTTGCGGTTTAAAATTATCTTCTCTGACCAAAAAGCCTCAAAAGCATTATAAATAAATTGATAAAATCTAAATATAAAGTTAAAGCTCCCATCACAGCTTTTTTTCCCATTAATTCACCTGAGTCAGAAACTGTGTACATATTTTTAATTTTTTGAGTATCATATGCAGTTAAACCAACAAATATCAAAACACCTAAAATTGAAATTACAAAATACATCATTGAGGATTTCATAAAAATATTAACTATAGAAGCAATTATAATTCCAATTAAACCCATCATAAGAAAAGATCCTAGTTTTGTAAGATCTCTTTTAGTTGTATAACCATAAATGCTCATTGCACCAAATGTTGCAGATGTTATAAAAAATACTCTCGTAACACTCATGCCAGTGTAAACTAATAAAATTGAGGATAAAGATAATCCCATTAATGCTGCAAAAATCCAAAATGTAGTTTGTGCTTTGGATGCACTCATCTTATTAATTCCAAAGCTCATATAAAAAACAATGCCAAGAGGAGCTAACATTACCAGCCATTTAAGACCAGATAAATAAATTGCATTACCCACTTGTGTCAGTCCTACTATAGATCCTGAGGCATCAGTAACAACTGACATTTTGAATGTTATAAGTGCAATTATTCCAGTAAGTAAAATTCCTGTTGCCATGTAGTTGTAAACTTTAAGCATGTAAGCTCTTAGACCTTCATCTGTAACTACACTTTCTTTAGTGGCTGCTCTAGCTCTAGCAAGTATTCCTTTTTTATCGAATTCCATGATGAGGGAAATATATAGTCTTTTACTAATTATTCAAGATGCCTTAAAAGATAAGTAAAAAATAAACACAAAAAACCTTAATGAATTACAAAAAATTAGGAAATACAGATCTCGATGTTAGTACAATTTGTCTCGGTACAATGACCTGGGGTGAACAAAATACTCAAACTGAGGGATTTGAGCAAATGGATTTTGCTATAGATAAAGGTGTAAATTTTTGGGACACCGCTGAGATTTATTCTATACCCCCAAGAGAAGAAACCTTCGGAAGTACAGAAAAAATTATAGGTAACTGGTTTGAACAAACTAAAAAAAGAGACAAAGTAATTCTTGCCTCAAAAGTTTGCGGGCCAATGAGAGAATATGTTCGGGGAGGTGGAAATCAATTTGGTAAAAAAAATATTACAGAAGCTTTAGAAGGAAGTTTAAGAAGGTTAAAAACTGATTATATTGACTTATATCAACTTCATTGGCCAGAAAGAAATACAAATTTTTTTGGTAAATTAGGCTACGAACATAGTGAAGATGAAGTATGGACTAAGTTTGAGGATATTTTAGAAAATCTCAAGAAATTTATAGAGCAAGGAAAAATTAGATATGTTGGATTATCAAATGAAACTCCCTGGGGACTTTCAAAATTTCTTGAAATATCAAAAAAAGAAAATCTTCCAAGAATGCTCTCTGTTCAAAATCCATACAACCTTCTTAATAGAACTTATGAAGTTGGTCTTGCTGAAATGTCTGTACGAGAACAAGCTGGATTACTTGCTTATTCTCCACTCGCTTGTGGATATCTTTCTGGAAAATATAGAAATAATCAGTTACCAGAAAAATCTAGGTTAGCTCTACATAAGGATTTCTGGACAAGATATAACAAACCTAACTCTGACAAAGCAATTGATGCTTACTATAAAATAGCAATGAAACACAAATTAGACTTGGCACAAATGTCATTAAAATTTTTAGAAATTCAACCTTTTGTGACATCTGTAATTATTGGAGCAACTACTATGGAGCAGTTGAAAACTAACATAGAAAGTGTAAATATAAATCTGACTAACGAAATAATTAATGAAATTAACGAAATACAAAAAATTTATCCAAATCCATGTCCTTAGTTAAAAACATATTATTATTATCAATCATATTTTTGGTGGTATCTTTATCAAATACTTTTGCTTCAGATCTTAAAAAAGTTGGCAAATTTAAAGACTGGGAAGTAATGGTTGTCTCTGAGGCCTCTGGAAAAGTATGTTTCGCTCAATCAATTCCTGTTTTACAAGCTCCCAAAAAAGGCAAAAGAGATGCAAGATTATTTGTAACTTTTAGACCAAATGAAAAAATCTCAAATGAAATCAGTACGACTTCAGGATACGAATTTAATAAAAATAATTCAGTGCTAGCAACATCAGGAAATAATAAATTTAAGTTTGATATAAAACAACAAGGATTTGCATGGATGACTAGTACTAAGAAGGAAAAAATCATGGTTAAGGTCATGAAAAAAGGTTCAAGAATTATGGTAACTGGCTACAATGAAAAAGGGTCTCAAACTATAGATCATTATTCATTACTTGGATTTACAAAAGCATACAGCACTGCAAAAAAAGCTTGCAGTTAATAAATGAAATCAAAAAAAAGAATAGTATTAGCTTACTCTGGAGGATTAGATACATCTATAATTCTAAAGTGGCTTCAAGAAAATTACAATGCAGATGTAATTTGTTATACAGCAGATATAGGTCAAAAAATTGATAGAAAAAAAATTATTTCAAACGCAAAAAAGTTTGGGGTTAAAAATATAATTATTAATGATTTAAAAAATATTTTCATAAAAGATTATGTATTTCCAATGATACGTGGTCATGCGATTTATGAAGGTGTATATTTATTGGGAACCTCAATAGCTAGACCGCTTATTGCAAAAGATCAAATTAAAGTTGCTAAAAGATACAAAGCATTTGCGGTATCTCACGGGGCTACTGGTAAAGGAAATGATCAGATCAGATTTGAACTTGGTTATCATTACTTTGATCCAAAAATAAAAATTATTGCACCTTGGAGAATTTGGAAGTTAAAATCTAGAACAGATTTAATTGATTACGCAAAGAAACATAAAATTTCAATTCCTAAAGATAAAAAAGGTGCACCTCCTTTTTCTGTAGATGATAATTTATTTCATACTTCAACTGAGGGAAAAATCTTAGAAAATCCAAAAAATTCTGCACCAGAATTTATTTTTCAAAGAACTCTTTCACCAGAAAAAGCAAACAATAAACCATTGATTGTTACAATTAATTTTAGAAATGGAGATCCAATAGGAGTGAATGGAAAAAAATTACAACCTTCAAAATTACTTGAAAAATTAAATCAATTAGCTGGTAAGAATGGTATTGGAAGAGTTGATCTCGTTGAAAACAGATTTCTTGGAATTAAATCTAGAGGAGTTTATGAAACACCTGGAGGAACATTGTTAATTCATGCTCATAGAGCAATTGAATCAGTTACCTTAGATAAAGAAACAATGCATAAGAAGGATTCAATTATGTCAAGATATGCTGAATTAATTTATAATGGTTATTGGTTTTCAAAAGAGAGATTTAAGCTTCAAAAAATTATAGATTTAAAAAAAAATAAAGTTAATGGATCTGTTAAACTAAAGCTTTATAAAGGCAACATTACAATTCAGTCTAGAGATACTAAAAGTTCTGCTTATTCCTTAAAAAAAGTTTCATTCGAGGAAAATAAATCATTTAATAGATCAAATGTGGAGAAATTTATTAATTTTCATAAAAAAAAATTAAGAAACTAGCTAATTATTAGCGGAATTTGGGGATTGTTTATTTTTAAAAAAAACATAACTTAATTTTATGGAAAACTTAAAAAATTGGATGAAAGATACAGCAAACATTTTGTTTGATGACAGTAAAAATGATCTTCGCTCTCTTCCTAAAACTGTAAGATTACAAATTTTATTAGTTTTGAGTTTTATTTGGACTACAGTTTTTAGTTTATACGTATTTTCATATACGACTTTTGTATTCGGCTGGACAGGACTTTTTTTAGCTCACATTGGATTAATATTTGCCGTGTATATGACTTTTAAACATTTTCACAGAGCAGAAGAAAACTCATCTAGTGTTTTTAAGACGAAAAATTTTGACCCCTTTAAGATAATGGTTCTAGTTTTTGTAATTGTATTTATATTCGTTTTTTCAAAAGGAATTGAGGTATTAACTAGTCCAAACCCATACTCATATTCAATTCCATATGACGGCTCTTCAAAATCAGTATTTGAAAAATGGTTACCATTTAGTAAAGATTAGATATGCAAAATATAGCCAAAAATTTACAACTAATTCTAATGTGTATAATTTTAGTAAGTACAGTAATTGCTGTAGGAATTGAAATAAAAAAAATGTTTTTAAATCAATCTGTAACTTTAGCAGATCTTTTATTAATGTTTCTTTACTTAGAAGTATTAGCAATGGTAAGGGTCTTCTGGGACCAACAATCAATTAGTATTACATTACCTCTGTTAATAGCAATTACGGCTTTGGCCCGATTTATAATTCTCCAAGGAAAAGAAATGGATCCTGCGGCACTTGTTTATGAAGCGGTTGCTATAGTACTTATTGCTGGAGCAATAGTAATTTTAAGATTAAGGCACAGTGATAAGCTTGGATTAAAGAAAAAAAAATCAAAATAACAAAGAATGAATTTTGAAGCTTCGCGGTCCAAGGCCATTGAGAAATTAAATAATTTTATTGAAAAAAATCTTTCGGAATATTCAAAACTTAGAAACTTTGATTTTGGACCCAAAAATAGATCTAATATTTCCTGTTTATCTCCATATGTAACACACGGGATAATTAATGAAAATGAGATAATAAAAAAATCGCTTAGTAAATTTCCATTTTCAAAAATTGAAAAATTTATTCAAGAAGTTTTATGGCGTATATATTGGAAAGGCTGGTTGGAATTAAGACCTAATGTTTGGACAGATTATTTAATTGAATTAAATAAAATCAGGGAAGAATTTAAAAATAATCAGAACTATCTTAACGCAATAAAGGGCAAAACAAATGTTGAATGTTTTAATGCATGGGTAAATGAACTTAGAGAAAATAATTATTTACATAACCACGCAAGAATGTGGTTTGCTAGTATTTGGATTTTTACTCTTGAACTCCCATGGCAGTTAGGTGCAGAACTTTTTATGAAACATCTTTATGACGGGGATGCTGCATCAAATACTCTTGGATGGAGGTGGGTTGCTGGTGTTCAAACCCAAGGAAAACATTACCTGGCAAGTGAATGGAATATTAAAAAATTCTCCAATAACAGATTTAGCAAAATAAAATTGAATGAAAATGCGCCCCCTAAAGTATCTGAAAAAACTTACTCAATAATAAAACAAGATTTTAATAATCCTCAAAATATTGAAGGTAAAAATTTACTGATTTTTGAAAATAATCTTTCTTTTGAAATTACAGATTTTCAGAATAATAAATTTAAAAAAGTTCATTTAATTTCAAATAAAAATGAAAATAGATCTATCAATTTTGATGAAAAAGTAGTGAAGTTTAAATCTTTACTTATCAGAGATCAGGAACAAAGATTAAAAAATAATTCTATTGATTGTGAGATCACCGATATAAGTGAAATTAAAAATATTGAAAATAGTTGTGCCTTATACCCAAATGTTGGCGAAAACTTAGATTATTTAAATTTAAATAATATAAAAACAGATTTTTTATTTAGAAAACTCGATCAGTATTCTTGGCAATTTTGTAATAAAGGGTTCTTTAATTTTAAAAATTATATTCCTAAAATAATTTCAACTTTAAGTTAAAACCACCTAAACATCCCAATAATTCCGGCTGTCGCGTAAAAGAATTGTAAAAATAATATTCCTCTATGACCTCCTCTATAAGCCCAAATTCCAATTAAGATTGCGGATATAAGTAATAAACAAAAACCAAAAAACTCTATACCAATATTCATAGCTACAAATAATGAATATAATATTGCCGTAATAACTCCTGCCCATTCAAAAATTTTATTATTCATAAAAGTTTTTTAAAATTACTGTAGAGAATCTTAGAATAATTATTCATATCTGTCATATTATCTTTTGCAGATTGATCAAATTTCTCTAATGCTCCATCACCTAATTGATCCTCTAAAGCTTTTTTATATTCTGGTACACATCCCCACTCGTTGACCGTAGTGTCTTTTATTTCAATATGAAATTGAATACCGTAGGCATGATTTTGATATTTAAAAATTTGATATTTTGTAACTGGTGATGAAGCTAACAAAGTAATATCTTTATTATTCTCTATTCCTTGAACCTCATATGAATGCCATTGCAAACTTTTAATTTTATCAGGAAATTTAGAAAACAAATTGTCTTGATTTTTTTCTTTGGTAAAATTTATATCCATCATGCCAATCTCTGCTGGACTTGATTTAACAACCTTGCCACCAACAACTTCACCTAGTAACTGACAACCTAAACAAAAACCTAAATAGGGTTTTTTTAAATCAACAACAAACTCCTTAATTCTTTTTTTTTCTTCAATTAACCAAGTATATTCTTTTTCCATATAAGTATCCATTGGACCACCCATGCAAAACATTCCATCAAATTTATTTAAATCTTTTGGAATTTTCTCACCTTCATCTAGCTCAATTGTAGTAAGATTTAATCCATCAGCTAACATAAGGTCTTTTATGTAACCCGGATCTTCAATTTTAATATGCTGTAAAATAATAATATTCAATATTTAACTATTATACATATTCAATTTTTAAATTCTCAAAAATTTTATCTTGCGAGCTTTATAAAGATATCACCCATACCAGCATCTAAATTTTCTAAAGAGGTATTGTTTCTTAATTCACAATACCTGCCAGTAACCTGATGACTTTTTACATAATCAATCTCATCCTTATTACAATTTCTTCCATCATGTAGTAATCCTATAACAATTTGATCATTAAGATTATAAACTTGTTTATCATTAATTTTTTTTCCATTACAGAAATAGTCTTTATTTACTCTATTAGGAAAATCATTTTTATTACAAGGATTTTTTATCGTAAAAACGAAAAATTCTTTAATACCATCAACGAATTCATATTTCATTTTTTGAACCTTGGAGTACTTCATTATATCACATGAACAAGGGATACAGCATTTGTAATAATTTCCACAAATTTTTATATTAGTTTCGCTTTCATTAACAAATAAAAAATCTGGTTC
The DNA here is from genome assembly GCA_902627565.1 of uncultured Pelagibacteraceae bacterium. Lineage (GTDB taxonomy): Bacteria > Pseudomonadota > Alphaproteobacteria > Pelagibacterales > Pelagibacteraceae > Pelagibacter. The sequence goes on from CACOJM010000005.1 coordinate 11,017, forward strand.
ACTACCAGGATCAATTAATGATCCTGAAACTGCGCAATATAATTTGTTAAACTCAACGAAATCTTTATATGTAATTTTTTTATCTATAATATATCTGAAAAATTTAGGACCAGCTGCATTTCGATTTTGATCAGGAAATATTCTAGACCAATCAGTAATCAACTCTTTATGATAATTTTTTTCCTCAGCAAATGAATTAAAATTAAATAGTATTATAATTATAAATACTAATATTTTAGAAATTTTTTTCATTTTTGCTTTATTGTAACTGTTTTATTTAACTCAATTATATTAATTAATTCTTTTTTTCCATTAGTCCACATCACTTCCAATTTAAAATTTTTTTCATTTTTTCTAATTCCATAATGTGCCACAGGCTCCATTTGACATAAATAACCTGACCCAGCATCAATAGTTTTTGAATGTTTTCTTTGATCAGTTATCAACGTTACTGTGGCTCCTCTAGCTGGTGCACCATATTTATTTAAGGGTTTTATTCTTAAATATTTACTATCTTTTTTAACTTTTGCTTTGTAAAGAGTTAATGGTTGTTCTTTACTTTCGCCCCGAGAAACTAGTAATTCTAAAATACCATCTCCATCAATGTCAGCAACCGCAGCTCCCGTGCCAAACCCATCTGGTTCAAGGCCAGTTTCCAATATTATTTCTTCAAAAATTCCATTCTCTTTTATTCTAAATAACTTATTAGGCTCAGCTATGTTATTCATAAAAACTTCATCATAACCGTCATTATCAAAATCTGCAGATATAATAGTTCTAATTCTAGATGGTTTATCAAATTTAATATTACCTATGTCTTTAAATTTATTATCTCTTAACACATAAGCTCTGTGATAACCTTTCCAGTTACCACTTATTATATCTAACCTTCCTCTATAAAGTATATCTGATAATGTTGTTCCTCTACCATTCTGGATAACGTCATCTACTCGATAATCAAACGCTACGTCTTCAAAAAATCCATTGTTATTTTTTAAAAGAAAATTTGCGCCTCTCTCATTTGCTGCAAAAATATCTGATCTATCAGTTAAAATATGTCCTGACACAACTGCTCTTCCTCCTGTGACCTTATCTAAATTTAAATCAGCTGATTTGTCTTTAATCTTATTATCTTCAATCTCATAAAACCTTGTTGGTCCTCCATAGTTTGATACGTAGAGACCATAACCGCCGTTACCTTTTCTATCCACACAAGCAACTGATCTTCCTGCTGTTAAATTTAATTCCTTTTTATTTTTTTCAATTTCAAACATGTCTAAAAACTTATCTCCTTCTAAATCTATTAGTCTATCAGAATATTTTTTTGTTCCACTGTATGTATCGGTGTTTAGAAAGTATATTTCCTCATATCCATCTCTATCAACATCACACGCAGCAACCCCAATAGTTTTTCTAAACCCATCAGAGAATATCTTTTGATTGGCAACATTAATTAATTTTCCTTTATCATAGGATAAAGCCAAATTAGGATAACCAAATCCTGTAACTATAAATTCATATTTTTCATTTTGATCTATATCTGCAACAGAAATGCCGTAACTAAGTCTTTTTGGATTATTAACAATTTTATTGGATATATCCTCAAAAAAATCAGCATTAACAATGTTAGGTGTTATTAAAATTGAAAAAAGAATTATTTTTTTTAAAAAATTCGATAACTTAATTTTCATTTTTTCTTACTCTTATATTTTTTCATCCAGCCATCAAATACTTTTATGGCGCCCCCCATGTCTTTAGTTTTATTTGGATGATTTTTGGCTCTGCCTAACATGGTCGAAACTACATTAACTTGATATTTGATAGGTCTATTTTTAATAGCATCAATAGTAAATAAAGCTTTTTCTTTATTTTTAAAACCTAATCCATGTGTAGTAGTTTTAGGATTATAATCTGAATATAAGGATAAATTAATTGGTTTAATTTTTTTATTTATTGGCATCTTGTCAATAATTTGAAAAATAAGTTTATAGTTAAAATCATTCATAACTTTTTTTGATTTACCATCGAACCCAATAAGATTTACTGAAAAAGCTTTGTTTTTATTTGATTTGCATATTAATTTTACATATCTTTTGTGAAATTCCTTAATCTTGCTTTGATATATTTTTTTTACTTTTTTATATGATCTATCTTTAAAATTTGGAGTAATTACTAATAAAATTCTGCTCTTCCATTTGTATTTTTCTAGACTCATATTTAAATTCTTTTATTAGAACACCTTTTTGAGCAGTATTTGACTCTCTCCCAATTTAACCTCCATTTCTTGCGCCAAACAAAAAGTCTCTTACAGACAGGGCAAATTTTTGAGGGAAGATTTTGTTTTTTCACTAAATAGTATTTTGCTTAATAAATTTATCTGCAGCAGATAAAATTAATTTTTTTCTTTCAGCTTTCATTTTATCAAAAATTCTTACCATCATAGAAAGTCTTGGATTTTTTAAAAAAAATTTTCTATTACGATCAATAAATCTCCAGTACAGTCCATCCATTGTGTTACACCACTCACCTTTTTTAAAATCCATCATTTTCATAAAATAACTTGATCCACATATGTAGGGTTTGGTAGCAAATATTCCTCCGTCACTAAATAATCCCATACCATAAACATTAGGCACCATTACCCAATCAGAAGAGTCTACAAACATTTCCATAAACCATTTGTAAACAAAAGTTGGTTTTATTTCACAAAGATTCATAATGTTAGATAAAATCATTAACCTTTCAATGTGATGAGACCATCCATGGTCTAAAGCATTCTTAATTGCATAATCAAGTGGAGGCAATCCAGTAGTGCCCTCATACCAAGATTTTTTCATTTTTCTATTTTGTTTAAAAAAATTTCCAGTTTCCATTTCATTTGAATAGCTTTGATATATTCCTCTCATAAATTCTCTCCAACCAATTACCTGACGTACGTAACCCTCTAATGAATTTAATCTTATTTTTTTACTTTTATGAAACTCTAAAACTTTTTTGATAATGAGTTCTGGAGTTATTAGTCCTAAATTAATGTATGGACTTAGTGCACTGTGGAATAAAACATTATCTTTTTGATCAACAGCATCTTCATAATCTCCAAATAAATTTGATTTCTCTTTGATAAAAAAATTTAAAAGCTTGATGACATCATTATATTCAGTAGCGAACCAAAAATTATCAGTTTTACCCGGATGATCTTTAAATAATTTTTCAATAATTGGTTTTAACTTTTTAGTATGATTAGTTTCATTTATTTTTGGAAATTTTGGAATTGAAATATTTTTTGGCAATTTATTTCTATTATCTTCATCAAAGCTCCATTTACCTCCAATTGGGTTTCCATCTGAACCCATCAATATTCCTGATTTTTTTCTGACATCTTTATAAAAAGTTGCCATAAAAGGTTTTTTTGATTTAGATAGATATTGTTTAAATTCCTCTCTTGAATTTAAAAACATTGGAGTTTGTATAACATTCCATTTTATTTTTTCCTTTTTAAGAAATTGATTTATTTTTTTTTCAAAGAATTTATCTTCAATTTCAAAACTCGAAATCTCTTTAATTTTTTTTGAGCTAATTATTTTTTTTAATTTTTTTAAGTAGTCATCTTTAAACTCTTTATCCTCAATTTTAATGTACTCTAATTTGAATTTATCATTTTTAAGACTATCTGCATGTGAGCGCATTGATGATAAAAAAAGGAGTATTTTTTGTTTATGATGTTTTTCGTATGTACATAATTGGTAATCTTCAGCCATAAAAAATAGGTGGTCTTTTTTGAAGCGGTCCAAGTATTTTGATGGAAATAATTGATTACCCAGTATAAAAAATAACTTCATAATTAAATATAACTAATAAAATTTTTTATGTCAGAAAAATATCTCATTTTTGGTGCGACAGGTTCAATCGGATCTAGTTTAGCCGAACAACTAGTAAACTCAGGAAATTCTGTTCATTTAATTGGAAGAAATGAAAATGAAACAAAAAGCATTTCTGAAAAACTTGGTTGCACTTTTACCATTGCTGATGTTTTAAAAGATGGATTTATAGAAAAGGTTAAAAATGATATTTCAGATATTAAAGGTGTTGCTTATTGCGTTGGTTCAATAGATTTAAAACCTTTGAGAATGGTTAATGAAAATGATTTTAATAAATGTATGAAATTAAACCTCTATTCAGCTGTGGAAGTCATTAAAGGTTATCAGGAGAGTTTAAAAAAGAATAAAGGTTCGGTAGTTTTATTCTCCACAGTTGCGGCACAAAGAGGATTTACTAATCATGCAATAATTGCTTCAACTAAAGCCGCTGTTGAAGGATTAACTGTTTCGTTAGCAGCTGAATTTGCTCCAAATATTAGAGTAAACTGTATTGCACCAAGTTTAACTAATTCAAAAATTGCTGAACCAATGTTGAAAAACAAAGCATTAGCAGACGGGATAGCAAAGGCTCATCCCTTAAAAAGATTAGGTGAAGGAAAAGACTCAGCTTCACTTGCAAAATTTTTAATTACTGATGATAGCTCTTGGGTCACAGGGCAGATTATAGCAGTTGATGGAGGAAGATCTAAACTATCTTAGTAAATTATGTATATTGCAATGAATAGATTTAAAATTGTTCTTGGTAGAGAAAAAGAATTTGAAGATGTTTGGAAAAATAGAGATACACATCTGGAGGGAGTTAAAGGATTTAAGAATTTTAATTTAATTAAAGGTGAAACTAATGAAAAGTATTCTTTATATTCATCTCACAGCACATGGGACTCGAAAGATGATTTTATAAACTGGACAAAATCAGAAGCCTTTAAACTAGCTCACAAAAATGCTGCTCAACACAGAGATTTATATTTAGGTCCACCAGACTTTGAAGGTTTTGAAGTAGTTTTTTAATATATATGAAAATTTTTTTCATATTGTTAATCTTTATTTTTTCAAACATAGCTAGTGCAGAAAATCTTAATTTCAAAAAAATTATAGACCTAAAAGATCCATGGGGATCAACTTTTATTGATGAAAATAATTTACTTATTACTGAAAAAGGCGGATTAATTAAATTAGTAAATATAAATAACAAAAAAACAAATCTATTAAATCATAACCTAAATTTTCTTGAGCATGGCCAAGGAGGCCTACTGGATATTCTCTTTAATGATAATTTTGTCTACATTGCATACACTGAAAATAGGGGTGATTGGAAAACAAGTACTTCAATAGCAAAAGCAAAATTTAATAATAAAAATTTAATGTTTGAAAATATTTTTCAAGCAAATCCACCAATAGATTCTGGTTATCATTTCGGATCAAGATTAGCAATCAAAGGCAATTATCTTTTTGCATCAGCAGGTGAAAGAAATCAAGGTATGATTGCACAAGATCCAACAAAACATCCGGGGAGTATTATTAGAATAAATATTGATGGGAGTATTCCAAAAGATAATCCTAAATTTGAAGGTAATTCAAATTGGCTACCAGAAATTTATCAAATTGGAATTAGGAACCCCCAAGGTTTAACAGTGTCTCCATTTGATGGAAAAATTTATATGAGTAATCACGGAGCAAAAGGTGGTGACTGGTTTGGTGAAGCGAAAAAAGGAGAGAATTATGGATGGAAAATATTAGGTTGGGGAGGAAAAAATTATTCAGGTATACCTATTGGTCCTAAATGGAAACCAGGTTTTACAAAAGCAATACAATATTGGGTACCTTCAATCGCAACAAGTGCCATAACTATCTATAAAGGTGATGAATTTAATGAGTGGAATGGACATGCTTTAGTAACGTCACTTAAAGATCAATCTTTAAGAAAATTAATATTTAGTGATTTAACTAATGTTAAAGAAGATATCATTTTTAAAAACGAAATTGGAAGAATAAGAGATATACAAGTTCATCCTATTAATGGAAAAATTTATTTTTTAGCTGGAGATACTTTGTGGTTGATGGAAAAAAGTTAATTCATATCGCATTAATTTTAGTTGGAATTTTTTTTTATAATTGTTTAAGTATTGCAATGGAAAAGCCCTATCATCATTTGCCAGACGGAACTTTTAGAAACCCAGAAGGTTCACCAAAAAGAGACCCTAATATTAAATGGTCTTTTAAAATATTCAATCAAGAAAAAAAGAAGCTTGATATGACGGTACCAAAAGAACATGTTGTGGAAAAAGAAAAAGTTTTATTAAATCTTAAAAAATATCAGGAAGATGATTATATTGCTTGGATAGGTCATGCTACTTTTTTAATAAAATTGGGTGAAACTACAATAATTACTGATCCTGTGTTTTCAAAAAATGCAGGTCCATTAGTCTTTGGACCAGACAGGTTTACTGATCCAGCTTTAACACTAAACGAAATTCCTAAAATAAATTTATTTTTACTTACTCATAATCATTATGATCATCAAGACATGTCTACCATAAGAAAATTTCCTTATAAAGATGCAAAGGTTTTACTTCCATTAAGATTAGGTAAATATTTTAAGAGATATAAGGATGTAAATGAAATGGATTGGTATGATGAAATTAAAATCAATGATAAACTAAAAATAACATTTCTTCCAGCAGTTCACTGGTCCAAAAGAAGTTTAACAGATACAAACAAATCTTTGTGGGGAAACTTTTTAATTGAATATGATGGAAAAAAAATTTTATTTGGGTGTGACACAGGAATTGGCAGTATTTATAAAGATATAGGAAATAGATATGGTCCAATTGATCTTACATTTATTAACATAGGCGCTTACAATTTTTATCCTATAATGCCCTATAAAGATAAATCTGTTTATCATACTAACCCGGAAGAAGCTTTAGAAATCGCACAAAATTTAAAAAGTAAGAAAGTAATTGGGATGCATTGGGGAACATTTGTTTTATCTTTAGAGCCAATTATGGAACCACCGATTAGATTCAAAAACAGTGCAGAAAAATATGGGTTTAAAAAAGAGGATGCTATTATTTATAAAATAGGAGAGTTCGGATCATTAAAAAAACTACTTAATTATAATTAATCATCTAATAGTTTTTTTTTTGCCTTTTCAAATTCCTCTTGGGTTAAAATACCGTCCTTAAAAAGTTGATTTAATTTTTTAACTTCATCACTAAGTTTACTATCATCACTTGGAAATTCACTAGTATTTTCATAATCTGTATTTTCTTGATCTGTATTTTCATTAGATTTGTTTGCACTTTTAGCACTAAAACCATTCATAATAGCTGTGCCACCTAAATACAAAACAAATCCAAGAATTGGAATTACCAAACCAAAAAAAATAATTTTTTCCATTAATTAATCTTCATCTTCCTCTCTCCAGTTTTTTTCATACATAAGCCATGCTGCAAATACTACAGAAAATGTTCCCACAATCATACCATAATCAAATCCGGTTTGTTGATCATAAAGGTACCAACCTAATTGAGTTGCACCAATCGGTGGAATAGTAAGTATACCCATTATAATAGCGATTCTATATGGATATTTTGGTTTTTTCATATTCAAACTTATCAAATATTTTTTAGAGATTTAAATACTAAATTTGCGATCTTTTGAAACAGTCAATCGTATTTTTAAGTAAACATGCAATAGTCATTGGGCCAACGCCACCAGGAACTGGAGTCAAAGCCTTTGCATTTTTTGAAACTTCATCAAAAGCCACATCTCCAACAATTCCCTTTTCTGTTTTATTAATTCCTACGTCAATAACAATAGTATCTTTTTTAATCCAATCACCTTTAACGAGTTCAGGTATTCCAACAGCTGCCACAATAATATCAGCTTCAAGACATTCAGCTTTTAAATCTTTTGTTTTTGAATGAGTTATTGTTACAGTGCAATTTTCTTTTAAGAGCAGTTGCGTCATTGGTTTTCCATTTAAATTTGATCTACCAACTATAACGGCTTTTTTTCCATTTAAATTAGGTTCTATCTTTTTGATTAAAAGATAACAACCCAGTGGTGTACATGGGACTGAACTTTCATATCCTGAAGAAAGATTTCCTACATTCATAGGATGAAAGCCATCTACATCTTTTGAGGGATCAATGGCTTCAATAACTTTTTGTTTGTCTATATGTTTTGGTAGGGGTAGCTGAACTAAAATACCAGATACGGACTCATCATTGTTAAGTTCCCTTATTTTTTCTAAAACAATTTTTTCCTCAACTGACTCTGGATACTTTATAACATCAGATTTAAGCCCAACTTCATTTGCAGATTTTTCTTTATTTCGAACATAAATTTGGCTTGGTGTTAAATCACCTATAAGAATTACAGTTAATCCGGGCACTTTGTTATATTTTGCTTTTAATTCTAAAACTTCTTTTTTAAGTTCTTCTCTTAAAAGTGCTGCTTCTTTTTTTCCATCAATTAAAATCATAAATTTTTTAAAATATCAACGGTGCGATGTAGAGCTTCATACACATTTCTATGAACCAAATCAATAGAAGTAAAATTATTGGGGATATATCAAGAGAACCTAAATTTGGAAGAAATTGTCTTATTTTTCTTAAAAAAGGCTCAGTTAGTCTGTAAGTAAAATCTAATATTAAAAATACAAATCTACTCTGAGTATTTAAAATGTTAAAAGCAATTAACCAACTTACTATTACATTTGCTATTACTACATATGAATAAAGTTTTAATAATTGTAAAACTAAATAAAAGATAGCAATCATTTTTTTTCTACATAAATAGACTGGCTAGGAAATGCAAAAGAAGCTTTATTACCTTCGACTATTTGTTTTATCTCAATTGCTAGTCTCTCTTTAACTGAAAGCCATTCATTCCAACTGTCAGTTTTTGTAAAACAACGAACATACATATCTATTGAACTATCAGAAAATTTATCTACTCTTACTGCAACACCTATGCTTGTATTAAAATCATCACTCTTATTAATATGATCCTCAATCTGATTTCTTATGGTTTTTAATTGATCAACTGTGGTGTCATACTGAAGAGTAATTATCCAGCTTATCAACCAATTTGATGTTTCACTAATGTTAATAACCGCATTTTCTGCAAATTGAAAATTTGGAATAATAGCTAAAGATTTATCAAATTTTCTAATAGTGGTAGATCTAAAACCAATCTTCTCAACAATTCCTTCGATTATTCCATCAACTAAAATCCAATCACCAATTCTAAATCTCTTTTCCACAAGAACTAAAATTCCTGAAATCAAATTCTTAAATAAATCCTGCGCTCCCAAAGCTACCGCTACCCCAAACAAACCTAGTCCGGCAATAATCGGTCCAATTTTAATACCCCATAATTCTAAAACTGCTGCCAAACCTAAAATAAAGATCAGAATTTTTAATGATTTAATTATCCACCCAATTAATTCTCGAGTCAAAAGTTTATCAAGACCACTTAAAATATATGATACTGGTTCGATAACCTGGTGAATTATCCAAAAAATTAAAATTGTAATTAGAGTTCTATTAATAGTATCAACAACTTCTCTTCCCTCAGTTGAAAATGTCATGTAATAACTGGCAATAAAAAAACCTAAAACTATCGGCAAAAATCTTGCTGGTCCGATTAAAGCATTCACAAATGTATCATCCAATTTATTTGTTGTCCTTTTAGATATAATTTCTAACTTTTTAATAATCAATTTACTTATTAAACCTCGGAAAATTAAGAAAATAAGAAAAATTCCAATTCCAATTAATATTTGGAAAATATCTACACCAAGAATTCCTTTGTTCCACACAGATAAAAATATTTCAGAAAAATTATTTATTAATTCCATAATTAAATTTTATATAACAAAAACTCCTCTTCTCCAGGATTAAAAAGAAATATTTTTTTCCATTTAATTTCATTCAATATAGACGAGGTTTTTTCACCTATACACATTAAATTGGTATCCATCCATATTTTTTCCATTTGATGAATTTTTATAAAATTTAAAAGACTAGAAGCACTATTTTGAGAATAAACATAGACAATATTTGGTATATTATTTTTTAAATCTTTAATAAAATTTTCATCAAATTTTTGATTATGACTCACTCGATAATTAATAATCCTTTTTATTTTATAACCTTCGTTTGAAAGCTGCTGATCTAAATCAGATGAAATTAATTCACCACTTATATAAAGAAGTGGTTTATTATTAATCTCATAATTTTGGATAATTAATTCTTTTAAATTCGAAACTCTTCCCTCAGCAGCAATAGTGTTTTGAAATCCAGCCATTCTCGCTTTTTTTTCAGTCATATCTCCTACACAGAAACAAATGATATTTTTTTCAATTTCATTTAAATCTAAAAATTTTATTGAATTAGCACTTGTAAAAATAATTGCACCATACTCGAAAAAATCAATTTTTTCATAATTCATTTTTTCTATAACTAATAATGGAAGATGAGAAACCCGATGTCCTAAAGATTTTAATTTTAAAATCATTTCTAAACAATCCTCCAACGGTCTAGTTAATAAAATATGCATATTATCTTTTATATGAATTATTTGATTTATCTTTTAATATTTTACCAATCTCTGTTCCAATTTCTTTAAACTTTTCAATTTTTTCAATTTTTTTTTCATAGAAACTTTTTGAACCATCTAAAGAAAAAAGTTCAGCCTCAACAACAATATTCTTTCCATCAATTACTGCATGCGCACCTATAGCAGTTTCACAATCTCCCTCTAAAACTTTTAAAATATTTCTCTCTGCAAAAGCTCTTTTATAAGTTTCCTCGTGATTAATTTTTTTTAAAAGAGAAATTATTTTCTCATTATTCTCTCTACATTGTAAAGCAATAATACCTTGACCTACACTTGGAATTATTTCCTCAGTTGTAAATGTCTCAGAAATTTCATTTTCTAATTTTAAATATTGTATTCCTGCATAAGACAAAATTATTGCATCATACAAACCATCTTTTAACTTTTTAATTCTAGTATCAACGTTGCCCCTTATAAGTTTACAATTTAAATCAGGTCTTATTTTTTTTAATTGAAATTCTCTTCTTAAGGAAGATGTTCCCACGACGGATCTTACATCAAGCTCTTTCAATTTTTTATTGTCTTTGGAAATTAAAATTTCTTTTGGATTATTTCTCTCTAAAAATGAATGAATAACTAAACCATCTGTTTCTATGGCAGGCAAATCTTTTAATGCATGGACTGCTATATCAATATTCTTATTTTGAAGTTCTTTTTCTATGTTGCTCGAGAACAAACCTTTTCCTCCAAACTCAGATAATCTCGTATCTTTTATTTGGTCACCTTTAGTCGTAATTATCTTTATCAAAATATCATCACCATTTAATCCTGTTTTTTGAATAATAGTATCTTTAGCTTTTTGAGCGTAGAGTAATGCTAATTTACTACCTCTAGATCCAAGTATAATTTTTTTATTCATTAATAAATTTATTTCTTTTTTGTATTGAGATTGTACAATTATTAAAAACTATTTGAATGAGTAAAAAGCCCTTAATTCTAGGAATAGAGACTAGTTGTGACGAGACGGCTGCATCAATAATTTCAGAAAATGACCGAGGAAATCCTATTGTCTTAGCAAATATTGTTTCTAGCCAAGAAGATGTTCACAAGCAATTTGGCGGAGTTGTCCCTGAATTAGCAGCTAGATCCCATATCGAAAAAATTGATTGGATTGTCAAAAAAGCAATCGATAATAGTGGAATAAGAATTAATGAATTGGATGCTATTGCCTCAACAGCTGGACCTGGCTTGATTGTTTGTCTTTCAGTTGGATTAAGTTTTGGAAAAGCTTTAGCTGCCTCTCTAAACAAACCTTTTATAGCAGTAAATCATCTAGAAGGTCACGCTTTAAGTCCTATGTTAAATTCAAAATTAAATTATCCATATTTGCTTCTTTTGATATCAGGAGGACACTCACAATATCTAGGTGTTAAAAATTTAGGTAAATATAAAAGACTAGGAACAACTATTGATGATGCAATTGGAGAGGCATTTGATAAAACTGCGAAACTTTTAGGAATAGAATTTCCCGGTGGTCCGCAAATAGAAGTTTTAGCCAAAAAAGGAGATCCAAATAAATATAATCTGCCAAAACCTATTTTTAATAAAGGTGGATGTAATTTATCTTTTGCTGGACTTAAAACAGCAATACTTAAAATCTCAAAAGAAATCAAAAATGATCAAGAAAAATTTAATCTCGCTGCATCATTCCAAAAAACTATAATTGAAATTTTACAAAAAAAAACAAAAATAGCTTTTACAGAATTTGAAAGACAAATTAAACCAAAAGAAAAAAAATTTGTTGTTGCAGGGGGGGTTGCTGCAAATAAAGAAATTAGAGGCATGCTAATTAAGATTTGCAAAGAAGAAAACTATGAACCTATTTTTCCTTCTATAGAACTTTGTGGAGATAATGCAGCAATGATTGCAATGGTAGGATTAGAAAAATTCAAATTAAAAAAATTTGATGAATTAGATTATCCTGCTAAGCCTAGATGGGCTTTAGATGAAGATGCTTTATTTTTAAAAGGAGCAGGAGTGAAACTATGAAAATAAAAAAGAATGAGTAAAAATTATTGGTTGATGAAATCTGAGCCAGATGTCTGGTCCATTGAACAACAAAAGAAAGCTGGGAACAAAGGAGCTGCTTGGGATGGTGTTAGAAACTATCAAGCCGCAAAAAATTTAAAAAAAATGAAAAAAGGAGATCAGTGCTTTTTTTATCATTCTAACATTGGAAAAGAAATAGTGGGTATTATTGAAGTTATTAAGGAAGCTTACACAGATAAAACAGACCAATCTGGGCGATTTGTAGCTGTAACAGTTAAATTTATCAAAAAATTAAAAAAACCAATTACGCTCGAAAATATTAAGAAAATTAAGGAATTGAGCCATTTATCATTAATTAAGCAAAGTCGTTTATCAGTTATGCCCATCGACTCTAAAAGCTGGAAAATTTTAAATAACATGGGTAAGATTTAATAAAAAAATTTTATATATGCCAAAAAAAAGAAAAAAAACCAAAATTAAAAAAAAATCTTCAAAGAAGAAAAGAAGAAAAATCAAAAAAAAATCATCAATAAAAAGAAAAGTTTTAAGGAAAAAAAATAAAAGCCAAAAAAAAATTACTAAAAATATAAAAAAAAATGAAAATCCATCTGCAGAGTTAATATTTAAAACCAGACCAGAATGGATTAAAAGCAGTTTAGCGAATAAAGCCCAATATCAAAAAAAATACAATGACTCGATTAAAAATAATAACGCTTTTTGGAAAAAAGAGGGAAAAAGAATTACTTGGATAAAGCCTTATAAAAAAATCAAAGATGTTAAATATAGTAAAGATGAGGTAAGAATAAAATGGTTTGAGGATGGAACATTAAATGCATCAGCTAACTGTATTGATAGACATTTAAAAGACAAAAAGGATAAGACTGCAATTATTTGGGTTGGAGATGATCCAAAAGATAATCAAAAAATCTCATATAAACAACTTCATCAAAAAGTTTCTAAAGCAGCAAATGGTTTGAAAAAATTAGGTATTAAAAAGGGAGATAGAGTAACAATTTATTTAACTATGATCCCAGAACTGGCAATTTTAATGTTAGCTTGTGCTAGAATAGGAGCAATTCACTCGATTATTTTCGGGGGTTTTTCTGCAGAGTCTATCTCCGGAAGAGTTAATGATTGTGAGTCCGAATTTATAATTACTGCTGATGAAGGTGTTCGAGGTGGAAAAACTATTCCTCTCAAAGCCACAACAGATGAAGCACTTACTAATTGTCCAAATGTAAAAAAATGTATTGTAGTTAAAAGAACTGGAAATTACGTATTTTGGGATAATGATAGAGATGTTTGGTATCATGATTTAATTAAAGATGTTTCAAATCATTGCGATCCTGAGGAAATGAATGCAGAAGATCCTTTGTTTATTCTTTATACATCTGGATCAACTGGAAAACCAAAAGGCGTATTACATACTACTGGTGGATATATGGTTTATGCTTCAATGACACATCAATATATCTTTAATTATAAGCCAAAAGATATTTACTGGTGTACAGCAGATATTGGTTGGGTTACAGGTCATAGTTATATCATTTATGGACCACTTTCTAATGGAGCAACTACTATAATGTTCGAAGGTGTTCCTAATTATCCTGACAGCTCTAGATGGTGGCAAATTGTAGATAAGTTCAAAGTAAACACTTTTTATACAGCTCCTACTGCTATTAGGGCATTAATGAGGGAAGGTGAAGAACCAGTCAATAAAACATCAAGGAAATCTTTAAAATTACTTGGTACAGTTGGTGAGCCAATAAATCCAGAAGCTTGGATGTGGTATTACAAGACAGTTGGAAATTCAAAATGTCCAATTGTAGATACTTGGTGGCAAACTGAAACGGGTGGAATTTTAATTGCACCTCAAACAGGAGCTATACCACTCAAACCTGGTTCAGCAACGAAACCATTTTATGGTATTAAACCTTCTCTTGTAGATAAAGATGGAAGAGAGATTAAAGGTGCTGGAGAAGGAAGATTGTGTATTTCACAATCATGGCCCGGACAAATGAGAACAGTATATGGAGACCACCAAAGATTTATAGACACATATTTTTCACAATTTGATGGAAAATATTTTACTGGAGATGGTTGTAGACGGGATAAAGACGGTTATTATTGGATAACAGGCAGAGTGGATGATGTTATAATTGTTTCAGGACATAACCTTGGTACAGCTGAAATAGAAAGTGCTTTTGTTGCACATCCAAAAGTTGCTGAAGCAGCTGTAGTTGGATATCCACATGATATTAAAGGAAATGGTTTATATTGTTACGTTACTCTTAACGCTGGTGAAGCAGGAACAGGAGATTTGGATAGAGAATTAAAATTATGGGTTAGAAAACAAATTGGGCCCTTAGCAACACCTGATTTAATTCATTTTACACCTGGATTACCTAAAACAAGATCGGGTAAAATTATGAGAAGAATTTTAAGAAAAATTGCTGCCAATGAACACGGTCAACTTGGTGATACAACAACTTTAGCTGATCCAAGCGTTGTTGATAGTTTAGTTGAAAATAGAAAAAATACTTAAAAATTTATTCTCTCCTTAAATTCTTTTTTAACTATATCCCATTTTAAAATCACTGAATTAAGAACTATTTTACGATCTAGTGTCTTCAAATCTTCTGCTATTGGAGCCCACTCATATAATGACAAGGCACTTGGATTGAATGGAAGATCATTGTAATAACTTTCCCAATTTATATTTTGATATCTTTCATTAAAATTTTTTTTTGCTTTATCTATAATTTCTAGAGGCATCTTATTTGATATTTCATCATCTAAAATTTTCAAAAAAATTTCTTTAGCATTACTTATTTCATTGTAATGATGATTAGCTTTTAAATAAGAAATTGTAAAAAAAGTAAGGTCCTGAAGAGCAACAGCATAAATATTCCATTTAGCTAAATTAACGGAAGACATGAATTCATCATTTTCAAAATGAAGAACATATCTGGTTCCCATCCTTGTTTTTAAGTATCCGTAAAGTGTTACTTGTGTTACCCAAGCTGACTTGGCTTGAATAAATGCCTCAAGATCATTTACATTTTTAATTTTTTTCTTAGGAATAAATGCTTTAAATAAAGCAAATAAATAAATCTTAAAATCATTCCAAGTAAGATCTTTCCAAGATAATTTATATTTTGCCATAAATGCGGTATTTTGCTTATTTATAACCCAAAAAGTCCCTTATTATTAACAATTTTAATACTTTGAATTCCTTTCATAATAAGTATGATTTTCGCCAGTTATAACTAAAAGAGAGAGGTATATAATGTCAAAACAAGAACAACATTGGGAAAAAACCAGGGGATTGTTAATGGTCACATTAGCAATTTGGTTTGTATTCTCAATTGGCATCTTCCTTTTCGGAGCAGAAATGAACGAAGTTACGGGACCATTTGGTTATCCCCTAACTTATTGGTTCACTTGTCAAGGTTCTCTTGGAATTTTCGTAATCTTAATTTTTTGGTTTGCGAATAGACAAGAAAAAATTGATGAAGAGTTCGGCTTCAGTGAGAGAGGAGAGGACTAATGTTAAAAGGTAATTTTATAGACAATTTGCCTAAAGTTTATGGAATCTATACAGGTGGATTTTTAGCTTTCATAATAATTATGGCAATTGCTGAGCAGATGGGTATGTCAGCTAAAGCTATCGGAATTTGTTTCGTAGCATTTACAGTAGCCATCTACGCGATTATTGGTTATCTATCACGTACAGCTCAAGCAGATGCGTATTACGTAGCTGGAAGACAAGTACCTACCGTGTTCAACGGAATGGCGACAGCAGCAGACTGGATGTCTGGTGCATCATTCGTTGCAATGGCCGGTGGTATTTACTTTAAAGGTTATGGTTATATGGCGCTACTTGTTGGTTGGACTGGTGGTTATGTATTGGTTGCATCTTTATTAGCACCATACCTAAGAAAATTTGGCTGTTACACAGTTCCAGATTTTATTGGTACAAGATACGGTGGTAATTTATCAAGGTTAATGGCAGTAATAGTTTTAACTGTTGCTTCATTTACTTATGTGACTGCACAAATTAACGCTACAGGTACTATTGCGTCTGTTGCTCTTGATATCCCGTTCCAATACGCAGTTTATGTTGGACTAATAAGTATTTTATTATGTTCCATGTTAGGAGGTATGAGAGGGGTAACTTGGACACAGGTTGCACAGTACATTGTACTAATTATAGCTTACTTACTTCCAGTATTCTGGATCAGTAACAAAATGGGTGCGGGTTTCTTCCCACACTTCATGTTAGCTGATGAAGTTTCTAGAATTGCTGAATTAGAAGCTCAGTTTGGTTTTGTAAAAAACTCAGCTGAAAATCTAAAAGAAGTACCTAAAGGCTTAGCTGGTATAACTAAAGCTCACTCAGCGGTTAACGCTACACCTTGGGCATTTATTTCATTAGCGCTAGCGATGATGATGGGAACAGCCTCATTACCGCACGTGATGATGAGATATTTCACAACTCCAAGTGTAAAAGCAGCTAGAAAATCAGTAGGTTGGTCATTATTCTTTATCTTCCTACTTTATTCTTCTGCTCCAATGTTAGCTACACTTTCTAAATTGTCATTGATTGATCCGTCACTACCTACAGGTATTATTGGTAAATCAATTTCAGAAGTTCAAGCGATAGATTGGTATCAAAACTGGAACCAAGCAAACTTAATGTTTGTAAGCGACTTTAACGGAAATGGAACTCTAGAATTAAATGAGTTTTTCATGGGTGGTAAAGCCGTTGTGTTAGCAACTCCGGAAATAGCTGGATTACCATATGTAATCTCAGGTCTAGTTGCTGCTGGAGGTATGGCTGCTGCCATGTCAACAGCTGATGGTTTGATTCTAGCAATTGCAAATGCTTTATCTCATGACTTGTATTACAAGATCATTGATCCAAAAGCAGAAACTGCAAAACGACTAGTTGTTGCAAGGGTATTACTTGTAGTAATTGGTTTTGCTGGAGCAACTATTGCAGCAATGGAGATCCAAGGTATCTTAGGTTCGGTAATCTGGGCTTTTGACTTTGCGATGTCAGGATTGTTCTTCCCACTTGTACTTGGTGTATGGTGGAAGAGAGCTAACAGAGAAGGTGCTATTGCAGGTATGGCTTTAGGATTAATTTCTGGTGCTGGTTACCTAATTTGGGTAAGAAACGGCGGAAGTGGATTCTTAGGTATTACGCAATTAACATTTGGTATCTTTGGTTCAGCTGTCAGCTTGGTGTCTATGGTAGTCGTTAGTTTGATTACTGCAGAGCCTAATGCTGCAACGCAAAAAATGGTTGATGAGGTTCGTGTACCATCTGGTAAATCGATCCTTGGCAAACAACACTAAATAATTTTATTAAGGGGCGATTAATTTCGCCCCTTTAAATTTCATAATTTTTCCAATATAAATTTTAAATGTCAGCTAACTTTCATCCTTTAGTTTATATAATTGATTACATACTTGGAGTAATAATGTGGACTTTAATTGGAAGGGTTGCAATGAACATATTCCAAAGAGAAGACTCCCAATTTTTTTTCATGAAAGTCTTTGTAAAATTTACGAACCCTTTAATGACTTTATTTAAACCTATAACACCATCTTTTATTATTGGACCGTTAGTTCCTCTTTATGTTGCATGGTTTTTCTTTATGATTAGATTTTACTTAATGCCATGGATTTTGGGATATTCAGTTATGGGTATGTTATCTTTTCCATTGGAAAGTGAAATTTCGAGACAAATTTACCAATTTTTTAATTCAATTAAATTTTAAAAGTTGATACTAGTTATTCTAGTTATCAATGAAAAAAATACAAATTTCACCTTCGATTTTATCTGCTGATTTTAGTCAATTAGGTAATGAAATTAAAAAACTAAGTGATGCTGGTGCAGATATGATACACGTTGATGTAATGGATGGACACTTTGTTCCAAACTTAACTATTGGACCGCCTGTTATTAAAGACCTTAAAAAATATTCATCTATACCTTTTGATGTTCATCTAATGATTTCTCCAGTTCATAAATACATAGAGGCCTATGCGAAAGCAGGAGCGGATATAATTACAATCCATCCTGAAGCAACTAATAATCTGCAAGAGTCAATTGATAAAATCAGTGAATTGAATAAAAAAGTCGGAGTTTCCTTAAATCCTAAGTCTAAAATAGACTTAATTGAGAAATACCTAAATCAAATAGATTTAGTTTTAATTATGAGTGTTAATCCTGGGTTTGGAGGACAGAAATTTATGCCAGAAGTTTTAGAAAAAATAAAAAAGTTAGTACAAATTCGTGAGTCAAAAAATTTGAAATTCGATATTGAAATCGATGGTGGAATTAATTTTGATAATTCTAAGTTAGCTATTGAAGCTGGAGCAAATATTTTAGTTTCCGGAACAACTATTTTTAAAAGCAATGATGGAAATATCAAAAAAAATATAGATTTATTGAGATCAATATAATTAATTATCTCAAATAATCTTCTCGTTTATGTTCGATATTTTTAAACAAATATATTTCAACTCTATATTTTATGACAAAAAGATATCAAATTTTTACAACAAAAGTTTAGAATATAAACCCAGTGCTTATTTACTTACTTCAATTGTAAAATTTCAGACAAAAAAATTTAACATTAATGATTTTTCTTTCGATGATGTATGGATTAATCAAGAATTGAACGAGAAACATTTAAGTAAATTAAATAATTTCTTTTGGCTTTTTAGTCTTGACCTCAAATCCTCTAGTGCTGCAGTACAATTAGTCATTAAAAATTGGATTGAAATAAACTTTAAGTATAATTCTAAAAATTGGAATATTGATACAACTTCTAAAAGAATTATATCTTGGTTATCAAATCATAGACTAACTTACGAGAACTCCAATGAGCAGTATAAAATAGATTTTAATAAAATCATTCACAAACAAACATCACACTTAATCAATCAAATAGATAAAATTCAAAATTATGAGGATAAACTTTCAAGCATTGCAGCAATTATTCTTGTTGGCCTTTGTTACAAAGATGAAAAAAATTTAACAACAAAAGGTTTGGATAATTTAAAAAAGATTATTAAAAATTCATTAGATAATTTTGGCTTTCCCAAATCTAGAAACATAAAGTATTCGATTATATTTCTTAAATATTTAGTTTTAATAAGAGAATGGTTTAAAGAGTCTCAAACACAAATTCCAGAATTTATTAATGAAAATATACTTCAACTTGGCCAATCCTACTCATTTTTTTGGAATGAAAATAAATTAGATCCTTTATTTAATGGAAATAATATCTCTAATAATAATGAATTTGATCTTTATCTTAAAAGGTTAGGGTATTCTTTTAAAAATGATAATTATGAATTTTCTAATTATATAAATCTTAAAAATAAAAAAATAAATTTGATTATGGATCTTGGCTCATCACCAAATAAAAAATTCTCAGGTGATTATCAGGCTGGAGCTTTATCTTTTGAATTTATATCTAATGGAAAAAAATTATTAACTAATGGTGGTTATTTTAATAATAATAACTTTAAATTAAATAAATTATCAAGATCTTCTGCACTTCATAACGTTTTGACAATCGACGATAATTCATCATGTAAATTTAAAAAAAAGTCTAATCTTAAATCTGAAGTAAAAGAAGGATTAAAAGTTTTTAAAAAAGAAATTATATATGAAAAAGATTATTGGAAAATATCATCAGCACATGATGGTTATCAAAAAAAATATAATGTATTTTATGAGAGAGATATTGAATTTTATCCCAAAGAAAATAGATTAATTGGATTAGAAAAAATAATTGGAAAAAAAAATCTTCCAAACCTTAAATTTGATGTTAGATTTCATTTGGAGCCCACCTCAAAAATAATGAAGACTCAAAACAATAAATCAATATTAGTTGAGCTAGACAGAGAAGGATGGAAATTTACATGCGAAAATTTTGAGATAAATATTGATAATGGATTATATTTCGGTAAGAAAAATAATTTTATAGAAAATAAAAATATTTTTATTTCTGGAATAACTAGTTCACACGATAATATTATTAAATGGGAGTTTGTTAAGATCTAATGAAAAAGATTAAACGAGCATTAATTTCAGTATCAGATAAAAAATATTTAAAAAATATTTTAACGATATTAAAAAAATTTAAAGTTGAAATAATAAGCACTGGAGGAACCTTTAAAGAGATAAAAAAATTAAAATTTAAATGTATCAAATTATCTAATTACACTAATTTTCCAGAAATCTTAGGAGGAAGAGTAAAAACACTTCATCCAAAAATTTATGGAGGAATTTTGAATATTAGAAAAAATAAAAAACACTTAAAAGACCTAAAAAAAAATAATTTAAAAGATATTGATTTAATTATTGTAAATTTTTATCCTTTTGAAAAAATAGTTCAAAAAACAACTGATCATAAAAAAATTATAGAAAATATTGATATTGGTGGTCCAACAATGGTTAGGGCTGCAGCCAAAAATTATAATGATGTAACTATATTAACCTCTCCCCATCAATACCTTAGTTTCGTAAATCAATTAAATCAAAATAATGGCTCAACTTCATTAGAATTTAGAAAGACAATGTCTCGAATTGCATTTACAGAAACTGCATATTATGACGCTTTAATAGCTAATTATTTTAATAAAATTTCGAATATTCAATTTCCAAAAAAAAAAATTTTTCATTACAAACTAATAGAGAAACTAAGATATGGTGAAAATCCACATCAACAAGGTGCAATTTATTCTTTAGGTTCATCAATAAATTTAAATCAATTACACGGAAAACAATTAAGTTATAATAATTTCAATGATATAAATGCAGCACTTACTATTTCAAATACTCTTCCAAATAATACCGGGGTAGTTATCGTGAAACATGCCAATCCTTGCGGTGTATCAATTATCAAAGATAAATTAAAATGTTACAAATCAGCTTTAGCCACTGACCCAATTAGCGCATTCGGAGGAATAGTTTTATGTAATTTTAAGATTAATCTTAAATTAGCTTTAGAGTTAAATAAAATATTTTTAGAGGTTATAATTGCAAAAAAATTTGATAATGATGCTCTTCAAATTCTTAAAAAGAAAAAAAATGTAAGATTAATTGACTCAAGTAATTTTAGATTTAATCAAGATTCTAAGATTAATTTATTTAATGATATTTTATTACTACAAAATGAAGATAAAATTAAATTTAAGACCAAAGATTTTAAAGTTGTTTCAAAAATTAAACCAAACTATCAACAAATGAAAAACTTAATATTTGCCTTTAATGTATGTAGGTATACTAAATCAAATGCTATTGTATTAGCGCAGAATGAGAGTACTGTAGGCATTGGGTCAGGACAACCAAGTAGAATTGATAGTTGTAAAATAGCAATTAATAAAATGAAAAAATTTTCTAAAAACCATTATGATATAGTTGCAGCGTCTGACGCATTTTTTCCTTTTGTAGATGGAATCGAAAAACTTGTTCAATCAGGTATATCAGCGGTAATTCAACCTTCAGGGTCAATAAATGATAAAGAAATAATCAAATTTGCAAATGATACAAATACTGTTTTAGTTTTTTCAAAAACTAGACATTTTAGACATTAATTTTGTCTATTTTAGCTGCCAATATAAAATCGTTTTCTGATAAACCTTTAATTGCATGGGTGGTAATCTTTATTTTTGCATAACCCCATCCAAATAATATATCTGGGTGATGACCCTCTGACTCAGAGACATCTCCAACCTGATTTATAAAACTCTGGCTTTGTTTAAAGTTTTTAAAAGTAAATTCTTTCTCTAAAAAAAACATTTCTGTTTTATCTTTAACAAGCTCCCATCCATCAACTTTTTTTTGATACTTGTGAATTTCAGATATATCAAAAGGAATAACTCCTCCTTCACAAGGCGCACATTTTTTTTGGGTCAAATCATCCATAAAATAATTGGAGCGGGCAAAGGGGGTCGAACCCTCGACCTTCTCGTTGGCAACGAGACGCTCTACCACTGAGCTATACCCGCTTATTTAAAATTCATTATAATTGGATGTTTTTTTTAATTCAAGCAATATGAAAAAAGTAAATATCTTGAGTTTAATAATTAAACTCTTTTATCCATTTATTAAGTGAATGTTCTATTTCTAGAAATTTTTTATCATAATTTTTCCATCTATTGACAGATTTATTATAGATCTTTTGATTTACTTGGTTAAAACTTGGAGTAGATATAATTCCTCTGTTGTTGGCAGTCTCATAAAACTTTTTTACTTTTTCTTCCCATTCTAAATCTAAAAAATTTAACAAATCATTTATAGATTTATCAAAATTTGTAACAACATCTTCATACTTTATCTCATAAATGTTAGAATAAAATAATCTTTTATATTTCAAGTATAAAGTCATTACTCGATCATAGAGGTGAGCGGCATCACGTAAGTTGATAAAATTCATCATCGCATCATTAGGAGTAAATTGCTGCATAAAACAACTTAAGATAACATCATATGGATTTCTTAAAGCTACTATAAATTTAGCATTAGGAAAAAAACGGTGTATTTCTCCAATAAAGATTAAGTTTAGTGGTAGCTTGTCTATATAAATTTTATTTTTATCAAATTTAACGTACTTATTTCTTTCCTCAAAATAAATTTTTCTCATTTTAATAAAAAAATTTTTATCTGATTTTTCAAGTTTAGAAAAATCGTCACCAATCGTATTCTTTAATTCATCTATAAATTTTTCCATAATTGGTTTTTCTTCTATAACCTCTATAGCACTATGACTTCTCAATATTGTATCTAAAAGTGTTGTTCCTGATCTTGGAAAACCTAAAAGAAAAATTGGATCTTTTTTTTCTGAAAGTTCTAAACTCCATTTATTTAAGTCAAATTCTAAAAAAAAATTGATACGTTTATTAATAGCGTCAATATAATTATCTTTTTTATATTTTTCTTTAAAAGTTTTATAAACAATACTATTAGCTTCAACAAAGTATTCATAAGCTTTGTCGTAATTACCTACGTTGTCATAACTTTTTGCTAAAAGTTCATTTCTATTAATATTTATATTTACTTCATGATTTGGAATATTCAAATTTTCAAAATTGTTTATAACCGACTCATACTTTTTATTTTCAAAATCATAAATACCCTCAAAAAAATCAACTACAAAATTTTTTCCCAGATTATTTTTAGCTTTTATCAAAATCTCTTTTAATTTTTTGAATTGATTTGATTTATAAAAAATGAAAAAAAGATTTTTGTAAACTTGCAACATATCTGGCTTAAGATTTAAAGCAGAATTATAATATTTCTCAGCTTTGATAATATCATTCTTATCTTTATACAAATTTCCTAAGTTGAAATAAGCTACGATATTTTTCTTGTCTAAAGATATGGATTTATTATAATTTATTTCTGATAATCTAAAATTACCAATTTTAGAGTAAGCCATACCAAGATTACAAAAGGCAATTGAGAATTTAGGATTTAAGTTGATCGAAATATTGAAACATTCTTTTGCTTTTTCAAAATTGTTATCATTCATATAGATAATTCCAAGATTATTATAAACTTCAGGAATTTTTTTGTTTATTGAGATTATTTTTTCAAATAAATCTTTTGCTCTGCCAAAGTTTTTTACTTGAAGAGCCTCATATGCCAACTTTAGTAATTGATTTATATCAAAATTTTCTTTACTCATAATTTGCTTAATAATTAAAATATTATTAATGATATAATTTTTATTATGAAAAAAATAGATTTGCCAAGAGAAATTCCAGTTTTTCCTCTAAGTAACTTTATAATTTTTCCAAAAACGACTGTTCCACTTAATATTTTTGAACCTAGATACGTCGATATGATAAATGATTCCATGAAAAAAGATAAGCTTATTGGAATGATACAACCAAAATCCTCACAAGAAGAAAATTTTTCGGTGCCAGAATTACATCAAGTTGGCTGTATGGGAAAAATTGTTACTTTTAAAGAAAATGAAAATAATATGTTCTTAATTGAATTAAAAGGAATAATAAGATTTGAAATAGAAAATGAGATTCAGACAAATAAGAAATATCGTTTATGTAAAATAAACTTCAATAAATTTTATGATGATTTAGACGATAAAAAAGAAAGCATAAAATTTTCAGATCTTGAATTAATCTTTAAAGATTTAAAAGATCTTTTTGAAAAAAGAGGTTTTATAATTAATTGGAAAGCTTTAGAAAAGCAAAGTTTAAGTGAAATTATAAATGCTTTAGCAATGGCCTCACCATTTACTTTAGAAGAAAAACAAGTACTGCTTGAAGCTGAAAATTTAAAATCTAGGAAATCCAAAATAGCAGATATTTTAACAACCTATACTTTCGATAATTACAATAATAAAACTATACAATAGTTTAAATGATCAGACCATTATCAGCAATATTAGTAAAAAAATTATTAACTAATTTATTTTTGCCTAATAATTTTACTGATCTACTTAAAATTTGGTTGTTCATTTTACTTTCCAAATTGAAGAATTCATAAATAAAGTCTACTCCACTAGAAAAAATTATATTTTTATGTCTTAAATTTTTTTCAAAATCTATACAAATTGAACTATCTAAAGCTAATCCATTGTTTTTTCTTAGTGTAATTAATTTAAGTATTTCTCTAATATCTCTAATTGTCATATTAAATCCTTGGCCAGCTAATGGGTGGAGTTTATGTAATAAGTCTCCAAAAGCTAAAATATTTTTATAATAATATGACCTAAGACTAGATGACTTCAAATTAAAACTTTTTACCTGTCCAAAACTAATGATTTCATAATTCTTATTATATTTATTAATAAAATAATTAAGATCTATTTTCGATTCGCCTCTTATTGAATATACAACTGATGTTTCATTATTTGAAATTGGGAGAAAAGCAAATGGCCCTTTTGAAGTAAAAATCTGAACAGCAGTATTATTCTTTATTTTTTTGTGTTTAATAATCGAAGTAAATGCAAAACTATGATAATTTTTTTTAATTTGTTTTTGAAAAAATTTCTTTGTTATTGAATTAGAAAAATCACAATTAATAAATAAATCATAATTTTTTTTTAATAGATTACTTGATATTGGAACTTTTTTAAAATTACATAGTTTATCTTTAATGAGTTTTGAATGTATATAATTAAATAATTCATAATTTTTGAGAATTGAGAAAAGTTTATGATTACTATTTTCAAAATTTAATATTTTTTCATTATTAAAACTTTCACTATATATTTCTATTTTATTAATATCCCACAATATTTTCTCTATATTCAAAATACTTTTGTTAAAAAAATCAATATTTGTTTTAGAAATTCCAATAGTCCTTGTTTTATCTTTATCTAAATTGCTTTTTGATAAAAAAATATCTACATATATTCCTTGATTCACCAAAGTTTTAGCAAGAGTCAAGCTTGTAAGACCACTACCTAATATACATACTTTCATAATAATTTTAATTTTAACAATAAAAATTAGATGATACAAAGTGGTATATTTGATTCATCTGCTATGGACATAAAAAATATAGCCAATTCAATAGTAAATTTTGTTATCAAAAGATTAATTGAGATCTCTGGAATTTTGATATCAATTTTAGGAGTTTTACTATTAATATCGCTCTTCTCTTATTCACCAGAAGATCCAAATTTTATTTTTCCTGAAAACACCGAAATTAAAAACCTGCTTGGATTTAAAGGTAGTTACACTTCAGATCTTTTTTTTCAATCTGTAGGTTTAATAGCTTTTTTAATTCCCCTTACATTTATTTTGACTGGTATAAATATTTTTAAACGTAAAGAAATTTTTCTTTTAATAGAAAATTTATTTTTCATACTGATTTATACATTTTTTGGCTCTTTATTTTTTAGCTATTTCTATATTGAAACATTTGCTTTACATATAAATGGAAATGGAGGTTTTGTTGGACAATATCTTAATGGAACTGTTTTAAATAAATTTATTAATTTAAATGAAAATATTTCTTATTATTTTTTAATTTTATTAATCTTAATATTTTTTTTAATAAGTATCAATTTTAATCTTAAAAGTTTTTTACAAAACACAAAAAAAATATTTTTATTTTTTTTCACAAAAAATCGAAAAAATTATACAAATAAAAATGAAATAATAGATGAATACATTCCTCAAGAAGAAATTAAAAATCTTATTCAAGAAGATCTGCCATTCATCAAAGCTGAAAATAAAGATTTATTACAAAAGAAAACAAAATTCAAATTACCATCAATTGATTTACTAAGTTCGCCATCTAAAAATGAGAGAAATAAATCAAACAAGAATGAAAATAATGATCCAGAATTTCTCGAAAAAATACTTTTAGATTTTGGTGTAAATGGAAATATAAAGAAAGTAAGTCGTGGTCCTGTTGTAACATTAAATGAATTTGAGCCTGCAGCAGGCATTAAAGTTTCAAAAATAATAAATTTAGCTGATGATATAGCTAGAAACACCAGTTCAGAGTCAGCCAGAATATCAACAATTCCCGGAAGTAATACAATAGGAATTGAGTTACCTAATTTATTGAGGGAAAATGTGTACCTTAGTGAAATTTTAGATAACACAGATTTTAAAAAAAAGGAAATTAAACTACCAATTGCTCTAGGAAAAAATATTTCTGGTATACCTATTATAGGTGACTTAACCGCTATGCCTCATTTATTAATTGCAGGTACAACAGGTTCTGGTAAGTCAGTTTGTATAAATACAATTATTTTATCTTTACTATACAGACATACACCAGATAAATGTAAATTCATTTTAATTGATCCTAAAATGTTAGAACTTTCTACTTACGAAGGTGTTCCTCATTTGCTCTGTCCTGTGATAACAGAAGCAAAAAAAGCAGCATCAGTTTTGGGTTGGGTAGTAAAAGAAATGGAAAGCCGATATAAATTGATGACAAAAGAAGGAGTCAGAAATATTGATGGATATAACTCCAAACATAAACTCCCTATGCCTTATATCGTTGTAGTTGTTGATGAAATGTCCGACTTAATGTTAGTCGCAGGCAAAGAAATTGAAAATTACATTCAAAAGTTATCTCAAATGGCAAGAGCAGCAGGTATACATATCATTATGGCAACTCAAAGACCAAGTGTTGATGTTATTACAGGTACGATTAAAGCTAATTTTCCCACAAGAATTTCATTTCAGGTATCTTCTAAAATTGACAGTAGAACAATTCTTGGGGAACAAGGAGCAGAGCAACTATTAGGCAAAGGTGATATGCTGTATATGTCATCAGCAAATAGAATTATAAGAATTCATGCCCCTTTTGTATCTGAAAATGAAATTGAAAAAATAAATAACTTTTTAAGATCACAAGCAGAACCAGATTATGTTGATGAAATTTTAAATTTTGTGGATGAAAAAGAGATGTCGGAAAATTCAAAAAATCAAAGTGAAAAAGATGAATTATATCAAAGTGCTGTGGATATTATTAAATCTGAGGGCAAAGCTTCTACATCTTTTTTACAAAGAAAATTACAAATTGGTTATAATCGAGCAGCTAGAATAATCGATATGATGGAAGCAGAAGGTATTGTCAGTAAAGCAAATCACGTTGGTAAACGTGATGTTCTAAAATGAAAAAATATTACTTTTTTTTCTTTATTATATTCTTTTCCACTGAAAGTTCAGCATCTATAAAAAACGATATAATCAAAAATCTCAATAACATTAATAGTATGTCTTTTGATTTTGAACAAAATATCAATGACAAAATAGAGACGGGAAATTGTTCCATAAAATATCCAAAAAAAATTTATTGTAAATATAACCAAAGCAATAAAAAAATATTGGTATCTAATGGAAAATCACTAGTTATAAAAACAATAACTAGTTATTATCTTTATCCATTAAAAAAAACTCCTTTGGAATTTATTTTAGATAAAGAATTTTTAATAAACAAAATTGAAAAAATTAATGACTATTTTTATGATGATAAATTTGTGAGTTTTAAATTTTATGAAAACGAAAATGAAATAAATCTTTTTTTTAGTAAAAAAAATTTAAACCTAATTGGTTGGCAGACAATCGATATATACCAAAATTTAAGCATTACTTATTTATCATCAATAAAAATTAATAAAGAGATAAAAGAAAAATTATTTAATTTACCAGATCAAAATTGATTTATATAGAAATGGTCTCTTTTTTAAAAATTTTCATCCCCCTAGAAATATAGTTGCTTAAAGCATTCTTATGATCTAGAGAACAAGTGTGTACCCATACTCTTTTTGGTTTCTTAATAAATGATTTTTTAATTGCATTTGATAACAAAAATGATCCTAATTTTTTATTATGGTATTCCTCTAATAGTCCTAAGTATGCGATTTCAGTCTCGTTTTCTTTTTTGTGAAAAATAAGTTCGAAATAACCAATCAGACCTTCATTTTCTTTTAACACATAAGTTTTAACGTTCTCATTAGATGTATATTCGATCCATTGTTTATCAATCCACGCTAATCTGTCTACCCATCGATGTTTTTTACCAACTTTTTTATAAAAAAATTTATTTAATTGAAAATCTGGAGGATCAATTAATTCCAGAATAAGATTATTTGTAGGTTTGTTTGACTCAACTAATTCATTTAAAGAATTTATCTCTAAGTAATTTCTATCTACTTTTTTATTCACTCAACCATCTTTCCAACCCTCTCACCTCCAAACAAATGAAAATGTAAATGGGGTACTTCTTGGCCACCATGCTCACTTATATTTGCTAAAGCTCTGTATCCATTTCCAGTGTCTACAGATATTTTAAGTTTTTTTGCTACTTTGTTTATACCTTTTATTAATCCTACCATTTCTTCTGGAGAGGCTTTTTCACTAAAATCATCTAGATCGATATAATTTCCTTTTGGTATTACCAGTGCATGAATTTTTTTTTGTGGATTAATATCGTGAAATGATAATACATATTTATCTTCGTAAATCTTTTTACAAGGAATTTCTCCTCTCAAGATTTTTGCAAAAATATTATTATTATCGTAACTCATTTTTTTCTTTTATTTAATTCCTCCATAACATCCTCTATTTTTACATCATTAGACTCTAGATACATTATCAAGTGATAAAAAACATCTGCAGCTTCGTGAATTTTATTTGAGTTTTGATCAACTGCCTCGATCAATTCATTTATTTCTTCAAGAATTTTTTCTTTACTTAATGATTTATCACTTAATAACTTATTAGTGTAAGATCCATCAACAGGAGATTTTTTTCTTTCTCTAGCAAGATTAAAAAGATTTTCTAATGTATCAAGCATATTAAATTCTAACAGGTATTCCTTTTGAGTCCAAATATTCCTTCGCCTCTCTCACAGAATGTTTTCCATAGTGAAATATAGAAGCCGCTAAAACAGCACTAGCTTTTCCTTTTGTTATTCCATCTACTAAGTGATCCAAATTACCTACACCTCCAGATGCAATTACAGGGATATTAACTTTAGAAGAAATTTTATACATTAAGTCTATATCATAACCAACTTGAGTTCCGTCTCTATCCATTGAAGTTACTAGCAACTCTCCCGCACCGTTTTCCTCAATTTGTTTTGCATATTCTAATGCATCAATACCACTATTATTTCTTCCTCCATGAGTAAATACTTCCCATTTTTCTCCATTTTTTTTTGCATCAATCGCAACAACAATACATTGAGATCCAAACTTTTTTGAACTATCAAGAACTACCTTTGGATTTTCAACTGCTGCAGTATTTATTGAAACCTTATCAGCGCCACAATTAAGTAATTTGTTAATATCCTCAACGCTTCTAATGCCCCCACCAACCGTCAAAGGAACAAAACATTTTTTTGATGTTTTTTTTACTACATCGTAAATAGTATCTCTATTTTCATTAGAGGCAGTA
The DNA here is from genome assembly GCA_902627565.1 of uncultured Pelagibacteraceae bacterium. Classification (GTDB taxonomy): domain Bacteria; phylum Pseudomonadota; class Alphaproteobacteria; order Pelagibacterales; family Pelagibacteraceae; genus Pelagibacter. Next base: position 41,439 of record CACOJM010000005.1, read on the forward strand.
ATATCTAAAAAACAAATTTCATCTGCTCCACCATCACTATAAATTTTAGCTTGTTCTACAGGGTCACCTGCATCTTTTAGTTCTACAAAGTTAATTCCCTTAACAACTCGACCATTCTTTACATCTAAGCAAGGAATTATTCTATTTTTAAGCATCTTCTTTCACAAGTTCTTCTAATTGAATATCACCATCATAAATAGCTTTACCAACTATTATACCCTCAACATTTTTTAAATTTTTCGCTTTTTTAACATCATTTATTGATGAAACACCGCCTGATATAATTACAGGACAATTTGATATCTCAGCGACTTTTGATGTCTCATCAAAATTTGGACTTTGTTTCATGCCATCTCGATTTATATCAGTATAGATTAGCCTACTAACACCATAATCATTAACTTCTTTCAAGTAATCTAAAGTTAATTGATTAGAACTTTCTTTCCATCCAGATACTGACAAATAACCATCTTTAGCATCTAAACCTAGGGCAATTTTATTTGGAAATTTTTCACATGCTCCTTTTAAAAAATTTTTGTCTTTAATGGCTGCACTTCCTAAGATTACTTTCTCAACACCAGCATTGATATATTTTTTAATACTATCAGGATTTCTAATACCACCACCTACCTCAACCTTTAAATTAAATTTACCAACTATATCCTTAATAATGTCTAAATTTACTGTTTCACCCTTTAAAGCCCCATCTAAGTCAACTATGTGTAAATTTTTAAATCCATGATCTTTATATTTACCAGCTTGTTCAATAGGAGACATTTCATACTCAGTTTTATTATCAAAATCTCCTTTAACTAATCTTACACACTTTTTATCTTTAATATCTATTGCGGGAAATATTTTCATTATTTTTATAAATTTATAAAATTATCAATTATTTTGAGCCCCGACTTATCACTCTTTTCTGGATGAAATTGGGTTCCAAAAATATTTTCTTTTTCAACAGAACAAACAATATTCGATGAATAATCTGTTGTTGCTGAAATTATTTTTTTATCATTCGGTACAAATTCGTAACTATGAACAAAATACATATGAGAATTATTTTCTATATCTTTAAAAATTTTACTATCTTTGACAATATTGATTTGATTCCAACCAATGTGAGGTAGTTTATACTTACCATTTTGATTATCTATTTTTGAAACTTTACCTGAAATCCAGCCTAACCCTTTAGTTTCAGTCTCTTCATAACCAACATCGGCAAACATTTGTAAGCCAACACAAATTCCAAGAAGAGGTTTTTTATGGGTTATTGCAAATTCATTTAAAGCATCTGAAAGACCGTTAATTTTATTCAAAGCATATACACAACTTTTAAATGAACCCTGGCCAGGCAAAACCACCTTGTCACTTGATTTAATCTTATTTAAATCTGAAGTAACTTCGATATTTACCTTATCTTTGGCAACTTCATTAAAAGAATTTATTACCGAGCTTATGTTACCCGAGTTATAATCAACTATTGTAACTTTCATTAATTTTATAATGAGCCTTTGGTAGAAGGAATAGATTTACTATTTCTTGGATCTATCTCTAATGCAGTTCTTAACGATCTTGCTAACCCTTTAAAACAAGACTCAATAATGTGGTGACTATTGTCACCGTAAATATTTTCAACATGTAATGTAATCCCAGCTGCTTGGGAAAAAGCCTGAAACCATTCTTTAAATAGCTCTGTATCCATTTCACCAAGTTTTTCTACTTTTAGGTTAACCTTCCAAATTAAATATGGCCTGTTTGATATATCGATTGCAACGCGCGATAAAGTTTCATCCATAGGTATCATTGCGTGCGCATATCTTCTGATACCAATTGATTTTTTTAAAGCTTTTTTTAAAGCCTCACCTATTGCAATTCCTGTATCTTCAGTCGTATGATGCAAATCGATATGAGTATCACCCTTAGCTTTAATATTCATATCAATTGATGAATGCTTCGAAAGTTGCTCAAGCATATGATTTAAAAAACCAATACCAGTTTCAATTTTGTATTTACCTTTTCCGTCAATATTTAAATCAACACTTATGCTGGTCTCTTTAGTTTTTCGGCTAATTTTACCTTTACGCTTCATAATTTAGAACAGGTATACATATATTATTCAATTATAGCAATAATACTAAACCTGGTCTTGAAGTCTTAAAATTAGTATCCATTTATAAGCTATGACAACAATTGTGCTTGTAAGAAAAAATAATGAAGTAGTCGTAGCTGGCGATGGCCAAGTAAGCATGGGAAATACTGTCGTAAAAAGTACTGCTTCAAAAGTTAGAAAAATTGAAAAAAGGGGTGTGGTAGCCGGATTTGCAGGATCAACAGCTGATGCTCTTACTTTGTTTGAACGTCTAGAGGCTAAATTAGAAAAACACGCTGGGAATTTATCAAGAGCTGCAGTTGAATTAGCTAAAGATTGGAGAACAGATAAGTATTTAAGAAGGTTAGAAGCTTTAATGGCTGTTGGAGATAAAGCAAACAGTTATATTATTTCTGGAACAGGGGATGTTTTAGAACCAGAGGGTGATGTAATTGGTATTGGATCAGGAGGTAACTACGCGTTAGCAGCAGGAAAAGTTTTAATGGGAACAGACATGAATGCTGAGCAACTCGCAAAAAAAGCTATTGAGGTAGCAGCTGAAATATGTGTCTTTACAAATAATAATGTCAAAATTGAAAAAATATAATGGATAAATCAAACGTCACAAAATTACACCCAAAAGATAAAAATTCATCAAATGAGTCTTTTCTAGGAAGTTCACTATCTCCAAGAGAGATAGTTTCAGAATTAGATAGATTTGTAGTCGGTCAAAATAAAGCAAAAAAAGCAGTGGCAGTTGCATTAAGAAATAGATGGAGAAGACAAGCTCTCAAAGGTGAAATGAAAAATGAGGTATTACCGAAAAACATCTTAATGATTGGACCAACGGGTGTTGGTAAAACTGAAATCTCAAGAAGATTGTCAAAATTGGCTGAAGCACCATTTGTCAAGGTAGAGGCAACTAGATTTACTGAAGTTGGTTATGTTGGAAGAGACGTAGAACAGATTGTTAGAGATCTAGTCGAAATCGCCATCTCAATGGAAAGGGTTAAAAAAAGAAAAGAAGTAAAAGCTAAAGCACAAAAGCTTGCTGAAGAAAAAGTGCTTGATGCTTTAGTAGGAAAAAAAGCGAGTGCTGCTACTAGAGAAAGTTTCAGACAAAGACTTAGAAATGGTGATTTAGATGATAATGAGATTGAAATTGCCATAAGTGATACAGGGAATAATTCTACATCTTTTGAAATTCCAGGAATGCCAGGTGCAAACGTTGGAATGATCAACATAGGTGAAATGCTTGGAAAATCTATGGGTGCAAAAGAGAAAAAGAAAAAAATGACAGTAAAAGAGTCTCATGAAATTTTAATAAATGATGAATCCGATAAATTAATTGAACAAGATAAAATTATAAAAGCTGCAAAAACCTCCACGGAAAATAATGGAATAGTTTTTTTAGATGAAATAGATAAAATTTCAGGACGAACTGATAGAGTTGGAGGAGATGTATCTAGGGAAGGAGTGCAAAGAGATTTATTACCACTAATTGAAGGTACTACTGTTAATACAAAATATGGTCCAATTAAAACTGATCATATTCTTTTTATTGCATCAGGAGCATTCCAACTTGCAAAACCATCAGATCTGTTGCCAGAACTTCAAGGTAGATTGCCAATTAGAGTTGAATTAGAGGCTTTAACTAGTGATGATTTCAAAAGAATTTTAAAAGAACCTGATTATAGTTTAATAAAACAATACATTGCCCTTTTAAAAACTGAAAATGTTGATCTTGAATTTTCTGATGATGGAATTGATGCAATTGCAAATATAGCTTCGGAAGTAAACTCTACGGTGGAAAATATTGGAGCTAGAAGATTACATACAATAATTGAAAAGATTTTAGACGAAATAAGTTTTACAGCTACTGATAGATCTGGTGAAAAAATTTTAATAAATAAAGACTACATAAGCAAAAATTTAGACAATCTTGTTAAAGATACAGATTTATCAAAATTTATTCTTTAAAGATTAAGAGTATCAAACATTTCTGAAAAATACTTTTCATAATTTAAATATGAATTTTTCGAACTTGTATAAATTCTTTTTCTAACTTGAACACTACTTGTTGTTTTTACAACATTCTTATTATCATAATATTTCAAACAATTATCATCCCAATCAAGACCACAATTTTTTATTAAATTTCTGATTTCTTTTTCGGGATTAGATATTAAAAGTTCATAATCTAAACTAACAATAAAATTTGGTAATTTTTTCTCCCAAAAATTTATCATTTCAGAATAGATATTGAAGTAAGTGGCAATATCTTTTTGATCATAAGCCCAATTCATTCCGATGTCTTTAAATGTATTTTTAAAGATAGAAAAACAAACATCTTTTGGGTTTCTTTTGCAATTAATTACAACACTTTTAGCAAAGAAAATTTTTATAAAACCAATCCATAAAAAGTTCTGATAAGTTTTATCTGTAAATACTTTATAAAAATTTTTTTTTGACTCTAAACTTTTGAAATATTCTTTCACAATATAATTTTTTTTTAAATTTAAATCATTTAATATTTCAAAAGGATCTAGTGCTATATTTTTACAATAATTGTTAAAAATAGATTTACTTAAATAATTGTTTTCACCAGTAGCACAAACATCTTTATGAGCCGAAATAATTTGTTCAGCCAATGTGGTGCCCGATCTTGGCATACCACAAATAAAGATTAATTTTTTTTCAGAATTATCATTGATACTAAATTTACTAAAATCAAAAGTGCTAAAAAAAGATTGAATACTATCAACAAGATTTTTAAATTCTGACAATAAAAATTTAGAATTTTTTTTTCGAAGCAAATTTCCTGTTAAATAATTTTTAGCAGATAAATCAAATTTATTAATCTCTTCATAAGCTTTTCCTAAAGCAAAATAATAATTATCAACATTTGATTGGTTGTCATTTTTCAATTTGATAATTTCCTCAAGTTGTTTTATGTGAGGATCATCTATTTTGTAACTTTGAATAGAACTATAAAGTTTATGGGCAAAAGGATCGTATTTATCAATTTTAAATATTTCGTTAATATAATATTTAGATTTTTCAAAATTTCCCATCGACCTATTTGTATGAGCTAATTCAAATAAAATCTTTAATTGCCCTTTTTCATCACAATTTTTATAACAATCATCTAAAACTTCTAAAGCTTCTAAATTTTTTTCCTCAATCATTTTTAATTTTGATAAATTGATATATGCATCTACAAATTTGGTATTTTTATTAATTGATTTATTAAAATAATTTTCTGCTAAAAAAAACTGGTTATTAAGTTGATATGTAATTGCTAAATTATTTAATAGAAAATAATTATCGGGATCATCCTTTAATAATTTCAAAAGGATTTTTATTGATTTTTGATACTTCCCATCAGTTCTTAGTTTTACAGCTTCATTAAATTTTTTTTCTATTTCTTTATTTGATGGTCTCATTGGGGATTATTTTAATCTTTTTAGATAAATATAAAAAGCACCTCCTCCACCATCTTCTATATTTGCTTCTTTTATTTCATTTATTTTCTTCATTAAATTTTTATTGTTCTTTATAAATTCAGGGACTGAATATTTTAAAATACCTAATTCTTTAGAAACGTATGGATCACCCTCATTTTTTGAATGAAGACCTTTTCCAGTCACAATAATAAGTTTACTAATTCCATTTTCGTAACTCTTGTTTATAAAATCTTCAACTACCAGATTTGCTTGATCAAGAGTTTGACCATGTAAATCTAATGTTCTTGTAATTTTTGATTTACTAATTTTGATTTTTGTATCTTTGTTTTGTAATTTTTCTTTGCTTTGTAGAAAATTTTGCCAGTCTCTTTTATCTTTGTCTGATAACTTTTTGTTCAATTAAGTTAGAATATCAACTAGTTGCCAATTTGGATTATTTGATCTGACATCTCTTGAAAAAACCCATGTATCGTAAATTTTTTTAATTTTTTCAGGATCACCAGATACAATTTTCTTATTCTTATCTTTTACGCAAGTAATTACTTCAGCCACAAAATCTACTGTAACTTTTAATATACTCTCATTTTTTTTATGATCTTTTATATTTGCTGAATTAATTCCAATGAAAGTTATCTCTGCTGAGTGACCTCTGTTGCTTCTCTCTCTTAATGCTTGATCGAATTGATCATAAACTTTTTCACTTAACAAAGTTTTACATTTTGTAAGCTTGTTATCATCATCACTAAAATCTGTAATGATTGTTTCGTAAGCAATTTTTGCTCCAATTAGAAATTCTTTTTTTGCACTTTCGTCAAAATTTTCATTTTTTTTTATATTTTTGTTTGGATCAATATTTTTGATCATTTCTTCAAATTGTGGAGCTGGCTTTCCATCAAAGCCTGTTCTTTTACCCAAAATTCCTCTTAATCTCAAAAAAATAAAACCAGCAATCATTGCAAGTAATATGATATCAATATATTCAAAACTATAATTCATGATCTAATAGTAATTACTATGTTGAATAATTTCAACTAGCAATTAGATTAAAGACAAATGAACACAGTAATAATCAGTATAATTTTAATACCAATAATAGAAATTTATCTATTTATAAAAATTGGCTCTCAAATTGGTGCTTTTAATACAATTTCTCTTGTTTTTATAACAGCAATAGTTGGAATTTTTTACGCTCGTTATGAAGGCCTGAACACACTCAGATCAGGTTTTTCTCAATTAGTGAAGAATGAATTGCCAGCTTATGAAATTTTATCAGGGGCGACAATAGCATTTGCAGCTTTGTTGTTGATAATACCTGGGTTTGCAACAGATATAATTGGATTTTTTCTTATATTTCCTTTAACAAGAAAAATTATTTTGAAAAAATTTTCTTCACAAAATATTAAACAAAAAAAAAATATAAGTGATGATTTTATAGAAGGTGAAGCAGAAGATATAGAAGAAAACGATGACAAAAAATTATAAAATCATTGCACAATTTATCAAAGATATGTCGAGTGAAACTCCTAATGTAGAAACTTATATGCATGTAAAGGATAATATTTCAAAGTATCAACTAGGTATAAATATTGATTCAAGAGCAATCAAAAATAAAATAATCGAAGTTGATACTAAAATTAGTTATCTTGATAAAGAGGAAAATACAAAAAAATCAATTTTTGAATTTATTTACACTTCTATAGTAAAAGTTGATGAAAAAATTAAAGAAAGAAATATTTTGGAAAAAATTGTTTTGGTTGAAGTTCAAAATGAAGTTTATCCAAATATAGAAAAAACATTATTAAATTTACTTCATAACTCTGGCTATCCTGCAATTAAGATTGAAAAAAAAATTGATTTTGAAAGTTTATACAAAAAAAACTTTAATTAAAAAAATTTTTTTTCAAATTTGTTTTCAAAAATTCTTGATGTTGTAATAACTCTTTTTCCGAAATATCAATCACTTTTTTGAAATACGAAATTTTTTTGTTATCAGCTTGATTTTTAATTGTTTCAAGGGTCTGAAAATCCAACATAGGCTCTTTTTGATCAGTCAGATTAATATAAACTTTGGCTAACAAATCACAATCAATCAAAGCAGTATGTTTTGATCTTTTTGAATTATCAATTCTATATCTTTTACATAGGGCATCTAAACTTATTGAAGATCCAGGAAATTTATCTCGTGCTAAAATTAAAGTATCTACAATCTCATTATTAATTTTTTCTTTACCAAGTATTTTAAGTTCATTATTCAAATGTGACAAATCAAACTCTGCATTATGAATGATCAGTCTTTTACCACTTATAAAGTTTAAAAAATCTTCAGCAATTTCTTCAAATTTTTTTTGTTTTGACAAAAAATCATCTGTATATCCGTGCACTTCAAATGCTTTCTCTGAAACTTTTCTTTGGGGGTTAAGATAACAGTGAAAAGTTTTTTTTGTTGGTATTAAATTATTAAGTTCTATACATCCTATTTCAACAATTCTATGACCTTCCTTCACTTTAAGACCAGTGGTTTCTGTATCAAGCACAATTTCTATCATTTTTTAATTTGATCTAGAATGTATCTTAATGATTTTTTAGCCGAATTGTTAGAAAAATTATTTTTGATAATAAAATTTGACCTCCTTTTTTTAACATCTAACGGGAGTTGAAATTTTTTAAAAATTCTTAAAAGTTTACTATTATAATCCTCTCTTTTTAAAAGTCTTTTTTTTATTTCTTTATCTTTTGCATGAACAAAAATTACTATATCATTTTTAAGATTTATTTTATTCTCAAAATAAAGGGGGATATCTAATACTACAATTTTTTTGTATCTGTTTTTATTTAAAAAAAGGCTCAATTTTTTTCTTACAATTGGATGAACAATTTTTGACAATTTTTTTAAATTGTTTTGATTAGATAAAATACACTCAATTAATTGATGTTTTTTTAAAGGATAAGAAAAATTAATTTTTGGGAATTGTTTTTTTATTTTTTGATAACATTTCCTGTCACTTTTATAAATTTTTGAAACCTCATAATCTGCATTAAATAATGGAAACCCTAAAAGTCTGGAAATATATGTTTTTCCAGATCCAATACCGCCTACTAAAACAATTCTAATCATCTTTTATAAAATCTAAAAATTTTTTATCTAAATTTGGTAGTAAATTATTCCAGCACTGAAAGGCTTTTTGAGCTTGATAAGCTAACATAAGTTTACCGTTAATAGAACGATGTCCATCTGATTTTGCTTTAGATAAAAAATTAGTTACCGGTGGATTATATATAGTATCATAAAAAATTTTATGATTCTCTAGATTATCAAAGTCGATATTTATTTTATCGTCAGATTTAAGACCGATGCTTGTTGCATTTATTACAATATCAAAATTAGTTACTTCTCCCCATTTCAATAATTGTAATTCAGGATATTTTATTTTCAATTTTTCTATTTTGTAAAATGTTCTATTGGTTAAAAAAATTTCTTTTACAGATAAATCTTTGAGTGCAGTTATAATAGACGGAACTACACCACCTGCCCCAATTATAAAAGCTATTTTATCCTTTAAGTAAATATTTTGATTAATTAAAGATTCTTTAAACCCATAAATATCTGTATTATCTCCAACAATCATATTATCACTTTTATAAACTGTATTTACTGATTCTGTTTTTTTTGCCAAATCTGACAATTTATCTAAAAACGGTATTATTTTTTGCTTATATGGAACAGTAACATTTATTCCATGTATTTTCTCATTTTTAATATCATTTACTACATTTTTTAATTCATTTTCAGAAATTTCTTTTTTTTCATAAACTGCATTAATATTATTTCTCTCAAACCAGTAATTGTGAATCTTCGGAGACAGTGAATGACTTACTGGGTTTCCTATAATAAAATATTTTTTAGTCATTTTGTTGATTTAAATATTCTTTTATCCTTTCTACTGGAATTCCCATTATAGTATTCTCATTTCCCTCTATTTTTGAAAACAAGCTTCTGCCAAGACCTTCTATTTGATAAACATTATAAGAGTATAACGCGTCATCGCTTATTTTGGATAAATATTTTTCTAATTCACTTTCTTCCATTTTTTTCATTGTGAGAGTGGCCTTATCAGTATAATTCCATATCATATTCCCTCCCTTAGATATGCAAACAGAACTTATTAACTGGTGTGTTTCGCCGTTTAAATTATTTAATATTTTTAGTGCTTCTTTTCTATTCTCTGGTTTTGATATCACCCTTCCCTTTAGGTCAATTACACTATCAGCTCCAATTACATAGCTTTCGGGAAATTTTTGACTTACTTTATTAGATTTAAGTTCAGCAAGATTTTTTGATATAATTTCTGGAGAAGCATTTTGTTTTTCCAAGCTTTTTTTAATTATATCTTCATCAATATTAGAAGGTTGAACGTTGCAAATAATATTGTTTTTTTCTAAAATTTCTTTTCTGACTTTGCTTTTTGAAGCTAAAATAATTTTTTTAACCATTTTTTTTACTTAGATAAATCTCATGAATCTTAATTACTGATGCTGCTGTTTCTTCAACAGATTTTCTCGTCACGTCTATTGTTGGCCACTTATATTTTTTAAATGTTGCTTTAGCATCATCTACTTCTTTCCTAATAATTTCCAAATTTGTATAATCTTGGCTTTTTGTTTCTTTCAACGAATTAATTCTGTTCTTTCTAATATCTGCTAGCCTTTCGGCCTCTGATGTTAAGCCAATTACACAAAATGCATCTGGATTTTTCTTCAAATTATCAGGTAAAGAATTATGATTCACCAAAGGAATATTTGTTGTTTTGTAGCCTTTATTGGCCAAATATATTGATGTAGGGGTTTTGCTGGTCCTGCTTACTCCTAATAAGATTATATCAGATTTTTCAACATCATTTAATAAATTCCCGTCATCATGATTCATTGTAAATTGTATGGCTTCAATCCTATTATAATATTCTTCGTTTAAAGCGTATTGACCACTAGGTTCATGAGATGCTTCTTGATTAAATAACTTTGAAAAACTTAAAATTAAACTTCCAAGAACCCCAAAACATGGAATTTTTTTTTCATTACATGAATTTGCTAAAAATTTAGCTAAATTATTATCGACAATTGTGTATAAAATTATTGAATTTTCTTCTTTCACCGCCAAATCTAGTATTTTGAGTATTTGGTTCTCGGTTCTGGTGAAAGAATATGAATTAACTTTACATTCAATATTTTTAAATTGTGCCTTTAATGACAAAAAAATTCTCTCTAATGTTTCCCCAGTAGAGTCGGAAATTAAGAAAATTTGGTAAGTATTACTCATGTATATCTTGTTAATATCTTTGTAATATCTAAATAAAATTAAACAAATTTATTTTTTTTTAAAATTGCTTGAAAAACAAGGGTTTTATTAACAAAATTAATCCTGTGGGAAATAAATATACAAATGGTTGGGTAAATTCAAAATAACAAGTAAATTAATTTAAAAATTATGAATAAAACGGTTAATAAAATGTTGATAAATAATAATTACCATTATTCACATTATCTACTAAAGATACTATCTAAATATATATTAATATAATGACACCTATAAATAGAGTTTTAAAAGAAAAGAATACAACTATCAACCCAATTTGGATTATGAGACAAGCTGGAAGATATTTGCCTGAATTTCGAGATATTAGAAAATTAAATACTGATTTTATAAAATTATGTTTAAACACAAAATTAGCAAAAGAAATTACCTTACAGCCTCTTAAAAGATTTGATTTAGACGCTGCAATAATCTTTTCTGATATTCTAATGTTGCCATATGCTCTAAACCAAAAAGTTGAATTCAAAAAAAATTTTGGCCCTATTCTGGGTGAATTGGATTTAGATGATATATTAAATGTGAATGAAGATGAATTTGTTCAAAAAATTTATCCAGTTTACGACGCAATAAATATGGTTAGCAATGATAATCTTACTAAAAATAAGAGTACAATCGGGTTTGTTGGAGCGCCATGGACATTATTGGTTTATATGCTTAATAAACAATCACCAAAATTAGGATTAAAAAAAGATTTTTTTGAAGATAAATCTTTAATTAAAAAATTGTTAATTATTATAGAAAAATTTTTAAAAATTCATATAAAAAATCAAATTAATAATGGAGCAGATGTTATTCAAATCTTTGATAGTTGGGCAGGGTTGTTAGAAAAGAAAGACTTATCAGAATATATATATGATCCAACTTTAAGTTTAGTAAATTTCGTTAAATCTTTAAACATACCAGTGATATGTTTTCCTAGAGAAATTAAAAATTATAAGGAATTTTGTGAGATTGTAAAACCAGACGCAATAAACATCGACTACAACACGAATCCTAAAATAATAGTTAATAACATAAAAATTCCGGTTCAAGGCGGACTAGATCCTAAAATATTGTTAACAGACAAGGAAATATTAAAAAAAGAAGCTACAAAATATCTCGATATTTTTAAAGATCATCCATATATATTTAATTTAGGACATGGAGTACTTCCGGAAACAGATCCAAATATGTTTGATTATTTGGTTAAAACAGTAAAAAATTATTAAAATGAGTCAGACCTATAAACACCCAAAAAGAAAAACCAAAGTTGTTTTTGTACAACTCGGATCTCCCTCTGAACCAACAACTAAAGCTTTAAGAAAATATCTTAGAAAATTTTTAGGAGACCCTAGAGTAGTTGACATTAATCCATGGTTATGGAAAATAATTTTGAATTTTTTTGTATTGCCTTTTAGACCTAGAAAATCTGCAAAACTTTATGCAAGAATTTGGGATGGAAAAAGTTTCCCTTTGATTACCAATACAAGAGATTTTACAAAAAATGTGAGGGATGAGTTAAAAAAAATTGATCCTCATGGCTATGTTGAGGTGAATCATGCATTTCTTTTATCTCCTCCATATGTAAATGAAATTTACGATAGCTGGGAAGATGATTTAAAAAAAGGTGTTGGAGCAACAAAGTTAATGGTAATACCAATGTTTCCTCAATATTCTGAAAGCACAATAGCATCTGGCATAGATGCATTAGCCAAAGAACTATCTAAAAGAGTTAAAATTCCAACTTTCGAAGTTATTACGAATTTTCACAGAACACATGCGTTCATAAACAACTCTGTAATACAAGTAGATACAAAGATAAATGAGCTCAAACAGCAAGGAAAAAAAATTGATAATTTAATAATCACTTTTCATGGTATGCAAAAAAGAAGAATTGTTAATAAAGGAGACGATTATTATAGACATTGTTATGAAACATTTTGTTTAATCACAAATAATTTAAAAAATATCAAACCTGAGCAATGTACGATGAGTTTTCAAAGCCGTTTTGGATCTGAGGAATGGATTACCCCTTACACCGAAGATGTAGTAAAACAATTAATTACCGACGGAAAAAAAGAAATAGCCATATACTCTCCAAGTTTTGTTGCTGATTGTCTTGAGACTACAGATGAATTAGGTCATGAGCTTGTAAATGATGCAAAAGATTGGGGAGGCAATATTTATCCTATAGAATGTTTAAATACCAAAGAAAATTGGTGTAAAGATTTCGCAAAATACACATTTATACAAGCCGAGGGGTCTGCCCAAGATAAAGAGGACATAGAATATCAGCTAGATCAAAAGTTCTATGAAAAAATGCCCAAACAAGAAATGAATAAGTCATAATGTTACCTCAACATGTCTAGTTTTTTAATTATTTATTCAAGTACCGATGGTCATACAAAAAGAATTTGTGAAAGAATAAAAAGTTTTTTAAATGAAGGAAGCTTAGTTAAACTCATTTCTTTAAAAGAGGTGAAAAAAATTAATTTGTCCGATTTTGAAAAAATTATAATTGGTGCAAGTATAAGATATGGTAGACACTCTAAAGAATTATATAAATTTGTAAATTTAAATAAAGATATTTTAAATCAAAGACAATCTGCTTTTTTTTCAGTGAATGTTGTTGCAAGAAAATTAGAAAAAAATACAGCTGCAACAAATCCTTATATTAAAAAGTTTTTAAAAATTTCTGATTGGAAACCAAAAAAAATAAAAGTCTTTGCGGGAAAAGTTGATTATCCTAATTATAATTTTTTCGATAAATATATAATTAAACTTATAATGTTTATTACCAATGGTCCGACAGATGTTTCTCAAACGTACGAATTCACAGATTGGTCAAAAGTCGATGATTTTACAAAGGAACTTAAAAATAGTTACTAAATATTAACAAAAAGCTCATATTTTACTGATTTTTTTTAATATTTCATAAACTCCCTTGAAATAGTTTAAAGAGTATATATATTAACAGAAATTGATAAGTCCTTATCAAATTAAAAATCATGAATATTCAAGAATTAAAACTAAAATCATCTGAACAGCTTATTACTCAAGCAGAACAGCTTGGGATTGAAAATGCTAGCACATTAAGAAAACAAGAAATTCTTTTTGCAATTCTCAAAAAAGTAGCCGAAAAAGAGGAAATTACTGGTGCAGGTGTGCTGCAATTGTTACAGGATGGTTTTGGATTTTTAAGAGCAATGGAGTCAAATTATTTGCCTGGTCCAGATGATATTTATGTAAGCCCGAGTCAGATTAGAAAATTTGGTCTGAGAACAGGTGATACTGTTGAAGGCCCGGTTAGGGCACCCAAAGAAGGCGAGAGATATTTTGCATTGCTCCAAGTAAGTAAAATAAACTTTGAGGAACCAGAAAAATCAAGACATAAAATTGCATTTGATAATTTAACTCCCCTATATCCAGACAAACAATTAGTAATGGAAGTAGAAATTGTTAAACCCGAAAAAAAACAAGATTTAACACCAAGATTAATTGATCTCGTAAGCCCAATAGGTAAAGGTCAGAGATCAATAATTATTTCGCCGCCAAAAGCAGGTAAGACAATGATACTTCAAAGTATAGCTAACTCAATAGCTAAGAATTATCCAGAATGCTATCTTATTGTTTTGTTAATTGATGAAAGACCTGAAGAGGTAACAGATATGCAAAGAACTGTTAAAGGTGAAGTTATTAGTTCTACTTTTGATGAACCCGCTCAAAGACACGTTGCTGTAGCTGAAATGGTTATAGAAAAAGCCAAAAGGTTAACAGAGCATAAAAAAGATGTAGTAATCTTGTTAGATTCTATTACGAGATTGGGCAGAGCATACAATGCCGTAATACCAAGTTCTGGTAAAGTTTTGACAGGTGGTGTAGATGCAAATGCTCTTCAAAGACCAAAAAGATTTTTTGGTGCAGCCAGAAATATTGAAGAGGGAGGATCTTTAACAATTATTTCAACTGCTTTGATTGATACTGGAAGTAGAATGGATGAAGTTATTTTCGAAGAATTTAAGGGAACTGGAAATAGTGAAACTGTTCTTGATAGGAAAATTGCAGACAAAAGAATCTATCCAGCAATTGACATTACTAAATCTGGAACAAGAAGAGAAGAATTGTTGTTTAACAAAGATGATTTACAAAAAATGAATGTTTTAAGAAGAATAATTGCTCCAATGGGAACAATGGATGCTATCGAATTTATAAGTTCAAAATTAAAAGATACAAAAAACAATGCAGAATTTTTTAATTCAATGAATAAACCTGCTTAAATTAGTTTACCAAGAGTAAATTATAAAATTATTTTTTTTTCAATTTATTATATATTGTCTCCACCATGAGTTATCAAAATTTTGATTTTAAAAAACTTTATGAAGAAAAAAAGTATAGTGAAATAATATCGATTATAGAAAACTTTGATGATCAAGATTTAAATTCAGGATTAATAAATTTATGCGGGGCTTGTAAATTATTATCTGATAAATCCGAAGAATCATTAAAAAGCGCAATTAGTGATTTTAGAAAAGCATATTTAAGAGAAAAAAATAAGACTGAGCATTCCTTTAATGCTTTAAAAAATTTTATAAATGCATCAATTGATTTATTTGATATAGAATTTAGAACTAATGAAAAAAATTTAACTAATAACCTTGAAGAAATTTTTTTATATTTTGAAGAAAATAAAGAATATTTTAAAAAAAATGAAAGTCTTACTAGGGCATTAGTAAGAGCTTTAATTCGTAATTTAGACATAGAAAATGCAGTTTATTATTTAAATGAAATAGTAGACAAAAATAGCTCAAGTATCGACGCTTGGGCTTCATATATATATTTTAATAATTTTTTAGACAAATGGGATCAAAAAAAGTTTTTAGAGAGTTCTAAAATTTTAGATCAAAAATTAATTAAATATCCTTCAAATAAATTAGTTGAACTAAAAGGGTCAGATAAGAAAAAAATTAACATAGGTTTTCATACAGCTGACATAAGAGCAAAACATTCTGTTACTCATTTTTTAAAAACAATTTTGACTAATTATAATAAAGATAAATTTAATATAAATCTCTATTTGGGAAACAAGAAAGAAGATCAAACAACTAATGAATTTAAAGAATATGTTAATAAAGCTATAAACATAACTTTTATGGATGATATAGAAGTTATTAATTTAGTCAGAAATGATAAAATAGATATCTTGTTTGATCTTATGGGTTTAACCTCTAATCATAGATTGTCTTTATATAAAAATCGTTTAGCCCCAATACAAATATCGTGGTGTGGATATTTGAATACTACTGGGTTAAAGGAGATGGATTATATGATTGCCGATAGAAATATTGTTCCTCAAGAGGAACAAAATTCATATTCTGAAAAAATAATTTATCTTGATGATATATGGAATTGTCATGCTGGTTATGAACTCAAAAGATCAAAATATCCTATCCCTTACAGACAAAATAAATTCATTACTTTTGGATCTTTCAATAATTTCAATAAGATTAATGATAGCGTAATTGCTGTTTGGTCAAAAATATTGAAAAAAATTGAAAATTCTAAATTAATTTTAAAATCTTCGAATGCTGTATTTAGATCCGTAATGGCTGAGAAGTTCGAAAAAAATGATGTTTTGAATTCAATTGAATTTATATCTTATAAAGGCAATTTTAATGATCATTTAAATGAATATAAAAAAATAGATATTGCATTAGATACTTTTCCTCATAATGGAGTTACAACCTCTTTTGAGGCAATTTGGATGGGAGTCCCAGTTTTAACAATGAAAGGTTTTAATTTTAGCTCAAGATGTGGAGAGTCGATTAATAAAAATATTAATTTAAATGATTTAATAGCAAATAATAAGCAAGATTATGTAGATAAGGCTATTTTTTTATCTGAAAATATAGATAAAATTGAAAAGATCAGAAATGAAATTTATGAAAATGCTTTAGGAACACCGTTATTTGATCAAAAAAAATTCGTAAATCATTTTTTTACTTCTTTAGAAAAACTATATAATTAAAAAATAAAAAGTTATGACTATTTTTGCTTTATCGACGGGACCCGGTGTATCTGGAGTAGCTATAATAAGAATTTCCGGCTCCGACGCATCGTCAGTTATAGAAAAACTTACTGGAAAGAACTTGCCAAGTCCTAGAATGGCAACTCTGCGAAAAATCAACAATATCAACACTTCTGAGTTAATTGATGAAGCTATAATATTGTGGTTTCCTGGGCCTCACAGCTATACAGGAGAGGATATGGCCGAAATTCAGATACATGGAGGTAAAGCAGTAGTGATGGCACTCCAAAACGAAATTTCTAAAATTAAAAATTGTAGATTAGCCGAACCAGGAGAGTTTACAAAACTTGCCTTTCAAAATGGAAAAGTAAATTTACTAAAAGCCGAGAGTATAGCTGATTTAATTTCTGCCGAAACTGAAATTCAAAGATTACAAGCTATAAAAATTATGGATGGTAAATCGTCTGAAAAATTTAACGAGTTGAGAGGAAAGTTGTTAAAAGTATTATCTTTTATTGAAGCGAAAATAGATTTTCCCGAGGAAGACATACCAGAAGAAAATATAAGAATAATAAAACGAGACTCTTTAGACATTCAACACCAGATAAATAAAATTTTAAATGATCAAAAAGTTGGAGAGATAATTCGCGAAGGATTTAAAATTGCAATTGTAGGACCAACTAATGCAGGTAAATCGAGCTTATTAAATAACTTATCAAATAGAGAAGTTGCTATAGTGTCTGAGATTGCCGGTACCACAAGAGATGTTATAGAAACGCATTTAGACTTAGATGGATATCCTGTTATCATCTCAGATACAGCAGGAATAAGAGATTCAAAAGATGAAATTGAAAAAAAAGGAATAAAGTTATCTCTCCAAAAAGCTGAAAATGCAGACTTAAAATTAGTTGTAGTTGATGCTAAAAACATTGATTTAAGCGGTTTTTTAAATGATTTGTTAAAAAACGATGCTATACTTGTAATCAATAAGTTAGATCTTTTAAAAGGAAAATTGGACCCAGAAATTTCTAAGCTCAACCATGTTCAAATTTCACTAAAAGATAATTTAAATATAGATAAGTTAATTAAAAAAATGAAAGATCATCTTAAAAATAAATTTATAACTGAAGAAGATATTCTAATCACTAGAGAAAGACACAGACAACATTTAGTGCAATGTGAAAATTATCTAAAAAATTTTTTAGACAAAAATGATAAAAAGGATTTTGACAAAGCAGCTGAAGATTTAAGATTAGCAACCAGGCATTTAGGTATGATAGTTGGAAAAGTAGATGTAGAGGAGATATTAGGCAGTATTTTCAACGATTTTTGTATTGGGAAATAATCATTTTTTCCTTATTTGGCTTATTTTTTCTATTTTTCTTTGATAATCAAGGGTTATTTAGGAGAAAAAACTCAAATCTTGTAAATATTTTAATCGAATATAAATTCATGTAATGAAAAAAGATTTAACCTTTGATGTAGTTGTGATTGGTGGAGGTCATGCTGGTTGCGAGGCTGCAGCAGCATCGGCAAGACTTGGTATTAACACTGCTCTTTTCACTCATAACAAAAATACAATTGGAGAAATGTCATGTAATCCTGCCATTGGTGGTTTAGGAAAAGGTCATTTAGTGAGAGAAATTGATGCTTTAGATGGAGTTATGGGTGTGATAGCCGATAAGTCTGGAATACAATTTAGATTATTAAATAGAAGTAGAGGACCTGCAGTAAGAGGGCCAAGAACTCAATCAGATAGATCATTATATCGTAAATTTATGCAAGAAAAACTTGTAAACTACTGTAATTTAACGATTTTTTCTGATCCTGTAATTAAATTTATATTTTCAAATAATCAAATAAGTGGATTTATAACTAAGAAAGGTAACAAGGTAAATTGTAGCAAGTTAATACTAACAACTGGTACATTTTTAAATGGGTTGATACACATTGGTGATAATAAAATACCTGCGGGGAGATTTAACGAAAAACCTAGCACTGGTTTGAGCGAACAGTTAGAGAAATATAATTTTAAAATAGGTAGATTAAAAACTGGAACCCCACCAAGATTAGATTCTAGAACTATAAATTTTGAGAATTTAGAGAAACAGTTTGCTGATGATGATCCTTATTTTTTTTCTTTTTTAACTAAAAGCAATCTAAATAAACAAGTATCATGCTCGATGACTTACACCAACGAAAAGGTTCACAAGATTATTGAAAAGAATTTATCTAAAAGTGCAATGTATTCTGGTAGCATACAAGGTGTTGGACCAAGATATTGTCCATCTATAGAGGACAAAATAGTAAAATTTGCTGATAAGACTAGACATCAGATTTTTTTAGAGCCAGAGGGTCTTAATGATCATACAATTTATCCAAATGGGATATCAACGTCTCTACCTGAGGTTGTTCAAAACGAAATTCTCAATAATATCAATGGTTTAGAGAATGTCAAAGTTATTAGACCTGGTTATGCTATAGAATATGACTATATTGATCCCAGAGAACTTTTTTTAACATTAGAGACTAAAAAGATTAAAAATTTATATCTAGCAGGACAAATTAATGGAACAACAGGATATGAGGAAGCTGCGGCCCAAGGTTTAATAGCTGGTATTAATGCTGCTCTTTCTCTAAAAAATATGGAGCCTTTTATTTTAGATCGATCTGATGCTTATATTGGAGTTATGATTGATGATTTGGTTACAAAGGGCGTCGCAGAACCATATAGAATGTTTACGTCTCGAGCAGAGTATAGATTAAGTCTTAGATCAGATAATGCCGACCTTAGACTCACACATAAAGGAATTAATATTGGATTAATATCAAAGGATAGGAAACAAATTTTTGAGGATAAATTTGCGAAATTGAGTAAAATTTCTTTGCAAATGTCTGAATTAAATATTTCTCCATCAAAAGCAGATAAATTTGGTATAAAAATTGCTAAAGATGGAGTTTTTCGATCTGCCGAGGAAGTTTTGACTCAAAAAGACGTAAATATGAGAAAAATTAGAGAAATTTGGCCTGAAATACCAGATCATGGTTCAGATATTGATGAACAAATTGAAATTAATTCACATTATAGGGGTTATTTAAAAAAACAAAAGGCTGATATCCTAGCTTTTAAGAGAGATGAAAATTTATTAATCCCAGAAAATATTGATTATGATCAGTTTTCGGGTTTGTCAAATGAGGTTAAAGCTAAATTTAAGCAAATTAGGCCAAAAACCATGGGACAAGCACTTAGAATTGATGGAATTACACCAGCAGCTGTATATATTTTGTTGTCACACGTCAAAAGAAGGTCTATTAAGCATATAGCTTAATGGATAATCAAATTTTAGATTCTTACTCAAAAATATCGAACTTGAATGTTTCACGTGAAACTTGTAATGAACTTGAAAGCTTAATTTCTATGATTCAGGAGAAAAATAAAAAAATTAACCTAATAAGCCGAGAAATATACGAAAAAGAGCAAATAAGACAAAGACATATAATAGATTCAGCGCAAATAATTGATTTTGTTGATTTAAATTGTAATACAACCTCTGATTTAGGTACGGGAGGAGGAATGCCTGGATTAATAATAGCAATCGTAATGAAAAAAATAAAAAACGATATGAAAATTAATCTTTATGAAAAAAGTTATCACAAGTGTGCTTTTTTAAAAGAGGTCTCAAAAAAATTAAATTTGAACACTGATGTAATTCAAAAAGATATTTTTGCAGTTAAAAACATAGAAACCGGAACAATAATGACCAGAGCCTTTAAACCTATGCCAGTAATTCTTGATTTAGTTAATGAAAATTTTAAAACATATAAAAATTTAATCATGTTCATGGGCAGTACAGGAAAAAAAATTTTAAACGAAACACTTAAGGAGTGGGATTTAGATTATGATGAAAAAAAAAGCCTAACAAATGAAGACTCGTTTATATTAAATATTAAAAAAATTAAAAAAAAAGTCTCATGAAAATAATATCAATAATAAATCAAAAGGGTGGTGTGGGCAAAACAACAACAGTTATAAATTTGGCTTCAGCACTATCCCAGCAAGGAAAAAAAATTTTAGTAATTGATTTAGACCCGCAAGGAAATGCCACAACTGGATTGGGACTATCTAACACTGAACAATCAGATCAAACAATATATGGAATTTTAAATGGAACAATGCAAATCAGAGATGTAATCAAGAAAACAAAGTTTGAAAATCTAGATTTAATCTCATCTAACGTAGATCTGTCAGGGTTAGAGGTTGAAACAGCAGGAGATAATGACAGAGCTTTTATTTTGAAAAGTAAATTAACCGCATATTTAAACAATTCTGGAGCATCATATGATTACATTCTAATAGACTGTCCTCCATCTTTAAGCCTGCTAACTGTTATGGCTTTAGTATCCTCAAATTCGCTTTTAGTTCCTCTTCAGACAGAATTTTTTGCTTTAGAAGGTTTAACTCAGCTTATGAAAACTATTGAAAGAATAAAAGTCAATTTAAATCCTAGCTTAACAATTCAAGGAATACTTTTAACAATGTATGATAGAAGAAATAAATTGTCGTCTCAAGTTGAAGCAGAAGCAAGGAATTATTTTAAGGATAAAGTATACCAAACAGTCATACCAAGAAATGTTAGATTGTCCGAAGCACCTTCTCATGGTATGCCAGTTCTAATTTACGATAAAAATTGTCCAGGGAGTAAATCATATTATAGTTTTACAGACGAATTTGTTAATCAGGAAAATAATATTGGGAGTGCTGCATAATGAATTCGCAAATTAAAAAAGGTTTAGGAAGGGGTTTATCTTCTTTGATAGGTGAAACTAAAGTAGAGTCAAGAACTAACAAGCTCTCATTGAGCGACATTATCCCAAATAAATTTCAGCCAAGAAAAAATTTTGACGAAGAAAACCTGATTGACCTCACAAACTCTATAAAAGAACGAGGAGTTATTCAGCCAATAATAGTAAGAAAATCTAGTTCTGACTTATCTAAATATGAAATTATAGCAGGTGAAAGAAGATGGTTGGCTGCTAGAAGAGCAAACCTTCATGAAATACCAGTAGTAGTTACAGAAGCAGACGATTTAAAATCATTAGAATTTGCTATTGTTGAAAATGTTCAAAGACACGATTTAAATCCATTAGAAGAGGCTGAGGGTTATAAGCGATTAATTGACGATTTTTCCTATGACCAAGAAAAAGTCTCAAGATTCATCGGAAAAAGTAGAAGTTATATAACTAATTCACTTCGCTTATTAAACTTGCCATTAGAAGTTTTAAGATTTGTTAAAGAAAAAAAAATATCAGCAGGTCATGCAAAGATCTTAGTAGGATTAGATAACGCAGAATTTATTGCTAATAAGATAATAGAAAAAAAATTATCAGTTAGACAAGCCGAAAATTTTGTTAAAATTTTTAAAAAGAAAAAGAAAAATTTTTCTTATAAAGACGCGAATATTAAAAATCTTGAAGAGACTATATCTGCTAAAACTGGTCTTAGTGTGTCAATTAAAAATACAAAAAAAAACAAAGGAACAATAATTTTTTCATATCATGATTTAGATCAATTGAATAAAATTATAGAAATAATAAAAAAAAATTATTAATATTTTTAGCTATATTGCTGATTTTTCAATTAAAAAATTGTAAATAAAGTTTATTGGCTTTATTGGTTTTTTTTTAATAAGAAGCTCTAAATCATTAATTTCTTTAATCAAGTTTCTTGTTTTCTCTGATGACCATGCTTTAATTTGAAGTTTTATTATCTCTTTTTCTTTCCAGAATATCGGTGGTTTCGAACTATTTATTGTAGCATTTAAATCTCTACTTATTTTAAAGTGTGAGATTAAATTTTGAAGAATTTTTGTCTTTTTTAACATAGTTCTTATAATCATTATTGCATCTTCATTTGAATAATTATTTTCATTTAAGATATTTAATGTTTGTTTTTGATTTTTTGCCAAACAATAATTAATTAATTCATTTATATTATGATTTTCATTAAGATTTATTAGTTTTTGAATTTCTTCATTTGTAATATTTTTTTTTGTCTTTGATAAAATTGAGATTTTTTCTAGTTCATCGAGTAGATTTTTTCTGTCGTTACTACATTTGTTTATTATTAAATTTAAACTCTCATTTGATATTGAAATTTTTTCACTTTTGATAAACGAATATGCTAACTTAGATAAAGTTTCATAGTTATCTGGATAAAAGCCAATAGAAATGAGTCTATCTTTGGATTTTTCAAATAAATTTCTGAGCTTTGATTTTTTTTCTAAAATTTCACAATTTAAAATAAAAATTGTATCTTCAATTTTTCTTTCAATTAAATTTTCGATAATATGGAAAAATTTATCAGATACTCTGTTGATAATAATAATTTTGCTTTCATCAAATAATGAACCATTCATGAGGCCTTCTATAAATCTATCAGTATTCTCTAATATTTGTTTTTCATCATAATTTTCAGTCTTTTTGTTAATTTTTTTTTTTAGTTGATCAATTTTTTGATTTTTTAAACCTTCATTTTTTCCATGTAATAAAACAAAATTTGTTTTTTGAGTATTAACTTTTTCAAATTCAAAATATTTTAAGATCATTACATTAAAGATAATTGTGTTAAAAGTTTATTGGTAATTAAGTCTGTTAAATTATCTTTCCTCATTTTTTCATATTTTTGCTCTTCAAAGTTATTTGTGAAATCTTTCATTACAAAATCTTCCATTAAATTCAGAATTTTAGTCTCTTTTTGACTTTGTATTTCAAATTTTACATTTATATAAACTTTAAAGTCTGTAGTTTTACCTGTTTTATCTTTTGATTGTGAAATTTTACTATATGAAGAAGTAGTTTTGATTTTAAATTTTTTACTTGAATTTTTACTTTGAAATTTTTTAATTTTTTTATCAATTAAATTATTCACCTCAATATCTCCCTCAAAACTTATATCCTCTATAAAGTAATCAAAATTATTTGTTGAATAAATAGGCTTGTAATCACAACTTGAAAATAGAAATGAAAAAAGAGTTATTAAAATGATTTTTTTAATCATGTTTTATAATATGATATTTATCAATTTATTTGGAACAAATATTTGTTTTTTTATTTCTTTATTTTTTAAATATTTATTTATTTCTTCAGTTTTAGTCATTAAATCTAATAATTCTTTCTCAGAAATATTGCGAGATGCATCTATTAATCCTCTTTTTTTTCCATTTATTTGAATAACATACTTTATATTTTCTTCTAGTAGCATAGTTTTATCAACATCAGGCCATTTGAGTTCAGTTTCATTCTTTAATTTTGAAATACACTCATTAGCAAAATGCGGTGTCACCGGTATCATACAAATTAAAATTTTTTTATAGTTATTCAAAATAGTTTTCGGTGAATATTTATTCTTAAGAATTGATGAAATTTCAGAATGCATTTCATGTAAATTAGCTATTATTTTATTATAAGTGAATTTTGTTAAATTATTTGTAACCTTATCTACAAAATTGTTAGTCATTTTATCAAAGAAATCATCATGATCCTTTTTATGGTCTTTTTGAATTTCATTTAAAATTTGCGTATTTAAGTTCCATAATTTTTGTAAAAATTTAAATGATGAAATAATTCCTTCGTCAGACCATTGAACATCTTTTTCAGGAGGACTATCCGATAAAATAAAAAGTCTAACACTATCAGCACCAAAATCGCTAATAATTTTTTCAGGATCTATAGTATTCTTTTTTGACTTAGACATTGACTCTGAGGACCCGATTTTAATTTTTTGACTTTGGTCTTTTTTTAGAAATTTTTCACCATTGATGTTGATAATTTCTTCTGGACTTATCCAATTTCCATTTTTATCTTTGTAAGTTTCGTGACAAACCATTCCTTGAGTAAACAATCCATAGAATGGTTCGTTAAAATTGAAATTTTTGTTTTCAAAAGATAGTGCATTCATAAAAAAACGTGAATAAAGCAGGTGAAGTATAGCGTGTTCTACTCCACCGATATATTGATCAACTGGCATCCAATAATTGATATCATCTTCTTCAAATCCATAATCAGTCTTTTTCGGAGAACAAAATCTTAAAAAATACCATGATGAATCTACAAATGTATCTAAAGTGTCAGTTTCTCTAGTATACTCTTTACCATCAATAATAATATTTTTCCATTTTTCATCAAAATCTAATGGATTTCCAGATGTTTCAAATTTTTTTATATTTGGTAATTCTACTGGTAACAAATTTTTTGGTATTTTATGAGGCACATTATTTTTATCATAAACAATTGGTATCGGACATCCCCAATATCTTTGTCTAGATATACCCCAGTCTTTTAGTCTAAAATTAGTTTTTCTTTTACCAATATTCTTTTCTTCTAAATATGAAATTGCTTTTTCGATTGACTCTTCTGGTACTTTTAAATCATTTAAAAATGAGGAATTTATCATAAAACCTGACTCAGAATAAGCTTTGTCGGTTACTGAAAAATTATTTTCTTCCATAGACGGTTTTACAACAGTAGTGATTTTAAGATTATATTTTATTGCAAAATCTAAATCTCTCTGATCGTGTGCAGGACAACCAAAAACAGCGCCTAAACCGTAATCCATTAAAACAAAGTTAGCAAAATAAATTGGTACCTTAATAGATTTATCAAAAGGATTAATTGCTAATAAATCCGTTTTGAAACCAATTTTTTCTGCATTTGCTAAAGATTCTTCTGTGGTGCCCGTTTTTGAGCACTGTTCTTTAAATTCTAGGAATTTAGGATCTTTTTCGTAAAATTTTGAAACCGGATGATCCACAGATAATGCTAGAAAAGACATGCCAAACAAAGTATCAGGTCTCGTAGTATAGCATTCAATATCTTTAACTTTATCTGACCCTTCAATTTGAAATTTAATTTCACAACCATAAGATTTTCCAATCCAATTTTTCTGCATTATTTTGACTTTATTTGGCCAGTTATCTAGTTTATCTAAATTGGCTAATAGGTTATCTGCAAATTGAGTAATTTTAAAAAACCATTGATTCAACTTTTTTCTCTCAACCGGTGCACCCGATCTCCAACCTTTACCATCAATAACTTGTTCATTTGCTAGTACGGTTTTGTCAACAGGATCCCAATTTACATAATTTTCTTTTCTATAAACTAAGCCTTTATCGTACATCTCCAAAAAAAATTCTTGTTGGTGTTTATAATAATCTGGTTTACATGTAGAAATTTCTCTATCCCAATCTATAGACAATCCTAATTTTTTTAGTTGTGATTTCATTACTGATATATTTTTTTCAGTCCAGCTTTTTGGATCCAGATTGTTTTGTCTTGCTGCATTTTCAGCGGGCATTCCAAAAGAATCCCAACCCATAGGATGAAGAACGTTGTATCCAGTTAAAATTTTATATCTAGCAAGTACATCACCAATAGTATAATTTCTTACATGACCCATATGAATCTTCCCTGATGGGTATGGAAACATTTCTAAACAATAAAATTTTTTCTTATTTTTTTGGATATTTGTTTTGAAAGAGTTATTTTTTTCCCAATAATCTTGCCATTTTTTTTCAACTTCTTTAAAATTGTATCTATTCACTACAAAAAGATTTAAATATTAGTCACCTGTTCCAGTTTTTACACCACCCGTATAGGGCTCAAAATCTTTATCTTTTCTTTGTTTTTGATATATGGTGGCTTTTTTAAGTATTTCTCTTCTTAACTCTGCAACTATTTTATTAGCATTGTCTTCTGAAACTATACAATTCGAATTATTGTTACACTTTTTATAAAATATTTTTATATCAATAGCATCAGCTCTAATTTCATTACTTAAAAATCTAATAGTAATTTTTATAGTTTCATTTGGATTGTTATCTGTTGAGTACCAATCGGTAATAATTATTCCTCCACTGTAATTGGCTGACGTTAAAGGCATAAATTCAATAATGTCTAATGATGCTCTCCATAATTCGTTAGAACTTGCAAATTCAAAATTTGTAGAACCACTTAGTTTTTTTGTATTTAACCTAAAACCTTTACCTTCTTCTAAATTTTTTCTAACTCGCTCTTTTGGATCCGCTGATACTTTCCTTGCATCGCCAGGTTTTGGTAAACCCCCACATGAATTTAAAAAAAGTAAGGGAATTAAAAAAAGGGTTAAAATTCTTAAAAATTTCAATTTATTTGTCATATTTTAAATTTTGTTGAAAAAAATGTTAACATATTCAAATATAACAAAAAATACAGTAAATAAGCTAAAAATAGTGTTGTAAAAATGCAACAATGATAATTTATATTTAGAAAATTGGATAAAAATAGACATTTTCAGCAGGCTTTTTGATAATTATTCGATGTTTAATATTAAACAATTAAAAAGGAGTATTTAATATGAACAAACTAACTAAAATCGGTGTATCAGCATTAGCTGGTTCACTTGCAATATCAGCTGCTAACGCTATTGAAATGAGCGTTTCAGGTTCAGCTGGTGCTGCTTTTGCAACATCTGATGAAAATTTAAAAGGTGACTTCTATCAATACGATAGTGTATCTTTAACTGCATCAGGTGAAACAGATGGTGGTATAACTGTATCAGCATCTTACGAGCTAGACGGTTCACCATGGGCTGGTACTGGTTCTTATGATAACAAATCTTTCTCATTTGGAACAGATTCAATGGGAACTGTAACTTACCACGGTCACGGTGGTTCATCAGTTATGGGTCAGTGGGATGACGTAACTCCTAATGCTTTTGAAGAAGTATGGGATGGTACATCAGGTGCTGACGTAAGAATCGATGGTAGATCTGGTAACAACTTGATCGCTTATGATTCACCTTCAATTTCTGGCGTTACTTTCAAGCTTTCACATTTGCAAGCTGCAGACTCTTCTACAGCGTCTGGTAACGATGTTGACGAAGGAGCATATACTGACTGGGGAATCCAAATAGCACCAGAGATGGTTGAAGGCTTAACTTTAGGTTACGCTCAAGCTACTATGGAAGATACAGCTACAACTGAGATTGACCACTATACATATTTTATTAAATATGCAGTAGGCGGAGCAACTCTTGGTTATCAATACCATGAAGCAGATGGTCATACAGGAGCAACAACTGACGAGTCAACGACTTGGGGTGTTTCTTATGCAGTAAGTGATGCTATGTCTATCTCTTACGGTCAAAGAGACTACAATGATAACACTGCGTCAGACACAGCTAACTCACAGGAACAAAATGATTCTGGTTTCTCAGTATCATATACTATGGGTGGTATGACAATCGGTGGACACATGAACTCATCTGATAACGTTGGTGGTAACTCTAACGCTACAGCTGATAAAGAGTCTTACGAGATTGGTTTATCATTTGCATTCTAATTTATTTAGAATTTAAAATATTAAGAGGCCCCTTTTTTAAGGGGCCTTTTTTTTTGAAAAAAGTAATTCCTGAATAACCAGAAACATTAATTAAATTTAAAGTTTTTAAATTTTCATTAGTAATTCCACCAAGTGCAATTATCTTAGATTTAGTGAAATTTTTAATTAATTTGAATTTATAAATTCCAAGATAATTTTGATTTTTTTTAAATATTGATGATAAAAAGATGGATTTAATACCTTGTTTTTCTTTAATTCTTATTTCTTTAATGGAGTGTGCTGACCCTAATAGTCTAAATTTTTTTTTTAGATTATAGGATAAATGACTGAAATCTTTATTAAATGAAGGTATATAAACACCATCTAAATTAAGTTTTAATGCAAGTTTTATATTATTAGATAAGTAAAATTTACACCCTTTTTTTTTGCAAAAGTCTTTTAGAATTAAAATTTTTTTTACGTCTATTTCTGTTTTATAATTTCTATAAATTATATTAGTGTCTTTATCTTGATATTTAATTAAATTTGTATCGAATACGTTTATAAAGTAATATTTTTCGTATTTATATTTATGCATAAGTCAGTCCAAAAATTAATACAAATTGAAAAGCTTGTAAAATCTAAAAATATAGATTTAAAAAAGATAACGATTATTGCAATTTCCAAAACATTTAAATTGGAAAAAATTTTACCTTTAATTGACTATGGTCATTTGGATTATGGAGAAAATAAAGTTCAAGAAGCTTTGGATAAATGGAGTGATATTAAAAGTAAAAAACCAGATATCAAATTACATTTAGTAGGCAAATTACAAAGCAATAAAGTTAAATTTGCTGTAAAAATTTTTGATTTTATTCATTCAGTTGACACTAAAAAACTTGCAAAAAAAATTGCTGATGAAGAGTCTAAACTAAAGAAAAAAATTAAAATTTTCATACAAGTGAACATTGGCTATGAGGATCAAAAATCTGGAGTAAACAAAGAAGAATTAGAAGACCTTTTTTTATATTGTAAAAGTTTAAATTTAGATGTTATTGGCTTGATGTGTCTACCGCCGGCAAATCATGATCCTGATCCATTTTTTAGGGAATTAAATGAGTTAAATAAAAAATTAAATTTAACAGAGTTGAGTATGGGAATGTCGTCAGATTATGTAAAAGCTATTGAACATTCTTCAACATATTTAAGAATTGGATCTGAAATATTCGGTCAGAGAAGTTAAATAATTTTAATTTTTGTTTTACGATTTATTAATTTAAGTAAAATTAAGAAATCATTTTCTTTTATGGCTACACATCCAGCTGTTGGTTTATAAGTTTTTGTTAAATGTAAAAAAATACAACTCCCTTTCGCAAGTTTATTTTTCTTATAGTTATATAGAATTGGAATAAATAAATTGTATTTATAATCTTTCCTAAATAATTTTTCATACTTTAATTTTTGATTAGTGTTAATTAATCTATTATAATACTTCTTACTTTTAAAATCATTACACCAACCCATATTTTTTTTTATTTCTATTAATTTTAAATTTGTAAATGGTTTTTTTATTTTATCTTTTCTAAAAAAAAGAGGTCCCAATCTAAAAATCCCCGCTGGTGTTTTAAGGTCACCCTCAATTTTTTTCTCTGATATACCTTTTTTACCAACACAACATTCAAATTCGAAGTCATCAACTTTAAGAGTATGTTTGTTTTTTACATAAATTATCATATTGTATTTATATATGAATAATCAAAATTTGCTTATTTATGAGTCACAAATACTCTATGAAATTCTCATTGAATTATCTGATCATTTAAATTTTAAAGTTGTTAATATATCCAAGAAAGAATTGAATAATTCTAATTTTGCTGAGTATGGCGATCATTTGATTTTGAGCTTAAAAGAACAATTAGACACATCTAACCAGATATTATCATTGCAATATCCTATTAAATTTTCAAAACTTTTAGAACAAATAAATTTACATTTTCTAAGACAAAAGTTTAGTAAACAATCTAAAATAAATATTGGTAGGTATTTAATAAATATAAATTCAAGAGAAATAATTTTAGATAAGTTAAAATTAAAATTGACTGAAAAAGAAATTAATACAATACTTTATCTTAATAATAGCAACAAACCTGCCAGTGTTAATGAGTTACAAGATAAAGTTTGGGGATATCAGTCACAACTTGAAACACACACTGTTGAGACACATATCCATAGATTGAGGAAAAAAATAAAAGAAAAATTTAAAGATGATCAATTAATTTTGAGTACAAAGAATGGTTATAAAATCGCCTAAAAAAAACAAATTTGCAAAAGAACTTTTTTCAAGAAAATATAAACAAAGAGTAGTTAAACCCAAAAAAGGAAAAGGAAGTTTTAAAAGAATTAAAAAAGTCTAGATTCTTGCACCAATTTTTTGAATAATTCTTGAGGACATTTCAGTGCCTTCATCTAAACATTCCTGAGGAGAAAATTTGTTGATATAACCATGAAGATATCCAGCTGCAAATAAATCTCCTGCTCCTGTTAGATCAATAATTTTTAAATTTTTTTTAGCTTCAACTTCAAATACTTCATTATTAATAATTGAAATAGCTCCCTTATTTCCTCTAGTTATCACTAGATGTTTTTTTATTTCTTTACCAAATGTAATAACCTCATTAAAATTTTTTGCGTTAATTAATGAGGTTATCTCACCCTCATTTGCAAACGTTATATCTAACTTGTTTTTAACTAAATCTAAAAAATTAGTTTTATGTCTATCAACACAAAATTGATCTGATAAAGACATTGCAGTTTTATTAGAATTTAATATTGCTTTTTCAAAAGCTTTCTGAGGTTCTCCTTCATCCCACAAATAACCCTCTAAAAAAATAATTTCACTTTCTTTTAGATCACTTGTATTTAAATCTTCATTACTTATTTTACCTGCTACTCCTAAGTAAGTACACATTGTTCTCTCTGAGTCAGGTGTGACTAAAATTAAGCAAGTCCCCGTTGGTAAAGTTTCTTTTTTTTTTGAGTATAAATAATTTACATTTTCTTTTATTAATCCTTCCTCATATTTAATACCAAAATTATCATCAGAAATTTTTCCAATAAATCCAACGTTATTTCCTAATTGAGATAACGCAACTATCGAGTTTGCAACAGACCCTCCAGAAACAGTTTTTTCTATTTTAAGATTTGTAAGTAATTGATCAAATTCCTCATAATCAAAAAATAATTTCATTAATCCTTTGGAAAGATCATTTTTTTTTATAAAATTTTCATCAACCCTGCAAATTACGTCTACTATTGCATTACCTATTCCTAAAATTTTCATTATGCTTTTTTGGTTTTTACTGGTTTTTTTCTTTTAGGATAACAAGTAGTACAAATTTTACAAGTTAATCCATAACAATCTCTAGCTTTACAATATTCTCTTCCATAATAAATTATTTGCAAATGAAGTTTGTTCCAATTTCTTTTTGGAAAAAGTCTTTTAAGATCTTTTTCTGTTTGTGTTACATTTTTTCCATTAGTAAGCCCCCATCTTTGGGCTAGTCTGTGAATATGAGTATCTATTGGAAAAGCAGGAAAACCAAATCCTTGGGACATAACTACACTTGCAGTTTTATGACCTACGCCAGGTAATTGCTCCAATTCCTCAAAAGTTTTGGGTACTTTTCCTTCGTGATTTTTAATTAATAACTTTGATAAATTATAAATACTTTTCGCTTTTATCCTAAATATTCCAATGCGTTTAATTAATTTTTCAATTTTCTTTTTTCCTAACTTTACAAAATGTTCTGGTTTATAATATTTGGGATATATATCTTTAGTTACGTTATTGACATTTACATCAGTACATTGGGCAGAAAGTAGGACAGATATTAATAAAGTAAATACATTTCTGCTATTTAAAGGAACAACTATATTTGGATAAATTTTGTTGAGAATATTATTAATTTTTTTTGCTCTTTGAATTTCATTCATTATTTAAAATTCATAAGATCTCTCATAGAGTAAAGCCCTGGCTTTTTATTTATTAACCATTTAGCTGCTGACAGTGCTCCCTCGGAATACAAGGCTCTGTCAAAAGCCTCATGATTAAGAGTAATTATTTCTTTACCACTTGAAAATTTAATCTCATGTTTTCCGATAACACTTCCTTTTCTGATAGAATTAAAATTTATTTTTTTCCCATAAGGAAAATTTTTTTTATTCAAATATTTATTTCCTATTAGATTATAAAAATTTTTATTCTTACCCACTGCTATACCTTTTCCTAGCATTAATGCAGTTCCTGAGGGATAATCTTTTTTATGTTTATGATGAATTTCAAAAACTTTGCTAAGAAATCTATTTCCTAGCGAGCCTGAAGCTATTTCTGTTAAATACATCAAAAGGTTAATACCCAAGCTCATATTACCTGCTTTTAGAATTGGTATTTTTTTTGAAAATTTTTTGATTAAATTTTCCTCTTTTTTAGTGAAACCTGTTGTTCCTATTACTACCTTTTTTTTTAATTTTGTTGCAATTTTTAAAATTTGAAATGTACATTTAGGAATTGTGAAGTCTATAATCAGTTGAGCGTTTTTAAATATTTGTTCTTCGTTACGATTTATTTTTAAGCCATAGATTTTTTTATCCATTTTTTTATTTTCGGTAAGAGCAACTAATTTGAAATCATTATTTTTTTTTACAGATTTTATGAGTTGTTGACCCATACGTCCTAAACAACCAGTTATAGCAATATTTATTTTTTTCATTTTAGAATAAGATATGAAATTATTACAACAGATACAACAATTATAGACCAACCAAATAAATTTTTTATAAATTGTTTTGAGTTTGAATTAGATCTAAAAAAACTGGGGAGAACCAGAATTAAAACTGCAATTAAAAATAATGTTGGAATTATTTGGTCAAGTCCCATCTCTAATTTTTCCAAAAATTTTTAGCTTTTTGAAAAAATTTTTTTATACTTGGATTAGACCTATCATTTTCAATTTTTCTGAATTTTTCTAATAACTCTTTTTGTTCTTTATTTAGAGATATTGGAACCTCAGTTTTTACTTGAATATATAGATCGCCAAAGTCGCCTCTACGCATGAATGGCATACCCTTCCCCTTTAATCTAAATTGTTTCCCATTTTGCGTACCTTCAGGTATTTTAATTTTAGCTTTTCCACCATCAATCGTTGGTATTTCGATTGTTGTACCTAAAGCAGCATCAGCCACGGAAATTGGAAATTCAAAAAATAAATTTACATCTGATCTTTTAAAAACTTGATGAGATTCAACATTAACAAATAGATATAAATCTCCACTTGCACCACCTCTTGTACCTGCTTCACCTTTGCCAGCAAGTCTTATTCTTGTTCCATCATCTACTCCCTTTGGAATTGTCACTGATATTTTTTTTGAAGATTGTTTGTTTCCTTGTCCGTTACAATCATTACATGGATTAGT
This sequence comes from uncultured Pelagibacteraceae bacterium, assembly GCA_902627565.1. Lineage (GTDB taxonomy): Bacteria > Pseudomonadota > Alphaproteobacteria > Pelagibacterales > Pelagibacteraceae > Pelagibacter. The sequence goes on from CACOJM010000005.1 coordinate 75,197, forward strand.
AATTTCTTCTCCACTACCTGCACATTGTGGACAAGTTTGTTGAACAGTAAAAAAACCTTGATTTGAGCGAACTCTTCCATTTCCACCACAATATGTACATCTATCTGGACTATATCCTGGTTTAGACCCACTTCCTTTACAAGTATTGCATTTTTCTGTGGTAGAGAATTGTATATTTTGCTTTTTGCCTGTGTAAGCTTCCTCTAGAGATATAGAGAGATCATATCTTAAATCTGAACCTCTATTGTTATTTTTTCTTGAGCTTCGTCGACTACCAGTAAAATCTCCAAAAAAATCCTCAAATATATCTGAAAAATCTGCACCACTAAAACCGCCAAAACCACCGCGCCCACCACCGCCATTTTCAAAAGCAGCATGACCAAAATTATCATAATTCTCTTTTTTAGATTTATCAGAGAGAACCCCATACGCTTCGCTCGCCTCTTTGAATTTATCCTCAGCAACTTTATCTTCAGGATTTTTGTCAGGATGATATTTTATAGCTAGTTTTCTATATGCAGATTTTAATTCTTCAGGTGTTGCGCTTTTATTAACACCAAGGACATCATAATAATCTCTTTTAGCCATTTTGATATGGACAAATAGATGTCAGTTAAGCGCTTTTTTCTTTATTCTCGTCTTTTACTTCTTCAAAGTCAGCATCAACAACATTATCGTCTTTTTTTCCTTTGTTATCATCTCCATCATCTTTACCAGACTCAGGTTTTGTATTTTGTTGCGATTTATATATTGCTTCTCCAAGTTTCATTGATGATTGCACTAAAGCTTCTGTTTTTTTCTTTATATCTTCAATGTTATCAGATTTAAGAGCCTCTTTTAAAGCAGAGGATGAATCTTCGATAGCTTTTTTCTCAGCATCTGAAATTTTAGAACCATGTTCTTTCAAGTTTTTTTCTGTAGAATGTATCAAAGTATCTGCCTGATTTCTTACGTCTACAGACTCTCTTTTCTTTTTGTCAGCTTCTTTGTTAGCTTCAGCGTCTTTAACCATCTTTTCAATTTCTTCATCACTTAAACCTCCAGAAGCTTGGATTTGAATTTTTTGTTCTTTGCCAGTTCCTTTATCTTTAGCAGATACATTAACTATTCCATTAGCATCTATGTCAAATGTTACCTCAATTTGTGGCACTCCTCTTGGGGCTGGCGCAATTCCTACTAATTCAAAATTTCCTAATAATTTATTGTCAGTTGCCATTTCTCTTTCACCTTGGAGAACTCTTATAGAAACAGCTGGTTGATTATCCTCAGCTGTTGAAAAAACCTGGCTTTTTTTAGTGGGTATAGTTGTATTTTTCTCGATTAATTTTGTTGAAACTCCTCCTAAAGTTTCGATACCTAATGAAAGCGGAGTTACATCTAGCAATAATACATCTTTCACATCGCCTTGCAACACACCAGCTTGTATCGCAGCGCCCATAGCCACAACTTCATCTGGGTTAACACTTTTATTTGGATCTTTACCAAAGAAATTTTTAACCTCTTCAATAACTTTTGGCATTCTAGTCATACCACCAACCATAACTACCTCGTCTATTTCACTTGCTGTAATTCCAGCATCTTTTAAAGCTGTCTTGCAAGGTGGCATTGTTTTTGCAATTAAATCCTCAACTAAAGCTTCTAATTTTGCTCTAGTCATTTTTAGATTAATATGTTTAGGGCCTGTTTTATCAGCGGTTATGAAGGGTAAATTAATATCAGTTTGTTCCGCAGATGAAAGTTCAATTTTAGCTTTTTCGGCAGCCTCTTTTAATCTTTGTAAAGCTAATTTATCAGATTTTAAATCTATACCATTATCTTTTTTAAACTCATTAATAAGGTATTCAACTACAGTATTATCAAAATCTTCACCACCTAAAAATGTATCTCCATTAGTTGATTTTACCTCAAAAACACCATCTCCTAATTCAAGGATTGATACATCGAAAGTTCCACCGCCTAAATCATACACAGCTATTTTTTTATTTTGTTTTTTATCTAAACCATAAGCAAGGGATGCAGCAGTTGGTTCATTAATAATTCTTAGAACTTCTAGTCCTGCAATTTTTCCTGCATCTTTTGTTGCTTGTCTTTGAGCATCATTGAAATAAGCAGGTACAGTAATTACGGCTTTTGTGACTGCTTGACCTAAATATTTTTCTGCTGTTTCTTTCATTTTTTGTAAAATAAAAGCAGAAATTTGTGAGGGAGAATACTTTTCTCCTTTTGCTTCAATCCAAGCATCACCTTTATCTGAATTAATTATTTTAAATGGAGCTGCTTCAACATCTTTTTTAACTGTTGGGTCTTCAAAATTTCTTCCGATTAATCTTTTGACTGCAAATATAGTATTTTCTGGGTTTGTTACGGCTTGCCTTTTTGCAGGTTGACCAATAAGTTTTTCTTTTTCATCTGTGAAAGCTACAACTGAAGGTGTTGTTCTTGCACCTTCTGCATTTTCTAAAACTTTTGCTTGGCTACCTTCCATAATGGCAACACAAGAGTTTGTTGTTCCTAAATCTATTCCTATAATTTTACTCATAATTATTAATCTCCATACTCATATAAGTGTTAATTTTAATTCTACAAGTTATCGCCTTCATTATTTGTTATCTAAATTTTGTCTATTTTCTTCGTTATTTTGGTCTTTTTTTTCTGATTTTTTAGATACCCCAACTAATGATGGTCTTAGTAATCGATCTTTTATCATAAATCCTTTTTGAATTTCTTGAATGATTGTTCCAGGTTCCTTATTATCATCTTCTATTTCCATCATAGCTTGGTGAAAATTAGGATCTAGTTTTTTATTAATACTTTCAATTGGTTTAATGTCATTTTTGTTAAAAATAGAAATTAGGTCTTTGTAAATGATATCAAAATGTTCCATAGCTTTTTTTAATGCATTTGTATTTTTTAGACTTTCGTCATTTTCTAAAATACTTTTTGATCTTTCTAAGTTGTCTATCAGATTTAAAGACTCCTTCGCAAATGCATAACCACCATATTCAAATGCATCCTCTTTTTCTTTTTCAAATCTTCTTCTTTGATTTTCCATTTCTGCAAATGTCCTAGCAATTTTATCTTCTAACTCTAAAATTTTATCTTCCGTGGAAGTTTCATCTCTATTATTATTTTTATTTTCAGGATTAGCGTCTTTATTTACTTCATCATTATCATTGCTCTTTTTAAGAGACTCGTTTTCTTTCAATTTGTCTTTTTCTTCTTTTTCCATTCAGTCATATATGGTAAGAAAATTAAAAATTTCTAGGTGTGAATAAAAAAATAAAAAAATTACTAATTGGCACAAATAATAAAGGAAAATTAAGAGAAATAAGGGATTTACTTCCTAAATATATTAAAACTTACTCACCAGCAGATTTTAATTTAAATAGCCCTAAAGAAAGTGGTAATACTTTTAAGAAAAATTCATTAATAAAGTCAAAATATTTTTCAAAAAAAACAAAACTAATCTGTTTGGCTGATGATTCAGGATTGGAGGTTGATCTACTGAACAAAAAGCCAGGTATTTATTCAGCTAGATGGGCAGGAAAAAACGTTAATTTTAAATCTGCAATTAAAAAGGTTTTCAAAGAGCTTGATAAAAAAGATAAAAATTGGAAAAGGATTAAAGTAAAAGCAAGATTTATTTGTGCCCTATCAATCAGTTATTTAAATAAAAAAATAGTTAGCGTTGAGGGAAAAGTTGAGGGAAAAATATCACCTATAGTGAAAGGTAAAAACGGTTTTGGATACGATCCAATATTTATTCCAAATAATAAAAAAAAAACGTTTGGAGAAATGTTATCAATTGAAAAATATAAAATAGATCACAGATCTAAAGCTTTTAAAAAAATCAAAAAATTTCTTTAATTCCACCATCTTTAATTTCATAAAGATTTAATCTATGATTAATTTTATTATTTTTTATATCAAATACACCAATTTTACCTTTGAATGAGTTTTCTTTTTTAAAAAGTTCTTTAGTTTCTGAGAGATCCATCTTTAAAGATAAGTAATATATCAATCCAACAAGATCATAACTTAATAAAGATAAATGATTTGGAATTTCATTATATTTCTTAAAAAATTTTTTATTAAAATTTTCTAAATTTTCTTTATTTATTGAGGGATAATATAGAGGCTGCAAAGTTTTTTCATTTAATAAACTCTCATCAAACCACTGATTAAATGTAATAAAAAATTTATTTTTAGGAGAAACATCAGTATATAAAAGGGAAGTAATTACACTTTTTAAACTTTCATCAAAATCAGAAATTATAACTGAGTCAAATTTTACTTTACCTATCGTATATCTTTTTTTTAATCTCTCTATCCGTCTTTTTTTTGCTTCTTCCTCCATATCTGACTTTTCAATTCTTGTTATTTCATCAATTAAATTTTGTTTTCTAATTTTATAGTTAGTTATATCTTCAATTTGTTTTGTCAGTTTTGTCGGCTCTGTATCATATATATAATGTTTAAAAATCTTTATTTTAGATTGTTTGATTGCCTTTTTTATTTCAAATTTATAATTAAGGTCTGGTGTTAAAAAAATAGTTTTTTTAATGTCATTTAACTCAATAAATTTTTTTATTGTGTTTATTTGAGAAATTGAATTTACTCCACTACTGATTACATTTTTTGGAACATTTTCTGTTTTATTTGTAAGTGATAGAAAGATAATATCTTCCAAATCATTTAGATAAGAAAGATTTTTAAAAAAAACTGGACCAATTATTATTTTGACCCCAATCTTTTTTAAATCTAAAGCTGATTGAAGAGTTTTATTTGGATCTGCTCCTGTGTCTTTAGGATAAATTTCTATTTTATCAGTACCAATATCATCTAATGCCATTTTGGTAGATTTAATTAACAACTTACCTAAGTTATTATTCTCGCCTGTCAAAGGAACCAAAAGACCTATCTTTATTTTTTCTTCTTCTGAAATTGCATAAGAGCTTTTAAATAGAATGATAATTGTTATTAGAAATATTTTTATAATTTTTAACATTTAAAGATGTTATATTATCTTAATTAAAAATATGGATGTAAATTATAAATCACCTACTAAAGATATTAAAAAAGGCTTATATTTAGTATCAACACCTATTGGTAATTTACAAGATATAACATTCAGAGCCATAGAAACTTTGAAAAATTCTGATTATATACTATGTGAAGATACTAGAGTTTCTAAAAATCTACTTAACAAATATAAAATCAATGCAAAGTTAATTTCAAATCATAAGTTTAATGAGAAAAAAAACATATCAAAAGTTATCAATTTATTAAAAGATGGGTCAATAATATCACTGATTTCTGATGCTGGAACTCCAAGTATTTCAGATCCTGGGGTAATCTTAGTTAAAGAATGTATTAAAAATAATATTAAAATAGTGCCTATCCCAGGGGTTTCTGCTGTATCAACAGCAATATCTATAAGTGGTTTTTCTGAAAAATTTTTTTTCTCCGGATTTTTTTCTGAGAAAAGGGGTGAATTAATTAAAGATTTAGAAATATTATCTGACTTTAATTCTTCATTAATTTTTTTTATTTCAGCTAAAAAACTAAATAAGAATATTCCAATTATTAAAAAAAATTTTAAAGGAAGAAAAATGATTATTTGTAGAGAAATGACAAAATTTTATGAAGAATTTATAAGATTAGAAATTGATGAATTAAAACCTTTTGAAAATGATTTAAAAGGTGAATTAACAATAGTTATTTCAGAAAAAAATGACAAAAAAACTTCACAAGAATTAAGTGAATCAGATAAAAGAAATATTAGAAAAATGATAAATAAATTAAGTATAAAAGAAATTACAAATTTTTTAAATCAAAATAAAAAAATTTCGAAAAAATTGATCTATAATTATTGTTTAAAATTAAAAAATGAAATTTAAAAAAATAATATTATTTATAACTTTTTTCATTTTCACAGGATGTGTTGGAGTTTCATCTACAGGAATTTTTGGTACAGGTGTTAGCGTAGCTACTGATCCAAGATCAATCGGAACTCAAATAGATGACTCTATCATGCAAAAAAATTTGAGTACAAGGATTTTGTTAGTAGATAAGAATTATTTTTTATCTGTTAAAACTAAAGTTATTGATGGCAGGATTTTCATCACAGGAAAAGTTGATGATCCTGAGGAAAAACTTAAATTAACCAAATTAGCCTGGGAAACACAAGGTGTAAGGTCGGTCAAAAACGATTTAAAGATTAAAGAAGAATTCAATATTAAACAATCAGCCAAAGATTTGCTAATAACTTCACAATTAAGATCAGCACTTATATTCAATAATAAAATTAAAGCAACAAATTATCAAATTGATACTTACAAAAAAAAAATTTATATATATGGAATTGCAATGAATTCAGAAGAAAAAAATATTGTTGTACAAGAAGCTAATGAAATTTTAGATGTTGAAAATGTTATTGCAAGTATATTGTTAGTGGAGGATTTAAGAATCCAAAAAAATTAATTATTTTTTATAATCTATTACATCTGCTGAATACGCAGCTATTGATGCTAAATTTATAATTTCAGATGTTGAAGATCTTAGAGGAGCAATTTCTATTGGTAGGCCTAAACCAATTAACAATGGTCCAATAACTTTTGCTCTACTCATAGATTTAATCATCTTATACGATATTGCTGCACTATGTTGACTAGGCATAATCAGTACGTTTGAATTTCCAACAATTTCAGAGAATGGATAAAGTTCTTTGTACACTTCTTCTAAAGCTACATCTGGCTGCATTTCTCCATCAAATTTAAAATCAACATTACTTTTTTTCAAAATTTCTACTGCATCGCTTAATCTTTTTGTTCTATCAGTAGCTGGTTGACCAAAAGTTGAATGTGATAAAAAAGCAACTTTGGGATCAAAACCAAATAATCTTACAACCCTCGCAGCTGATTTTGCCATTTCAGCTAATTGTTTTGCATCTGGATACTCCATTACCGATGTATCACAAATAAATATTGTTTTCCCTCTATTAACTACTAAGTTTAACCCAAACATAATCTCCCCAGGCCTTGGATCAACAACTTGAACAACTTTTTCTAGTGAAGAGGAATATCTTCTCGTATTTCCGGTTACCATTGCGTCAGCATCTTTACAAGCAACCATACATGATGCCCAAACAACTCTGTCGTTTCTTATAAGTCGATCGCAGTCCCATTCCAACATCCCTTTTTCTCTCTGAAGTCTTTTAAATAAATATTTTACATATTTTTCTCTCTTAACTGTATCTTTTGAATTTACAATTTCGATATCAAAGTTTTCATTATAACCAATTTTTTTTATTTGATTTTTAATTAATTCCTCTTTTCCAATTAAAATTGGAGTACCTAATCTTGAGTTTTTAAAAGCTATAGCTGCTTTAAGCATATTTTCATCTTCTCCATCAGCAAATACAACTTTTTTTTGTTTCTTCTTTATATAGCTATTTACTCCTTGCATGATTGTAACAGTTGGATCAAGTCTTTGTTTAAGTTGATCTTTATAAGTATCAAAATTATTAATATTAATTCTAGCTACTCCAGTATCAATAGCAGCTTTAGCAACAGCTGCAGGAATTACGCTAATTAATCTTGGGTCAAACGTTGAGGGTATAATATACTCTTTACCATAATGAGGTCTTTCTCCTCCCATGGCTGCAACAACTTCGTCAGGAACATCTTCTTTTGCTAAACTTGCAATAGCTTTGGCAGCAGCAATTTTCATTTCTTCATTAATTGTCTTTGATCTAACATCTAACGCACCTCTAAAAATGTAAGGAAATCCAATTAAATTATTTACTTGATTAGGATAGTCCGACCTCCCGGTTGCAATGATAGCATCGTCTCTTACTTCTTCAATTTCTTCTGGAGTTATTTCAGGATCTGGATTTGCACATGCAAAAATAATTGGGTTATCAGCCATTTTTTTTACCATTTCTTTTGTTAAAGCACCTTTAGCTGATAGACCTAAAAACACATCAGCATTTTTAATTGCATCATTCAAGGTTCTATCATCTGTCTCAATTGCATGGTTTGATTTCCATTTGTTTAAATTTTCTCTTCCTTTAAAAATAACTCCTTGTCTATCAACCATAGTAATATTTTTTTGAGGTACTCCACTTTTTTTAAATAAATTAGTACAAGACATTGCGGATGCACCAGCACCATTTACAACAACTTTTATTTCATTGATTTTTTTCTTACTTATATCTAGTGCATTGATCAAAGCTGCAGTAGTGATAATTGCTGTACCATGTTGATCATCATGAAAAACTGGTATGTCTAATATTTCTCTAAGTTTTTCCTCAATTATAAAACAATCTGGAGCTGCGATATCTTCAAGATTTATACCACCAAAACTTGGTGCAAAATTTTTTATACTATTTATAATCTCATTCGGATCAGAAGAGTCTATTTCAAGATCTATGGAGTCTATATCAGCAAATCTCTTAAATAAAACAGCTTTCCCTTCCATTACTGGCTTAGAAGCTAGGGCACCTAAATTAC
>CACOJM010000006.1 GCA_902627565.1 uncultured Pelagibacteraceae bacterium
AACATTTAGATTTCTTAAAAAAAAACTTAGAAGATCAAAATATATATTCGTCAAAGTTTTCTGAGATTTTTAATAAAATGGATATATTTCAAACTGAAGATGAGGAGGAAAATAAAGAAGAAAATCAGGAAAATGAGCAAAATAATTCGTCAAATGAAGATCAAGATAGTGATGATGAAGATAAAAGAGATCAAAATCAAGAAGAAGAAACAGAAGCTAGTTTAGACTCTGATTATGATTTAGACGAATATAAATTAGACGAACAATTGATTGATACTGATTCTGACAAAGAAAATAATCAACAAGTTATTAAAAAAAAGAATTTGAATGAATTTAATTTAGATTATAAACTTTATACATCTAAATTTGATGAAATCATAAAAGCCGAAAATTTAGAAAACTTTGAAGACGCTATCAAATTAAGAAAAACACTTGATCAACAACTTGTTGGTTTTCAAGATATAATTACAAAACTTGCTAATAAATTGCAGAGACAATTACTAGCAAAACAAAATCGTGCTTGGGAATTTGATTTAGAAGAGGGTTTATTGGATAGCTCAAAGCTACCGCGGATAATAATGGATCCTTACAATTCACTATCCTTTAAAAAAGAAAAAGATTTAGAATTTAAAGACACAATTGTAACTTTGTTAATTGATAATTCAGGTTCAATGAGGGGAAGACCCATAACAATTGCAGCCATATGTGCCGATATTCTATCAAGAACTTTAGAGCGTTGTTCTGTCAAAGTTGAAATTTTAGGTTTTACAACAAAAAATTGGAAAGGAGGTCAGAGTAGAGAGTTTTGGAATAAAAATGGAAAACCAAAAACACCAGGCAGATTAAATGATTTAAGACATATAATTTATAAAAGTGCTGATACACATTGGAGGCAGGCTAAAAATAATATTGGTTTAATGCTTAAAGAAGGATTGTTAAAAGAAAATATAGATGGAGAAGCAATATCTTGGTCTTTTAGTAGATTAAAAAAAAGAAAAGAGGAAAGGAAAATTTTAATGGTAATTTCAGATGGAGCTCCAGTTGATGACTCAACTTTATCTGTAAACTCGGGAGATTTTTTAGAAAAACATTTGAAAAAAACTGTAAAATTTATAGAGGATAAAAGTGACATTGAAATTTTAGCTATTGGAATTGGGCACGATGTTTCAAGATATTATAAACGTGCAATAAAAATTACAGATGTTAATGAACTTGGAGATGTAATGATTTCCCAGTTAAGCTCAATGTTTGATAGAAAAAGTAAATTACATTAGATATTAAATAAATCTCTATTTTTCCATTTAATTATAACTTCTGCACCGCCCCTTGTCTTTGAATTCCAGCAATTCACAGATGCAAAATTTTTTTCTAATAATGTTTTACCAATAAAAAGCCCTAAACCTAATCCAATTTTTTCTTTATTGGTTGTTTTGATTGATTTTAAGTATGGCTCTCCTATTTTTGATAAAATATCACCTGGATAACCATCACCATCATCTTCTATTATTACCTCTGTATTTTCGTTATCTGATTTTAAAGTAATATAAATTTTTTTTTTACAAAATTTATTCGCATTACCAATGAAATTTCTTAGACCATAAATAATTTCAATCGACTTTGTTATTTTTTTTGAATTTGAGTCTTGATTTGTATTTAGTATAAAATCATTATCACTTGTTTCTTTGAAAGAAGAAATTATATCTTTTAAATAAGTACGCATATCAATATCTTCATCGATAAAACTATCTTCTTCACTCGGATTTAAAGATAACTTCTTTAAAATCTCGTCACATCTTTCAACTTGACTAGATAAAAGCTTTATGTCTTGATACACATCTTTTTGATCTTTCAGCTGTTTAGTAAGTTCTTGAGTAATAATTTTTATAGTTGATAGAGGTGTTCCTAAAGAATGCGCTGCGGCTGCGGCTTGGCCACCTAATGATAACATTTCATGTTCTTTTGCCATTATCTCTTCCATTTTATTTAATGCCTCCTTTCTCAATCTTGATTCAATACCAAAAATAATTGCAAAGTAATTAAGAAATATTAAAGCAATTATAAGAGCTACCGGTATTGAAAAGTAATAATATGGGCTAATATGAAAATGGTCATTTAAAGGACTTGGTAGATCTGTTGAATAAAATGTAAGTATAACTATAGCAATTAAAGTAAACAACACTAATAATAAGTTTGTTCTTAATCCCAAATTTGATGAAGCAAAAACACTTGGAATCAATAAAAATATTGAAAATGGATTGCTAACTCCCCCTGTTAAATAAATTAAAATTCCAAGTTGAATGATATCTATAATTAGAAAAATTAGTGCTGATCTATCAGATAATTGAGTTTTTTTGTATAAAAAGATTAAAAAAAAATTGCTTATTATTCCAATGAAAATAACGGCATTACAAATTAAAAAATTAAAATCAAATTTAAAATAAAAATATACTAAATTTACTGAAAATAGTTGACCTATAATTCCTATCCATCTTAAATTTATATATGTTGACTTTTTTAAAGAATAAAATTTTGAAGTCTCGAAAAACTCCATTATTAAATATCTAAATTTTGAACATTTATTGCATTGGAAACGATAAAATCTTTTCTTAATGCAACATCATTCCCCATCAATGTGTGGATTAAATTTTGATCTTTTTTTAAGTCTTTTGAATATTGAACTTGCAATAAGTTTCTAGTCTCAGGATTTAATGTAGTGCTCCATAATTCTTCTGGATTCATTTCACCCAAACCCTTAAATCTTTGAATGCTCATTTTTGATTTCTCTAATTCAACTCTCTTAAAAAACTCTTTACTTCCCCTCTTATATTTTTTGAAATCTTTATTGTTTTTAATAATGTATTCCTCAAGATCTTTCTCATCTTTAATGTAAATTCCTTTAGATCCTTTATTAATTTTAAATAAAGGTGGTTGAGCTAGATATATATGTCCATTTTCAATTAATTTATTAAATGGTTTATTATTAAAAAAAGTTAAAAGCAAAGCTCTAATATGTGATCCATCAACATCGGCATCAGTCATAATAATTATTTTTCCATATCTTAAATCTTTAAGATCAATTTCTTGAGTTTTAGGGTCTAAACCAAGTGCATTTATTAAAGTAACTATTTCATTAGATGAGATCATTTTTGATAAAGCCTTCGTCCTATGTTCAGATCCATTTCCATTTCCATTTTTATTTATTTTTAAATCTTCAACATAAGTGTTTAAAATTTTTCCTCTAAGAGGTAATACTGCCTGATTTGCTCTATCTCTCCCTTGTTTTGCCGATCCACCAGCGGAGTCTCCCTCAACAATAAATAATTCTGTTCCCTCTTGTTTACCAATTTGACAATCCGCCAACTTTCCAGGAAGACCACTTAACTCGAGTGCTCCTTTTCTTCTTACATTTTCTCTAGCCTTTCTTGCTACATCTCTAGCTAACGCAGCTTGAATAATTTTCGCTAGAATTATTTTAGCTATGGAAGGATTTTGATCAAACCAAATTGATAACTTTTCATTTATAATTGTTTCTACAATCATTCGAACTTCTGACGAGACGAGTTTGTCTTTTGTTTGAGATGAGAATTTAGGATCAGGAATTTTTATAGACAGGACACACGTTAAGCCCTCTTTTATGTCATCACCTGATATTGTTAACTTATTCTTTTTAAGAAGATTGTGTTCATTTGCATACTTATTAATCACTCTTGTTAAAGCACTTCTAAAGCCTAATAAATGTGTTCCACCGTCTTTTTGAAAAATATTATTAGTGTAAGGAAAAACTTCCTCTGTATAAGAGGAATTCCATTTTAATGAACACTCAATTTCAATATTGTTTTTATTACCCTCAATATAGATAGGTCTTTTAAATAAATCGTTTCCATTCTTATTTTGTAATTTTTCTCTTTTTCCATCTAAAAATTCAACAAATTCTATAATACCACCATCAAATTTGAACTCACTAACTTTTTCTTTTTTTTGAGTAGCATCGATAAAAGTGATTTTTATACCTTTATTAAGAAAAGCTAATTCTCTCAGACGTTTAATTAAAATTTTTTCACTAAATTTTATTGAAGAGAATATTTGTTTAGATGGTTTAAAAGTTATTTGTGTGCCAGTTTCTTTCGTCTTTCCACTTGCTTTCAATGGTGCTTTTGCTTCACCATTATGAAATTCAATAAAATATTTTTTGCTATCTCTATAGATTTCAAGTTTTAAATTTTCTGATAACGCATTAACTACTGAGACACCAACGCCATGCAAACCTCCTGAAACTTTATATGAGTCGTGATCAAATTTACCTCCAGCATGTAGTTGTGTCATAATTACCTCTGCAGCAGATTTTTTTTCTCCTTTATGAATATCTACCGGAATCCCTCTACCATCATCACGAACCGTTACTGTGCCATCAGAATTAATTTTAACATGAATATTTTTACAGTAGCCTGCTAGAGCCTCATCAATTGAATTGTCAACTACTTCGTACACCATATGATGTAACCCAGTACCATCATCAGTATCACCAATGTACATTCCAGGTCTTTTTCTTACAGCCTCTAAACCTTTAAGGACTTTAATTGAATCAGCTTGGTAGTTATTTTTATTTGTCATTTTTATATTTTCGGAAAAAATTATTATAACATTTTTTTAAAATATTTGTTCACTTATAATAAATTTATTAGTTAAAAATCGTTAAATTTAGCTGAAATTATTGGTCTTTTAATGGCGGAGAGAATGGGATTCGAACCCATGATAGAGTTTCCTCTATACACGCTTTCCAAGCGTGCGCCTTAAACCACTCGGCCACCTCTCCATTTAAAATTATCTTATAATCCATTGTTTATTGTAAACAAAATTTAATATATTAATAATCATTTATGTATTTGATTTCACATAGAGGTAATCTCAACGGGATTGATAAAGATGATGAGAATAATCCTGATTATATAAATCAAGCTATTTCTCGTGGATATGATGTCGAGGTAGATGTTAGGTACGAAAGTGGTCAATTTTTTTTAGGACATGATTTTAATCAATTTCAAGTCAAGGAGGATTTTTTGTTAAATAATAAATTATGGTGTCACGCAAAGACAAATGAGGCCTTAATAGCACTAGATAGAATTAAAGCACATTATTTTTGGCACCAGGAAGACGATTACACAATAACTAGCAAAGGTTTTTTTTGGACTTATCCTGGAAAAAAATTATTACAAAAAAGTATTTGTGTTTTACCAGAAAGAGCAAATTATGATAAAATTGATTGTTTGGGAATTTGCTCAGATTTTATCGAAAGATATAATAAATAATGATTAAAGCGATAATTTTTGATTTAGATGGTGTATTAGTTGATACAAAACAAATTCATTTTGAAGCTTTAAATGCTGCATTAAGAAAATACAAATTTCAAAAAATTTCAATTGATGATCACATAAAAATTTTCGATGGTTTACCTACAAATGAAAAACTAAAAATACTTCAAAAGAAAAAAAATCTCCCAAAAAAATATTTCTTAAAAATAAATAAATACAAACAAAAAGTAACAGCTGAAATATTAAAAAAAAATATCAAAAAAAATGATAAAATTATTCATATGATGAAAAATTTGCATGGAAAATATAAAATTGCGGTTGCTACCAATGCGGTTAATTCAACTTTAAAAATTTGTTTGAATAAACTTGGAATTTCAAAATATGTAGATTTTAAACTATCAAATGAAGATATAGTGAATCCAAAACCAAATCCTGAGATCTACTTAAGAATATTCATTAAGTTTGGAATATATCCATCTGAAGCTCTAATAGTCGAAGATTCGCATTATGGTAGAGAGGCTGCTATTTCCTCGGGCGCAAAACTTTTACCAATAAAAAAAATTGACGAATTAGATTTGAAAAAAATTAAGCTTAATCTAATATCAAAAAAAATAACAGATAAAAAAAATGTATCTTGGGAAGATAATAAAATGAATGTCCTAATACCTATGGCTGGTGCTGGCAAGAGATTCTTTGATGCTGGTTATGTTTTTCCCAAACCTCTAATTGAAGTTGATAATAAACCAATGATACAATGGGTGATTGAAAGTTTAAATTTACAAGCTAATTATATATTTATAATTCAAAAAGAACATCAAGAAAAATATAATATTAAAAGTGTTTTAAAAATTCTACAACCAGAATGCAAAATAATTGAACTCGATCATTTGACTGAAGGTGCAGCTTGTACAACCTTACTAGCAAAAAAATATATCAATAATTCTGATCCTTTAATAATTGCAAACTCAGATCAATACATAAATTGGAATAGCTCAAAAGCTCTTTATGATTTCAACTCAAAAAATCTCGACGGTGCAATTTTAACTTTTGAGGCTATCCATCCAAAATGGTCATATGCAAAATGTAATGAGGAAGGTTTTGTCACAGAAGTTGCTGAAAAAAAAGTAATTTCAAAAAATGCGACTGTTGGTGTCTATTATTGGAAACATGGTTCAGACTACGTAAAATCTGCAGAGGAAATGATCGAGAAAAATATAAGGGTAAACAACGAATTTTATGTTTGTCCGGTTTATAACGAGTTTTTGGCAAAAAATAAAAAAGTAAAAATTCATAATGTTGATAAAATGTGGGGATTGGGTACACCAGAGGATCTTGATAATTTTATTCGAAGCATTAAATGAGTTTTAAAAATTTATTAAAAAAAAAATTAGGTAATCATTATTATAAAATAAGATCTAAATATATTTTAACTAAAATATTTGGAAAATATTATCTCAATACAAGATCAATTATAAAAGAGTTTACTAGCAAATTTTCTTTTATTAAAAGAAATCTTAATAAAAAAATAGAATATCAAAGTATAATTAATAAAGAATCAGGATTTATTGTAGACTGTACTAAAGATAACTATTTTAGCTACCATTTACGACCAAAAAATTCTAAAGATTTTAATTTAGAAAGTACTTGTACAATTAACGAGAAGATTGCAATTATAATACAGGGTCCAATTCAGGAAAGATTCGCTTTTCTAAAAAACACATTAAAAATTTATAAAAAGATATTTAAAAATTCTATAATAATCATCTCAACTTGGGAAAATGAAAATAAAGGTTTATTAAGTAGCCTAGAAGATCAAAATATATTTATAATTTTTAACAAAGAACCGGAAAAATCTCATAATAATATAAATCATCAAATACTCTCAACAAATACAGCATTGAAATTTGCAATTGAAAAAGGTGCAAAATATTCACTAAAAACACGCGCAGACGTAAGAATTTACAAAAATAACTTAGAAACTTATTTAATCTCACTAATAAAAACTTTTCCTATAAAACAAAACAATCTAATAAGTTCCAGAATAATTGTTCCGAGCTTAAATACTTTTAAATTTAGAATTTACTCATTGAGTGACATAGTTATGTTTGGTGAAAGTAAAGATCTAATAGAATATTTCAAACTTGAATTTTTTAGAGAAGGTCTTAAAAAATTTAATTTGGATGAAAAAAATTTCTTAAAAAATGGCACTCCTGTAGTTGCTGAAATTTTTTTATGCTCCAGATTTATTAATTCATTAGAAAGTAAAATCGATTGGGATTTGTATAATTGGTGGCAAAGTCTAAAAAATTATTTTTGTATAATTGACAATTCTTCATTAGATTTATTTTGGCATAAATATAATTGGGAATACGAATATAGATATTTAAGAACATATGCTGATAAATTCGCAAGGGCTATAGATTTTCAAGATTGGTTATCACTATACCAAGGATATGAAAATAATTGGCAACTTGCATCAAATGAACATGAAAAATATAATGAGTTATTGAAACTTACAAATATTTTTAAAGATTAAATTTTTATAAAGTCAGAAATTTGGTTAGCAAACTTTTTAAACATAAAAAAATTAGTTACACCAATCTTATTAATGAAGATATAATCATTATTTTTTAGTATCTTGTAAACTTCATTATTATAATAATCCTCAGGGAATAAATCATTATTTTCTATTGTCACCAAAGTAGGAGTAAACTTTTTAAAATCTATGCCTTTAATTACATCTAATTCACTCCCTTCAACATCAATATTTAAATATTCGAATGAACTAATATTATATTTAATTAAAACAGAATTTAATTTTAAACACTCTATCTTTTTTTTTTGTTGGTTATCATGTTTTTGAATTAAAGAATTTTGTTGGTTAATAGGTGAATTTTCATAATAATATGTTTCCCCATCAAAATTTGATATGGCTAAATTCAAATTTATATCTTTTTTTCTCACAATTTTAAAAAGATCAATTGATGTTTTGCTTATATCAATATTTATCCCATGCCAGTTTTTTTCATACAGCTTCGCAGTTAGTGAGCCTTTGAAAGGATGATAACATCCAACATCAACATAAAATCCTTTATTTACATTTTTAAATAATCTATTAATAAAAACATCCTCTGCAAATTCACCAAAATGAACTGAGGGTTTTTTATTTCTATAAATTTTTAATATCTTATAAAAAAAGTAAAATAATTTATTTTTAAGTAATTTATTTTTCACTTCTCTTTACTTATTTTAAGAACCCCAATAAATGCTTCTTGAGGAATCTCTACCCTTCCAAACTGTTTTGATCTTGCTTTACCTTTTTTTTGTTTTTCCAAAAGTTTTCTTTTTCTATCAGTTGCACCACCACCATGAATTTTAGTTAAAACATCTTTCTTAAAACCTTTAATTGTTTCTCTAGCAATAATTTTGCCACCTATGGCTGCTTGAATAGGTATCATAAAGTTATGCCTTGGAATTAAATCCTTCAATTTTTCACAAACTTCTCTACCAGTTTTTTGGGCAAAATCTTTATGTATCATCATTGCTAATGCATCAACAGGTTCACTGTTAACTAAAATACCTAATTTGACTAAATCTCCTTCTCTATGTTCAATTATTTCATAATCAAAGCTCGCATATCCACTTGTCATTGATTTTATTCTATCATTAAAATCAAAAACAACCTCATTAAGTGGTAATTCATAAGAAATAACTGCTCTGTTACCTGAATAGCTTAAATTGGTTTGAATACCTCTCTTATCCTGACATAATTTAATAATTGATCCCAAATAATTATCTGGTGTTATTATTGTAGCTTTTATCCAAGGCTCTTCAATAGATCTAATAAGTGTTGGATCTGGCAAGCTTGATGGATTTTGTAAATCTTTTATATCTCCGTTGTTTAATTTTACTTTATAGACAACCCCTGGTGTAGTCGTTAATAAATTAACGTCAAATTCCCGCTCCAATCTTTCTGTAATAATTTCGAGATGTAATAGCCCTAAAAAACCGCATCTAAAACCTAAACCGAGAGCAGATGAAGATTCTGCTTCATAAGAAAAGCTTGCATCATTAAGTTGTAATTTTGCTAATCCATCTTTCAATTTTTGATATTCAGAACTATCTACTGGAAATAGGCCACAAAAAACAACAGGTTTACTTGGTTTAAAACCAGGTAAAGCCTCAACTTTTGGTTTTGTTGCATCACAAATTGTGTCCCCAACTTTAGTATCTGACAAAACTTTTATTCCTGTTGTTATAAATCCAATTTCTCCAGAATTAAGTTCATTTACATCTTTTGGTTTGGGTGTAAACAAGCCAACTTTTTCAACAACATAATCTTGATTAGTTGAGAGCATTTTTATTTTCATATTTTTTGTTATTTTACCATTTATAACTCTGACTAATATTACAACCCCAAGATAAGTGTCGTACCAGCTATCTACTAGCAAACATTTTAAATCTTGATTCAAATTACCTTTAGGTCCAGGTAATTGATTAACAATTTGCTCCAATATATCATCTATACCTTCCCCAGTTTTTCCTGAACAAGGAATAGCATTTTCGGTATCAATGCCAATAACATCTTCGATTTGTTTTTTTGTTCTATCTAAATCTGATGCTGGTAAATCAACTTTATTTAAAACAGGTATAATTTCATGATTTATATCTAGAGCCTGATAAACATTAGCCAATGTTTGAGCTTCAACTCCCTGAGTACTATCTACAATAAGAATAGAACCCTCACATGCATAAAGAGATCTGCTAACTTCATAACTAAAATCAACATGTCCAGGTGTATCTATTATATTTAAGATATACTCTTTACCATTTTTAGATTTATAATTTAGTTTTACAGTTTGAGCTTTGATAGTAATTCCTCTTTCTCGTTCAATATCCATTGAGTCTAGGACTTGCGCTTTCATCTCTCTTTCACTTAATCCTCCACATCTATGAATTATTCTATCAGCAATTGTTGATTTGCCATGATCAATATGAGCAATAATTGCAAAATTTCTAATATGATTAATCGTGCTCATTTTTCTTAAGAACGGATCTTGGCACCAGTTTTATTTTCAACAGTTTTGATAATCAAATTATTTATTTTTTCTAAATCATTATCATTTAAAGTTTTTTCTGAAGATTGAATTGTCACACTTATAGCTATTGATTTTTGATTTTCAGGAATGTTATCTCCTTCGTATACATCAAAAACTTTAATATTTGAAATTAAATTTTTATCAATATTTGATATTACACTTACTAAATCTTGCACACTTATTTTTTTATCAACAATAAATGCAAAATCTCTTTCAGATTTTTGAAAGTCGGATACTGAATATTTTGTTTTTTGGTCTTTAAAAGGTTTTTTTGGTAATTTTAAATTATCTAGAAATATTTCGAATCCCACCAAAGACTCTGTTTTAATATCTAGCGTTTTGATAATATTTGGATGAATTTCGCCAAAATAAGCAGCTACTTTATCTTTTCCCTTATTTAGAAATAATCTTCCTGATTTTCCTGGATGATAATAACTAGGGCTTTTATCATCAACATAAAATTTTAATGAATCATAACCAGCTTCTACTAAAGTTTGTATAACATCTCTTTTGATATCAAAAACATCTATATTTCTCTCTTTTTCAATCCATGAAAGTCTAGATTTTTTCCCAGCCGACAAACCACAAACAACTGTATTCTGTTCTCCAGGTTGTGAACCATAAAATATTGGTCCTATTTCAAATATTGATAAATCTTTAATTCCTCTATCTAAGTTTTTACTCATGTACATCACTAAATTTGAAAAAATAGAATTTCTTAATACTCCCAATTCAGAGCTAATTGGATTTACAATTTTTATTTCTTTATTGTCCTCTTTAAAGTGATCGTTATATTTTGAATCTGTAAAAGACCAAGTGATAGCCTCGAAATACCCTTTAGATGCTACTGCCCTTTGAATAAAGTGAAATAACTTTTGAGTTGGATTTAAAGTATTCTTTGATCTTTCTTTAATAGGATTTTCTGTTTTAATTTTTTCATAGCCACTAATTCTTACAAGTTCCTCAACTATATCAATTTCTTGAACAATATCTGGTCTCCAAGTTGGCACTGATAATTTAAACAATTTATTCTCTTTTTTTAATTTAAAACCAAGTTTTTCTAAAATGCTTATCATTTCCTTGGTTGGAATTTTAAAACCAGTAATTTTTTCAAACGTTTTAGGTTCAAATTTTATTACTTTATTTTTATAAGACTCAATCTTTTGAATGTCTATTTTACTAATTTCACCACCACAAATTTCCTTAATTAAAAGAGCTGCTTTATTTAATCCATCTTCATTAGATAACTGATCAATACCTCTTTCAAATCTAAATTTAGCATCTGTATCGATATTCAATTTTTTAGCAGTTTTTCTAATTGATCTTGGATCAAAATAAGCAGATTCTAATAAAATATTTTTTGTATCTAACTCTGTACCTGATCTTGTTCCTCCAATAATTCCTCCAAGGCCTAGGACACCTTCACTATCACTTATTACACACATTCCATCATCTAGTTTATAATTTTTATTATCTAGAGCAGTAAATTCTTCTCCTGATTTTGAATTTCTAACAACTATTCCCTTCACAATTTTGTCGGCATCATATGCGTGCAAAGGACGATTAATATCAATCATGACATAATTAGTAATATCTACAATTGCAGATATTGGTTTTTGGCCTATAGAAATTAATTTATCTTTCAACCACTGAGGACTTTCTGTATTTTTAACGTTAGTTATCAAACAGCTACCAAAAGATAAACAGCCTTGATTTTTTTCTTTTGTTATTTTTACTTTTAAGGTCTGTTTTTTATTAGATTTTATTTTTTTATCTTTTTCTGGTTTTAAATTTCCAAAACCTGCAGCTGATAAATCTCTCGCAATCCCTCGAACACCAAGACAGTCTGGTCTATTTGGTGTAATTGATAAATCAATAAGATTGGAACTTAATTTAGAAAAATAACTTTTTCCAATATTTTTTGCATATTTGGATAACGACAGTTCAATAATCCCCTCACTTTCATCTGATAAATTCAATTCAAATTCGGAACAGAGCATTCCATAAGATGTAACATCTCTTATTTTAGCAACAACAAGTTTAGTTTTGTTTTTTGGGATTATCGCACCTGGTGGAGCATATATAGTAAGAAGGCCCTCTCTTGCATTTGCGGCCCCACAAACAACTTTTTTAATTTCTTTATTACCAACATCAACATCACAAACTTTAAGTCTATCTGCATTAGGATGTTTTTCTGTTTTTACAATTTTTGCTACCTTAAATAAATCTAATCCCTCAGATAAGTTTTCAATACTCTCAACCTCAAGACCTATGTCTGTTAGTTTCTCTAGAAGTTTATCCTCTTTAGCACTTATTTTTAAATGATCTTTTAACCAATCATATGTAATCTTCATCTGCTTAAACCTCTGTAATTTGAAGGAACATCAAGTGGGTCAAAACCAAAATGATTTAGCCATCTGTAGTCACAATCAAAAAAGGCTCTTAAATCATTAATGCCGTATTTAAGCATTGCTAATCGATCTATACCTATACCAAAGGCATACCCTTGATATTTTGAGGGATCTACTTTGACATTTCTTAAGACATTAGGATGCACCATCCCACAGCCTAAAATTTCAAGCCACTTATCTCCTTCTCCAATAATTATTTTGCCATCTTTTATTTCATAACCAATATCTACTTCAGCTGATGGTTCTGTGAATGGAAAATGACTAGGTCTAAATCTCATTTTAATTTTTTCTACTTCAAAAAATTCTTTAATGAAATAATTCAAGCAGCCTTTCAAATGCCCCATATTAATATTTGTGTCAATATGCAAACCTTCTACTTGATGAAACATTGGTGCGTGTGTTTGATCACTATCAGATCTATAAGTTCTCCCGGGTGCAATGATCTTAAACGGAGGTTTGTCTTTTAGCATAGTTCTGATTTGAACTGGTGAAGTATGAGTTCGTAACAAAAACTCTTTGTTTTCGTCCAAGTAAAATGTGTCATGCATATCTCTTGCTGGATGATTGTCAGGTGTGTTTAAAGCAGTAAAGTTGTTATATTCATTTTCAACATCAGGGCCTTCCTCAACACTAAATCCTATTTCAGAGAAAATAGATGAAATTTCATCAATGGTTTGTGATACTGGATGCACTTTTCCTCTAACGAATGGTCTTTCAGGTAAAGTTATATCAACTTTTTCCTTTTCTAATTTTTCGTTTATTTTTTTTCCTTCAATCTCTTTGATTTTAAAATTTATCAAGTTCTGAAGTTCGTCTTTAGTTTGATTTAAATCTGATGCGAATTTTTTTCTGTCAGTCTCTGGAATGGATCCTATTGTTTTAAATTTTAATGAAATTAAACCATTTTTGCCAAAGAGTTCGGTTTTGATTTCATTTATTTGATCAATGCTTAAATCATTTTCGAGCTTTGATGTATACTGGTCTCTAATATTTTTTATCTCTGACATATTAGTAGATTATTTCCTTAAGAAATAAAAACAATAGCGAAGATTAATTTAAAGCTGATTGAGCTTTTTGGACTATAGTTTTAAAGGCTTCAGGGCTATCGTACGCTATCTCAGCTAGAATTTTTCTATCTATTTTGATACCACATTTATTCAATCCATTTATAAATTTAGAATAAGTCATGCCCTCTGCTCTAACCCCAGCATTAATTCTTTGTATCCACAACGATTTAAAATCTCTTTTTCTGTTTCTACGATCTCGATAAGCATATTGCATAGCTTTTTCCATTGCCTGTTTAGCAACTCTTATGGTATTTTTTCTTCTTCCCCACTGTCCTTTAACAGCTTTTAAGACTTTTTTATGTTTAGCTCTGCTTGTTACACCTCTCTTTACTCTTGCCATATTAACCTCTTAAGCTGTAAGGCATGTATGACTTAACAATTTTTCCATCTTGTTTAGACATAGTTGTTGTGCCTCTTAATTTTCTTATTTGTGAATTAGTTCTTTTTATCATGCCGTGTCTTTTGCCAGCCTGAGCCATGATAACTTTTCCTCTTGCTGAAATCTTAAATCTTTTTTTCGCTGAGCTTTTTGTTTTAAGTTTAGGCATAATTGAGCGACCTTATACATAGAAAGAATTAAATTTACAACCTATATTAAAGCCTATAAAGGCTGAATTACCATGATCATTTGCTTTCCATCAAACTTTGGTTGTAATTCTATCTTGCCAATATCCTTCATATCTTCTTTAATTTTAGCCATTAACTCATTGCCAAGATGTGAATGTTGAAGCTCACGACCTTTAAATCTTATTGTAAATTTTACCTTATCACCTTTTGCAATAAATTTTTTTGCATTTTTAACTTTAAATTCATAATCATGAGTTTCTGTAACAGGTCTCATTTTAATTTCTTTTAAAGCAATTATTTTTTGTTTTTTTCTGGCAAGATTTGCTTTTTTTTGAGCATCATATTTATATTTACCCATATCCATAATTTTACATACAGGCGGTTTTGCATTTGGAGCTATCTCTATTAAATCTAGTCCCTCATTTTTAGCCATTGTGATTGCCTCGTTAGTATTTATAATACCTAAATTGTTTCCATCACTACCAATCACCTGAACTTCTGGTGAAGAAATCCTATTGTTAGATCTTGGTCCACGATCTTTTGTTCTTTTTTGAAAATAATTTTGTTTAAAATCTGCCACTTAATTTGATGAAGCTTTATTTAAAGCAGAAAATGTTTTTATAAATAGATCTAGTTTCATATTTTCTTGTTTATTAGAATCCAACCTTCTAATAGTTACACTGTTAGTGTCAACTTCTTTTTTACCACAAATCAGCAAAATTGGTATTTTTGCTAACGAATGTTCTCTAATTTTATAATTTAAATTATGATTTTTTAAATCAACAATTGAACTGATGCCAGCCTCTTTAATCTTTTCTGAAACTTTCTTAGAGTAGTTCTCAAAATCTTCTGAAATTGGTATAACGACAGTTTGTAATGGGGAGATCCAGAAAGGAAATTTACCTGCGTAGTTTTCAATTAATATTCCTATAAATCTTTCAAGAGATCCAAACAATGCTCTATGTAGCATAACAGGAACTTTTTTTGTTCCATCTTTATCTACGTATGAGGCATCTAATCTTCCTGGTAAATTTAAGTCAACCTGTACAGTTCCACATTGCCAATCTCTACCTATGGCATCTCTCAAAACAAATTCTATTTTTGGACCATAAAAAGCACCCTCACCTTTGTTAATACTGTACTTTAATTTTGATGCTTTAACTGCTTCTAGCAATGATGCTTCAGCTTTATCCCAAACTTTATCCTCACCAACTCGCACCTCCGGTCTGTCAGCATATTTAAGAACAACATCTTTAAAACCTAAATCTTTATAGATATCTAAAATTAAATTTGTAACATTCAAACATTCACTAGTAATTTGATCCTCAGAGCAGAAAATATGTGCATCATCTTGCGTGAATGCTCTAACTCTTAAAAGTCCATGAAGAGCTCCAGACGGTTCATAGCGGTGAACTTTGCCAAATTCAGTTATTCTTAGCGGTAAATCTCTATAACTTTTTAACCCTTGGTTAAAAACTTGTATATGACCTGGACAATTCATTGGTTTAATCGCAAAAACTTTTTCATCTGGAGTTTCAGATGTGTACATATTTGCTCCATATTTCTCCCAATGACCTGATTTTTCCCACAACAATCTATCCAATACCTCCGGAGTATTAACCTCCCGATATCCTGCTGCATCTTGACGTGCTCTCATATAATTTATAAGTTTTTGAAATAAAGCCCATCCTTTTTCATGCCAAAAAACAGAACCAGGACTTTCTTCTCTGAAATGAAATAAATCCATTTCTCTACCAAGTTTTCTGTGGTCTCTTTTTTCCGCTTCTTCAATTCTCCTCAGATAATCATCTAGATCTTTTTGAGACGCCCAACCAGTTCCATAAATTCTTTGTAGCATTTCATTTTTTGAATCCCCCCTCCAATAAGCTCCAGCAACTTTTGTCAATTTAAAAGCTTTTCCAATTTTACCGGAAGATAATAAATGTGGACCCCTACATAAATCATACCAGGTATTACCATGATGATAAATAGTTAGCTCTTCATTTTTGGGTATACTCTCAATTATTTGAGCTTTATATTTTTCTCCAATCTTTTTGAAATGACTAATTGCTTTTTCTCTTTCCCAAACTTCTCTTTTTGTCTTTACATCTTTGTCTATTATTTCTGACATTCTTTTCTCTATTTTTTTTAGATCATCCTCAGTGAATGGTTCTTTTCTAGCAAAATCATAGTAAAAGCCATTTTCAATTACTGGTCCAATAGTCACTTGAGTGCCAGGATATAATTCTTGCACAGCCATTGCCATAATATGAGCAGCATCATGCCTAATAACCTCTAATCCCTCAGGATCTTTTGCGGTAAAAATTTTTACTAAACAATCTCTATCTATTGAAAAATATAAATCTTTTAACACTCCATCAACACTCATTATTAAAGCTTGCTTTGAAAGAGATTTGCTGATTTTACTAGCAATTTCTATTCCAGTAACTTCTTTTGAGAATTTAAGACTATTTCCGTCTGGTAATGTAATTTTTGGCATTTAGTTTAGTAATCTTTTATACTCTGAATAAGTAGAAAAACACATTTTTTCAACATTAAATTTTTTAATTATATTTTTTCTGCCCTCAATCCCTATAGTTTTTAGTAAACTTTCGTCCATAGTTAAAGCCCTAATAATTTTTTTACTTAGTGATTTTGCATCTCCAGACTGAAATAATAATCCAGTCTTTTCATCGATGATTGTTTCATTTGAACCTCCTATGTTGCTTGCAATAATCAACTTTTGCATCGATTGGGCCTCCACAGAAACTCGTCCGAATGCCTCTGGTTCTATGGATGCAGAAATAACAATATTAGAGATTTTATAAGCTAAAGCCATATCACCACAGTGATCTATAAACTTTATTTGCTTAGAAATACCGTATTGTTCACATAGTCTGATTAATTTTTTTTTATATGCGTCTCTACCTTGATCACTACCTAAAATTATTCCATAAAAAGCCTCGTAGCCAAGTTCAATATTTACTAAATTAACTGCGTTAATGAATAACTCTTGCCCTTTCCAAGAAGTAAGTCTTCCTGGCATTAAAATAATTTTTTTGTTTTCAAAAATCTCCCATTTTTTCATAAGTTTTCTCTCATCAGATTCAATTGTTGTACTTGAGTCGAAATAATCAACGTTAATACCTCTAAAGATCACTAAAAATTTTTTTTTGATATCAATCAGCGATGCATAATTTTCTTTAATGTGTGAAAATATAAAATTAGAGCCAGCTATTATTAAATCAGACCTAACCATAACAGAATTATAAAATTTTTTAATTTTACCACTAAAATTATAAACACCATGAAATGTTGTAACAAATTTTCTGCCAGTCAATTTAGACGCAATTAGACAAGACCAAGCTGGAGCACGACTACGTGCATGAATAATTGAGATATTATAAAATAAAATAATCCCTGCTAGTAGTATTGAATTAATTAAAATCAATAATGGATTTTTGCTATGCACTGGCAATCGAATTAATTTTACTTTTTTTTTATCTATGAATTTTGTTAATTCTCCTCCACTTGTTACAATAAATGACTCACAATTATTCTCAGGTAAATAATGTGCAATGTCATAGCAACCTGTTTCGGCTCCGCCATAACCTAATCTTGGAATAACTTGTAAAACTTTAAAATTAGATGACATTTGATATGATTATATAATAATCAATAAAACTTATAAACTTTTATGAGAAATTTTAAGTACTTTAGAATAACAAAAAACAAAAAAATTAGATATTTAAAGATTTTTAAAAGGAAAGGTACTTATATCGTTTTTTTACATGGATTTATGTCTGATCTAGAGGGTAAGAAACCTAAAGCCTTTCTAAATTTTTCAAGAAAATACAAATTAGGTTTTTTAGCGCTTGAATATTCTGGGCATGGTAAATCTTCAGGAAAATTTATTGACGGAAATATTTCAAAATGGTCTAGAGAGACATCATTCCTGATTAAGAAAATTGTAAAGAAAAATAATATAATTCTTATTGGTTCTAGTATGGGTGCTTGGATTGCCCTTAATCAAATTTTAAAGTTTAAACAACAAATTAAGGGATTCATGGGTATAGGTTCTGCTCCAGAGTTTTTAGAAAATCTAATGTGGAAAAAATTTTCAAATAAAATGAAAAAAGAAATTAAAAAAAATGGAATAATAAATTTAAAACATGGAGAATATGAATATCCAATTACATATCAGCTAATAAAAGATGGAAAAAATAATAAAGTTTTAAACAAAAAAGTGTATCACGATTTAAAAGTTGTTATGATACATGGAAGTAAAGATACTTCAGTACCAGTAATTTATTCAAGGAAAGTATTAAAAATTTTTAAGACTTATAAGAAAAAATTAGTTATTATTAAAAATGGTGATCATAGTCTTTCCTCTCCAAAATGGTTAAGATTTTTAAAAAGAGAACTTAATTTAGTTATTAACTAACTTCTTTTATTTTTGGATTTAATGTGAGTGGTTGATCAAGTTTGTTAATCATTTCTTTTGGACAAACCTGAATAAAATTTTTTATTTCTTCCTCGAAGTTATTTATGATCTTTTTTGATAATTCTGAATTTGTTTCATTTAAATGTTCTAAAACTAATGTTTTTAAGTATTTCTTCCAATAGTCAGTTTCAACATCTTGCCAAACAACAGAATCTGAATTTACTTTTTTTTCAAATTCTTTAGATATGTCATATATAAATGCCATTCCTCCTGTCATACCAGCTGCAAAATTATCTCCGACTGCTCCAAGTATTACGGCTGTTCCTCCTGTCATATACTCACAACCATTAGAATCACATCCTTCAACAACTGTTATTGCACCAGAATTTCTAACTGCAAATCTATCACCAGCTTGACCTGCTGCAAAAAGTTTACCAGATGTGGCTCCATAAAGAACTGTGTTTCCGATAATTGTATTTTCATTAGATATCAAATTACTTTCATCTGATAGTTTAATTACAATTGTTGCTCCTGATAATCCTTTGCCGACATAATCATTTGCGTCACCTTTTAAATTTAATTTTAGTCCCTTTGCTGAAAAAGCTCCAAAAGATTGTCCTGCAGAACCTTTAAAATTTAAGGTAAGAAAATTTTCATCTAATTTTTCATAACCGTATTTTTTATAAAGGTGATGAGAAATTCTTGTACCAACAGCTCTATTAGTGTTTTTAATAAAAAATTCTTTTTTAATTTTTTCAGAATTATCTAATGATTTTTCTATCTCAGG
Source organism: uncultured Pelagibacteraceae bacterium (assembly GCA_902627565.1). GTDB lineage: Bacteria > Pseudomonadota > Alphaproteobacteria > Pelagibacterales > Pelagibacteraceae > Pelagibacter. Next base: position 19,685 of record CACOJM010000006.1, read on the forward strand.
CCAAATTTCTTGGTCTAACGTCTTTGGTACTTCGTTTATCTTTTGAGACTCGCAGTACCTTTTGTTGTTACCTGGGTCCGCCTGAACAAATAAAGGATTTAAATCTAAATCATCTAAATTTGGTGAAGCTTTATTTACCTGCATTAATAGGTCTGTTCTTCCAATAATATCATTCAATGATTTAAAACCCAACTCAGATAAAATTTCTCTAACTTCAGAGGCGATAAAAGTAAATAAATTTACCACCTTGTCTGGTGTACCATTAAATTTTTCTCTTAATTTTTCATCTTGTGTGCATACACCAACTGGGCATGTATTTGAGTGACATTGTCTTACCATAATACATCCCATAGCAACTAATGCAGTTGTAGCAACCCCATATTCTTCAGCTCCCATCATAGCAGCGATAACAACGTCCCTACCAGTTTTGATACCACCATCTGTCCTTAAAGTAACTTTATGTCTTAAATTATTTAAAGTTAGAACTTGATTTGCTTCTGTTAAACCCATTTCCCAAGGTATACCTACATACTTAACACTCGTTTGAGGAGTAGCTCCAGTTCCACCATTATGCCCCGAAATTAAAATTATGTCTGCCTTTGCTTTTGCTACTCCTGCAGCAATCGTTCCTACACCTGATGAGGCAACCAATTTAACTCCAATTCTAGCTTTTGGATTTATTTGTTTTAAGTCATAAATTAATTGAGCCAGATCCTCGATTGAATAAATATCATGATGTGGTGGAGGAGATATCAAGGTAACTCCAGGTGTTGAATGTCTTAATCGAGCTATTTCGTTTGTAACCTTAAAACCAGGCAATTGTCCACCTTCACCAGGTTTAGCTCCTTGAGCGATCTTAATCTCTATTTCATTGCAGTTATTTAAATAATTTACTGTTACTCCAAATCTTGCTGAAGCAATTTGTTTTACTCTAGAATTTGCACTATCTCCATCATCCATAACTTTAAATCTTTTTTCATCCTCACCACCTTCACCGCTACAAGATGCTCCTTTGATCCTATTCATACCTATAGCTAGAGTCTCATGAGCTTCCTTAGATAATGCTCCGTGAGACATACTTCCACTTCCAAATCTCTTTAAAATTTTTTCTACAGGTTCAACTTCTGATAATTTAATTGGAGGGCCTAATTTCTTTTTTCTAAAATTTACTAAATCTCTAAGATTTATTGGTGGCAAATTATATATGCCTTCTGCATATTTCTTATACGCATCATAGGAGTTAGAGCCAACTGCACTTTGTAATAAATGTATAAGTTTACCCTGATATTGGTGAGTTTCACCATTTTTTCTGTATCTATAAATACCACCAATTGGTAACACAGTTTCAGTACTTTCAAATGCTTCTTTATGAATTTCTCTTATTTTTTTTTCAATGCCAGTCAAACCAATTCCTGATATTTTTGAAGTCACTCCAGGAAAATAGTCATCAACAATAGTTCGGCTAAGACCGACAGTTTCAAAATTACATCCACCCCTATAAGAACTTAAAACTGAAATTCCCATTTTAGACATTATTTTTAAAAGTCCAGCATTAACTGATTTAATATATCTTTGAACACATTCATCAAAACTGAATTGACCAAAAAGTTTTTTTGAATATCTTTGATACAAGCTATCAAAAGCTAAATATGGATTAACCGTAGTGGCGCCAACACCTAATAATGTAGCAAATGAATGCGTATCTAAAGCTTCACCAGATTGAACATTTATAGAAACATAACCTCTCAATTTTTTTTCAATCAAAAAAGTATTTATAGCACCCACACACAATAACATAGGCATTGGTAGTTTTTGTGACGAAAGTTCTTTATCACTTAGAACAAGCTGCGTTATACCTTGTCTTACAGCGATTTCAGCCTCTTTTTGAATTCTTTTAATTGCAACAGCTAAATTTTCTTCTTGTGTAAATGTGCAATCTATATTTATTGAATTTTTACCGAAAAAATTAATAAATTTATTAAATTGGGAATTAGATAAAATTGGACTGTTTAGAACATAAATATTTTCTTTTGTTAAAGTATCAAAATCTAAAATATTTCCTAAATTTCCAAATCTTGTTTTTAAACTCATTACTTTATTCTCTCTTAAAGAATCTATAGGGGGGTTTGTAACTTGACTAAAATTTTGTCTAAAAAAATGATATAATGGTCTATATCTGTCAGATAAGACAGCCAAAGGTGTATCATCTCCCATCGAACCTGTTGCTTCTTTTGCGTCCTCAGCCATGGGATGTAAAATAAGCTCTAGATCCTCCAAACTTATTCCAAAAGTATATTGTCTTCTTCTTAAATTCTCTCCCTCAAAATTATTTTTTTCATTAGAAATTTGTAATTTGTCATCTAAATCAATAATTTGAGAGTTAAAATGTTTAAACTCTTTTGCTAGATAATCTTTTATTTGATTATTTGAAAAAATCTTACCTTTTTCAATTCTTACACCTATAATTTCACCTGGGCCTAATCTGCCTTTAGATAAAATCTTTTTTTCATTTAATTCTATCATTCCCGTTTCCGATCCTGCAAAAAGCATTTTATCTTTGGTAATTGCATATCTAAGAGGTCTCAGTCCATTTCTGTCATTTGCTGCAATGACCCACTCATTATCTGTTGCTGCAATAGCAGCAGGGCCATCCCAAGGTTCCATAGTACTATTTAAAAAATTGAATAATTGTTGATGATTTTTTGGAAGTGTCTTATTTTTTTTTGACCAAGCATCTGGCACTAACATTAATTTTGCTAATGGCGCTGGTTGACCTGATTTATTTAATAGCTCAAAAACATTATCCAATGCTGCAGAGTCCGAAACTCCTTTTTGAATAACAGGTTTTAAATTCTCTATATCATCAAAAAGCGGGCTGCTCATTTCTTGTTCATGAACTCTCATCCAATTTTTATTACCTTTGTAAGTATTAATTTCCCCATTATGAGCTATTGCTCTAAATGGTTGAGCCAAACTCCAGCTTGGAGCTGTATTAGTTGAAAACCTTTGATGAAATATTGCGTATCGTGAAATAAATCTCTTATCTCTTAAATCTAAATAAAAGTCTGATATGGCCTCTGCTAAATATAGTCCCTTATAAATAATTGATTTAGAACTAATAGAACAGATATAAAAGTTATTTAATGACAGCTCGAATGCTTTATTTTCAATTTTTTTTCTTGTTTCGTAAATTTTTCTCTCTAAATTTTTGTCTATTAAATTTGTATCATTTGATTTAAACAATACTTGAATTATTTCTGGCATAGTGTGAAATGCTTTTTCACCTAAAACTTTGGGATTTACAGGAACTTGTCTCCAGCCAAAAATACTAAAATCATTTTTTGTTAATTCACTTTCTACAATGGTTTTACAACTTTCTTGGGCGGAATAGTCATTTCTTGGTAGAAAAATCATACCAACACATATTTCTGAATTATCATAGTCATGCCCTGTTACTTCAATTTTTTCTATGAAAAAGTCTTTTGGAATTTCAACATGTATGCCTGCGCCATCACCTGTTTTTCCATCAGCGTCAACAGCTCCTCTATGCCATACAGCTTTTAAAGCTTCAATACCATACTCAACAATATCTCTTGATTTTTTTCCCTCAGTTGAGGCAATTACACCAACACCACACGCGTCATGTTCCATATCTTTCGAATAGACATGATTTTCAGTTAAAAGTTTTATATTTTTTTTATAATTATTCATTAAGCTACTTTTGTTTTTTTTATTTCATTACTCTCAAGATAAGTCTTCATCGCTGCAGCGGCATCCCTACCATCTTTTATAGCCCACACAACAAGTGACGCACCTCTAACTATATCTCCAGCTGCAAATACACCTTTCAGGTTTGTCTCCATTGTATCAAAATTCGTTTTCAAAGTTCCCCATTTTGTTACTTGCAATTCTTTTGAGTCAAACAAATATGGTAAATCTTCAGGATCAAATCCAAGAGCCTTAATGACCATATCAGCTTTAATTTCAAACTCAGAACCATCTTTTACTTGAGGACTTCGTCTACCTGTTTCATCAGGTTCACCTAATTGTATTTGATCAACAATTAACTTTTCTATTTTATTTTTACCTTTAAATTCTTTGGGACTTGATAACCATACAAATTCAACACCTTCCTCTTCTGCGTTCGCAACTTCTCTTGCAGAACCTGGCATATTTTCTTTATCTCTTCTATATAAGCATTTTACTGAATTAGCTTTTTGTCTTACTGAAGTCCTAACACAATCCATGGCAGTATCACCGCCACCAATGACAACAACATCCTTTCCTTCAGCATTTAAAATTCCTTTATCGAATAATTCAACTTTATCTCCTAATCCTTTTTTATTTGAAGCAGTCAAAAATTCCATTGCCGGGAAAATATTTTCTAGATCATTTCCTGGTAAATTAATTTCTCTTGGTTTATACACTCCAGTTGCAATCAAAATTGCATCATGTTTTTTCCTTAATTGCTCTAACGTAGCATCTTTACCAACTTCAAAATTTTGAATAAATTCTATACCACCATCTTTGAGTAATTTTGTTCTTCTTTCAACAACATGTTTTTCTAATTTAAAATTTGGAATACCATAAATTAATAAGCCACCTGCTCGATCATAACGATCGTAAACAGTAATCTTATATCCATTCTTTCTAAGTTGTTCAGCAGCTGCCAAACCTGCGGGTCCTGCTCCAATAATACCAACACTTTGTTCTTTCTCATATTTTACTTCAATTGGCTTAACCCACCCCTGTTCCCAAGCATTGTCCGTTATATATTTTTCCATCGATCCAATAGTCACTGTTCCATGACCTGACTGCTCTATGACACAATTACCTTCACACAGACGATCTTGAGGACATATTCTTCCACAAACTTCTGGCATGTTATTTGTGCTTTGAGATAATTCATAAGCTTCTTTTAATCTTCCTTCGGCTGTTAACTTTAACCAATCAGGGATATTGTTGCTTAAAGGGCAATGTACTTGACAAAATGGAACTCCGCATTGAGAACATCTACTTGACTGTTCTTGTGCTTTTTGTTTTATAAAGTCGTCATAAATTTCATTAAAATCCTTTTTTCTGTTATCAACACCTCTTTTAGGTGGAGTCTGTTGACCTATTTCTACAAATTTTAACATTTTATCAGTCATTTTTTTTTAGAATCATGGAAAAATATACATTGTTTTTTATAGTAAAAGAATTATTTAGGTCAATATATATGACCTATATTTATTAAAAATTAGCTTAAAACAAAGAAATTTTAATTTTTGCATAGCTATTATGTTTAAATCGAATTGTTTTAAAAGAATATTTTTTAAGTTACGACACTTATATGTTCAAAGATTTTATAGAAATCCTTATTCTTTCAGCCATTCAAGGAGTATCTGAATTTTTACCAATAAGTTCATCAGCACATTTAATTATAGTCTCAAACTTATATGATCTTAAAGCGAGTTCATTGTTAATAGATATAAGTTTACATTTAGGTTCCTTACTAGCAATAATATTTTTTTTTAGAAAAGATTTATTTAACCTAAAGCATAATAAAAAATTTCTAAAACTTATTATAATCGGCTCAATACCACTTATCATTTTTGGGTATATTTTATATTCAACTGAATTAATTCATCTTTTAAGAGATATTAAAATTATAGCTTGGGCAACATTATTTTTTGGTATTATTTTATACTTTGCTGATCAAAGAAAGTTTGATCGCAATATTACAACCAACCTAAATGTACAATCAATAATTTTTATTGGAATATTTCAGGTGCTTGCGTTAATTCCAGGAGTTAGTAGAGCAGGTATAACCTTGACAGCAGCAAGATTATTAAAATTTAACAGAGTTGATTCTGGAAAAATTTCTTTTTTACTATCTATTCCTGCTTTAGCCGGAGCAAGTTTTCTAGGATTAAAAGATATACCGAATACCTCACTTGAAATAAATATATTAGTAATAATTGCAATAATTTTATCTTTCTTATTTTCTTATTTTACTGCTAAATTTTTTTTAAATTTTCTTCATAAATTCTCTTTAAATATTTTTGTAATTTATAGATTAATTATAGCTTTAATTTTATTGATGATAATTTATTTTTGAGATGATGTTTTTATCAAAGGTAATAATTGGGATAGCAAAACACCACACAATATAAAAAAACAACCTAATAAGTTGTTAATTCCTAATATTTGATTTAACAAAAACCATGCAGCCACGGTTGCAAAAACACCCTCAAGTGAAAAAATTATAGCTGCGGGAGCTGGTGTTATATTTTTTTGAGCATAAATTTGTAAAACAAAAGCAAATCCGCCCGAAAGAATTCCTGCATATAAAATTGAATCTATTTCATTTAAAATATTCTCAATTATAAATTCTTCATAAATTATTCCTATCACAAAAGAGAATATAGCTACCAATAAAGTTTGGATTGCACCTAAAGTCAAAGGTAAATCATATTTAGTTACTATTATTCCAGTGAAAATGATATGTGTACTCCAAAATAAAGCTCCTAATACAACTAGAGTGTCCCCAAATCTAATTGTTGCATCGTAAAAATTTGTAAGAAGATATCCACCAATTAGACACAGAACAACAGAGGGCCATACGCTCCAATGTATTGATTTTTTTTTAAATATAAAAATAATTATTGGTACCATCGGAACATAGAAAATTGTAAAAAATGCTGCATTAGCTACATCTGTATAAAGAAGAGCTACCTGTTGTAGTGCAGAGCCTAAAAAAAGTGATAAACCAATTAGAAAAGAGAGAATAACAAATGTTTTTAAATCTATTTTGAACTCTGACTTAAATTTTTGTACTTCAAATAACAGAGCTAAAGGAACGATTGCTAAAAATCCAACAAAAAATCTTACAGCATTAAAGGTGAATGGACCTATATCATCCATACCTGTATCTTGTGCAATAAAGGTGGTTCCCCAAATAAATGTGCACAACAGTGCACTAAATAATGAAATGGTTTTTGACATAGTTCTTAGACTGCTAATTTATATGCAAAATTTTTACCTAGGTTTTCTTTTAAATCATTGTTAAACCTAGCTGCCTCTGCTCCATCAATAATTCTATGATCATAAGATAATGATAAAGGTAACATTATTCTTGTCATGAATTTACCATTTAGAAAAACTTGTTTTTTTTCAGATTTACCAATTCCTAAAATCGCGACTTCTGGATAATTTATAATAGGCGTAAAAAAAGATCCACCGATTCCACCTAAACTTGTTATTGTCATTGATCCACCAAACAATTCTTTTTTATCAATTTTAAGATTTTTACATTGATCACTTAATTTTTTTAGCTCAGAACTTATTATGTTTATATTTTTATTTTCTGCATTTCTAAGTTTTGGTACCATTAAACCGTGCGGTGTATCTACAGCTATTCCAATATGATAATATTTTTTGACAGTCATTTTTCCCTCTTCTATTTCATCAATTGAACTATTGAAATTTGGAAATTTCTTTAATGATGCTGTCAAAGCCTTAACAATAAATGCCAAAGGTGTGATTTTTTTCCTTTCACCAGTATACATATCAGTTAGTGATTTCCTAAAATCTTCAAGCTCTGTGATATCTGCCTCATCATGGTTTGTGACATGAGGAATATTGGTCCATGAGTTCATGAGATATTTAGATGATAATTTTTTAACTCTTGGTATATCTTTAATTTCAATTTCTCCAAATTCAGAATGAGAATATTCCTGTTTTATCTTTTCATTATTTTTAATTGAATTACTTAATGATTCATTTGATTTTGTTGCCACAAACAATTTAACATCACTCTCAATAACTCTACCTTTTCGCTCACTACCAGTAATCTGATTAATATCCACCCCAAGTTCTCTCGCAAATTTTCGAACTTTAGGACTTGCTGATGATATATTTGCTACAACACTCTGGTTAATTATATTTTGTTGATTATCTGGTTTTGTAACCTTAATTTCTCTTGATTCTTTTTTAATTATTGGTTTTTCTAGTGTCTTTTCTACTTGTTGTGACGCGCTCTCTAAGATTAATATTAAATCACCTTCAGAAACTTTATCTCCTACTTTTACTTTTAAAGTTTTAATTTTGCCATCAAAATTAGAGGGAATTTCGACACTAGATTTATCGCTCTCAATTGTTATTAAAGGATCATCTTTTTTCAATTTTTGACCTTCTGAAACTAAAACTTCTATCACTTCAACATCTTTAAAATCTCCAATATTAGGTACTTTTATTTTCGTTTCAGACATTATAATTTTGTAGGCATTGGTTTATCTGGGTCAATATTATATTTTTTAATAGCCTCCCTCACATGTTTAGATGCTATAAGTTGTTCTTTAGCAAGTACACTTAATCCATAAGTTACTACATGCTCTTTATCAACTTCAAAAAAATTCCTTAAATTTTTTCTTGTATCACTTCTTCCGAATCCATCTGTACCAAGTGAATAAAAACTTTTATCTATATAGGGTCTAATTTGATCTGAATTCATTCTCATGTAATCAGAAGCAGCTAAAATAGGTCCTTCTGTTTTGTTCAAACATTTTTCTACATAAGATTTTTTCGGTTCTTTGTCTGGATTTAGGAGATTATATCTCTCAACCTCTAAGCCATCTCTTCTCAATTCATTAAAGCTTGTTACACTCCAAATTTCACTGTCTATTTGATATTCTTTTTGAAGAATTTCAGCACCTGCTATCATTTCTCTTAAAATTGTTCCTGATCCCAAAAATTGAATTTTAGTTTTTTTGAACTTACTAAATTCTTTTATTTTATACATTCCTTTTAAAATTCCTTCCTCACAAGATTTATCCTTTGGCATTTCTGGATGTGGGTAATTTTCATTCATAGTTGTAATGTAGTAAAAAATATTCTCTTTTTTTTCATGCATCCTTTTTAATCCATCTCTAAAAATTACAGCAAGTTCGTAGTGAAAAGTTGGATCATATGATACACAATTAGGAATTGTTGATGCGATAAGATGACTATGACCATCTTGGTGTTGTAAGCCTTCTCCTGCTAAAGTCGTTCTTCCGGCAGTGGCACCAATTAAAAATCCTCTCGACTGACTGTCTGCACCTGCCCATGCTAAATCTCCAATCCTTTGAAATCCAAACATTGAGTAAAAAAGATAAATAGGTATCATCTCAATATCATGGTTTGTATATGAGGTTCCTGCTGCAATCCAAGAAGACATTGCTCCAGCCTCTGTTATTCCCTCTTCTAAAACTTGTCCACTTTTTTCCTCTCTATATGAACTTAATTGCGCAGAGTCTTCAGGTTCATATTTTTGTCCTTCATAAGCATATATTCCAACTTTTTGAAAAAAACCTTCCATACCAAACGTCCTAGCTTCATCCGGAATAATAGGTACCAATCTAGATGCAACATTTTTGTCCCTTAAAAGATTTGTTAACATCCTTACCAAAGCCATAGTGGTAGACATTTCTTTTTTCCCTGTTGAAACTTTCATATTGTCAAAAATATCTTTTGGAGGAACCTTAATTGGTTTTGCATAAGTTGTTCTCTCTGGAATGAAACCCCCCAATTGAAGTCTTCTTTCTTTAATATATTTTATTTCAGGTGAATTTTGATCAGGTTTATAATATTCAACATTTCTAACTTGATCATCTGTCAAAGGTACATCAAATCTGTCTCTATAGTACATTAAATCATCAACATCTAATTTCTTAGTTTGATGTGTGGTATTCACACTTTCTCCGCTTTTTCCCATTCCATAACCTTTTATAGTCTTAGCAATTACAACAGTTGGACTTCCAATATTTTTGGCTGCCTTGTCGTATGCAGCAAAAACTTTATGAGGATCATGACCACCTCTATTTAATCTCCAAATATCTTTGTCTGAAAGGCTAGAAACTAATTCTTTAGTTTCTGGATATTTTCCAAAAAATTTTTCTCTAACATAGGCTCCATCTCTTGCTTTCATCGCTTGATATTCGCCATCTACTGTTTCATTCATTGTTTTCACTAAATGACCTGTCTTATCATTTGCTAACAACTGATCCCAATAAGAACCCCATATTACTTTTATAACATTCCAGCCTGCTCCTCTAAAAATTCCTTCTAATTCTTGAATAATTTTTCCATTACCTCGAACAGGTCCATCTAGTCTTTGGAGATTGCAATTTACAACAAATATTAAATTATCTAATTTTTCCCTAGCAGCTAAACCTATTGCACCCAATGATTCTGGTTCATCCATTTCTCCATCACCTAAAAATGCCCATACTTTACGACCTTCGTCTTTTATCAAGCCTCTGTTTATTAGATACTTCATGTATCTAGCTTGATAAATTGCCAACATTGGACCTAGCCCCATCGAAACAGTTGGAAACTGCCAAAATTTTGGCATTAACCAAGGATGTGGATATGATGACAAACCACCAGGATTGACTTCTTGTCTGAAGCTATCCAATTGTTTTTCATTCAATCTACCTTCAAGAAATGCTCTTGCATACATACCTGGAGCACTGTGGCCTTGAAAATAAACTAAATCACCCCCAAATTTATTATTCTTAGCTCTCCAAAAGTGGTTCATGCCAACATCGTAAAGAGTTGCTGCTGATGCAAATGTTCCAATATGACCACCTAGCTCAGGAAATTTTTTATTAGCTCTCACGACCATTGCTGCAGCATTCCATCTAATTAATGATCTTATTCTTCTCTCTATATTTTGATCACCATTAGATTTCCTCTCTTCACTTACTGGGATCGTATTAATGTATGGTGTATTTTGTGTATAAGGTATGTTAGCTCCTTCCATGTATGCTTTGTTGATCAATTCTTTAATCAGATAGTGAGCTCTTTGATTTCCATCTTTTTTAATGACATCGGATAGAGAGTCTAACCACTCGCTTGTTTCTAACGGATCTATATCTCCTTCATTTACAACCTGAATTATTTTTGCTTTTTCTTTTTTAATATTTTGTATTGATACTTTTTTTTCTTCATTTATTTTTAAGGAATTTTCAGCTTCTTGAATTAAATTTTCAGTAATTCTTGGTACATCATCTGAAGATGAAATTTTTTGATTAGAACTTAATATATTTAGTATTAAATCTCCTTTCGAAACTTTATCTCCAACTTTTACTTTAATAGACTCTATTTTGCCTGAAAAAATTGATGGAATTTCGACACTTGATTTGTCACTCTCTATAGTAACAACTGGGTCGTCTTTTTTAATTTCTTGCCCCTCTTCAACAAGTAATTCAATTACCTCAACATTTTCAAAATCACCTATGTCAGGAACTAATAATTTTTCAGTCATTTTTTTTATGTCTTATACATCATAAAAATATAGTTAATTGCAAATCTTAACACATTCTGTTCAATTTTTTGACACTCTTTGTGTATATGCTTCAAAAATGATTAAAAAGTTATTAAAAATACTTATTCAACCAAAAGTTAGCACTTATATAGATGCAAAAATATGGATTCAGAAAATTTTATTAGAGGAGAAATATGGAAAAATTAATTCTTAATTCTCTCAACACATAAAGCTATGCCCATACCACCACCTATACAGAGTGTTGCACAACCTTTATCTTTTTTTTGTTTATTCATTTCATGAATGAGTGTTACGAGTATTCTTGCTCCAGAAGCACCAATAGGATGACCAAGAGCTATGGCTCCACCATTAACGTTAACTTTTCTTTGATCAATACCTAATTCACGAATCACTGCAATACTTTGAGCTGCAAAAGCCTCATTAATTTCAAATAAATCAATTTCATCTAAACTCCAATTTGCTTTTTTAATAGCTTTGCGAACTGCATCTATAGGTCCTAAGCCCATCAAAGAAGGGTCTACTCCAACCGATGCCCATGATACTATTTTGGCTAATGGATCAATTGATCTTTTTTCTGCTTCATCTAAAGTTGTTAATAGCAATGCTGCAGCACCATCATTTATTCCAGATGAATTTCCAGGTGTGACAGTTCCATTTTCTTTAAAAACTGTTTTTAATTTTTTTAAATCAGCCATTTCTAAAGCTACTCTTGGATGCTCATCCTGAGCTAAACAAATACCATCATGATTTACTTTAATTATTTCATCATTAAATTTATTATTATTAATAGCTACTTCAGTTTTTTTTTGAGAAATTAATGCAAATTCATCTTGTTCTTGCCTTGATATATCAAATTTTTTAGCAACATTTTCTGCAGTCACTCCCATATGATATTTATTAAATGCATCTATTAATCCATCATTAACCATTGTATCAAGTAATTCATCTTCTGAGATTTTTTTTTTATCTCTGTAAAAAATTGAATGGGGAGCTAAAGACATATTTTCTTGACCTCCTGAAATTATATTTGTTGCTTCTCCTAACCTTATTGATTGGTAACCTAATATCACTGCTCTCAAACCAGACCCACAAACTTGATTGATTATATAAGCAGGCTTTGTAAATGGTATACCAGCATTAAATGAAGCTTGTCGTGCTGGGTTTTGTCCTGCGCCTGCGGTTAATACTTGGCCCATAATTACTTCATCGATCTCCTCTTTGCTTAATTTAGACTTTTTTAAAACTTCTTTTATAACAATAGTTCCAAGTTGATCAGATCTAATTTCTTTTAATGTTCCTTTATAAGCACCTATTGGTGTTCTAATTGCACTTGCAATAACTACTTCTTTCGATTTATTAGTCATAAATTTTAAATTTATCTTATCGTTAAAATACACTAAAAATTAATATACAATAGTTAAATAAAAAAACTAATAATGCGCCTGTAGCTCAATTGGATAGAGCGCTTGGCTACGGACCAGGAGGTTCTGGGTTCGACTCCTAGCAGGCGCACCATAATAAAGTTTTAATATGTTTAAATGGTTAATTAATATATCACTTCAAATGTCAGTAATATATTTCTTTATTATAATCTTTATTATTCTAATATTTTTAACTCTGATATTATAAAAAATTATGTCAAAAAAATTTGAGCAAATTAGTTTAAAATCTGGTTTTATGAAACATAATGGTGGTGTTTTATTTAGAAGTATATCTGACACAGAATATGAATTTAAATCAACTATTGAAAAAAACCACTTAAACGCTGCAGGTATTACTCACGGAGGATATTTATCAGCTTTGATAGATGCTGGAGCAGGTACAGCTGCTCATAGATCAGCAGAAAATGCTCCCTGTGTTACTATTTCATTAGATCTAAAATTTATTGGAATATCCAAAGTAGGGGATGAAATTATCGGTCATGTAAAAATTTTAAAAAAAACTAAAACTTTAGTATTTTTATTTTGTGAGTTGATATGTAACAATAAAATAATTACGTCAGCATCGGGTGTCTGGAAAATATTAAAAGTTAAACCTTCAGATTTAGGTCCTGGTGGTTAAATTTATTATTTGTGGTAAACTAACTAAATAATTTAAAAATGAGAACTTTTTACCTTACGATTCGGTCATGTTTTAGTCTATGTTTGTTCTTAAACCATAACTATATCTGGTAGGTTATAAATAATACATACCAAAGATTGAAATGACTAAAAAAAAAATAACTGCAGTTCTTGGTCCCACCAATACAGGTAAAACTCATCTTGCAATTGAGACAATGTTATCTTTCGACAGTGGGATGATAGGCTTCCCATTAAGATTATTAGCTCGAGAAGTCTATGACAAAGTAGTCCTTAAAACTAGTTTAAATAAAGTTGCACTTATTACTGGCGAGGAAAAAATCATTCCTACAGATGCCAAATATTTTCTTTGCACAGTAGAGTCTATGCCAATTGATAAAGAATTAGATTTTGTAGCAATAGATGAAATACAAATGTGTTCTGACCATGAAAGAGGACATATTTTTACTGATAGATTATTGAATTTAAGAGGAAATAGATTAACAATGTTAATGGGTTCTAATACTATTAAAAATATCATTTCAAAATTAGATGATGATGTAGAATTTATTAATAGAGAAAGACTATCTAAATTATCTTATTCAGGTCATAAAAAAATATCAAGAATAGTTAGAAAAACAGCAATAATTGCATTTTCAGCAGAAGAAGTTTACGCGATAGCAGAATTAATTCGAAGACAAAAAGGCGGTGCAGCAATTGTAATGGGATCTTTAAGTCCAAAAACAAGAAATGCCCAAGTTGAATTATATCAATCTGGAGATGTTGATTTTCTTGTAGCTACAGACGCGATCGGTATGGGTATTAATATGGACTTAGATCATGTTTATTTTTCAAATCTAAAAAAATTTGATGGAAAAAAATTAAGACGATTAAATTTATCAGAAATTGGACAAATTGCCGGAAGAGCAGGACGATACTTGAATGATGGCAGTTTTGGTATTACAGGACAATGTAAAGAAATAAATGCCGAAGAAGTTGATTCACTCGAAAATCATAAATTTGAGGAGATACAATCATTATTTTGGAGGAACTCAAATCTTAACTTTACTAATTCCTCAGCGCTAATAAGATCTTTAGATGAAAAACCTTATAAAAATTGGCTTAGAAAAATTAGTGAATGTGAGGATGAAAAAGCACTTAAATTTTTTTTGAAAGACAAAAATTTTGAAAATACAGAATTAAATGAGGAAAAATTATTACTTTTATGGGAATGTTGTCAAATACCTGATTTTGTAAAAAAAACATATGGAAATCATTATGAAGTTATTAGCAACGTCTTTAATTTTTTAAATAGTAAAAAAGGCAAAATTACAGATGATTTTATGCGTCTTCAGTTAATGAAATTAGATAAATTAGAGGGAAATGTAGATTCTTTATCAAATAGAATTGCAAATGTAAGAACTTGGTCATATGTTTCAAATAAAAATAATTGGACAGAAAACCAAAATTACTGGATTGAAAAAACAAAATTATTAGAAGATAAACTTTCAGATAGACTTCATGAAGAACTTACTAAAACATTTATTGATAAAAGAGCAAGTGTACTTGCCAGAGGTTTAAAACAAGACATGGAATTCGATACAAAAATTTTGGAAAATAATGACGTAATGATAGACAATCAATTTATAGGTAAAATAAATGGTCTAAAATTAGAATTAGATTTAAAAAAGGGGGCTCTCGAAACAGATATTAAATCCTTAAAGAAAGCTGCTAGGCAAACTGTTGGGCCAGAGTTAGAAAAGAGAATTCAAATGATAATTGATACTAGTTTAATTGAATTAAGTAATGATTTTAAAATTTATTGGAATAAATCTGTTATTGGTAAATTAACATCTGGTAAAGACTATTTAAATCCTAATATTGAATTAATTGTAGATGATATTTTAGAACATAATCAAAAACAGAAATTAATAAGTTTTATGGAAAAATGGCTAAAAAATAAAATTGATACAGTTCTAAAAAGTCTAGTTGATTTGAAAAATATCAAGGAAAGAAATTCATCAGTCAAAGCTTTAGCTTTTCAACTATATGAGAATAACGGTGTGCTTAAAAGAGAACAGGTTAAAGAATATTTAAAAAATCTTGCACAAAATGAGAGAAAAATTCTAAGAGATCTTGGAGTAAAATTTGGCAGATATCATATTTTTCTATACAAGTTAATTAAGCCTGAGGCCGTTTCTTTGAGAACATTACTTTGGAAAAATTATCATCAAAAATATTTTGACCTAAAACCACCTACATTTGGATTAAATTTTATAGAAGATAAGAATGTAAAAAATAAAAATTTCATGCTTCTTTGTGGATTTGAAAAGTTTAATAATTATTTTGTAAGAATTGATATTTTAGAGAGACTATTTATTCAAATAATCAACTCTAACATAGATGGAAAAAAAGAAATAAAATTAACGCCAGAAATGTTAAATTTATTAGGTTGTAACAAAGAAAATTTTAAAAAACTTATAAAAAATATGGGATACAAAATACTAGAGAAAAATAATGAAGTCTTTTTTAAATATATGCCTGATAAAAAACTTAAGAAAATTATTATTAAAAAAAATAAAAAAGAAAACCCTTTTGTTATTTTAAAAAATCTTAATCTAAACTAAAAAAAATGTTTTTTAAAAAAAATGATAATAACGATTTAATTGATGTTTGTGCACTTTTAATACATGCTGCCAAAATTGATGAGAATTATTCAGAAAAAGAGGAGAAAATCATAAAGCAAACACTCCAATTAATCGGTGCAAAAAAAGAAAAACTTGAAGAAATAATTAAAAATGCAAAAAGAATTGAAAATGACTCAAATCAAATTCTTTACTTTACTAAAAAAGTAAAAGATATGAATAATGAAAATAAAATTCAAATTATTGAGGCATTATGGAAAATTATTTATTCAAATAATGAGGCTGATATATATGAAACAAACTTGATGAGAAGACTTGCTGGACTATTGTATATTGACAATAAAATAATGGGAGATATTAAAGAAAAAATTCGTAAGGAAAACTCATAATGACCTATATAGTTAATGACAAATGTATCAAATGCAAACACACAACCTGTGTTGACGTTTGCCCTGTCGATTGTTTTTATGAGGGAAAAAATATGCTTGTAATTAAACCGGATGAGTGTATAGATTGTGGCGTTTGCGAACCAGAGTGCCCTGTTGATGCTATCAAACCTGATACAGAGCCTGGTAGTGAAAATTGGTTAGAACTTAATAAAAAATATTCTGAAATCTGGCCAAATATAACAGAAAAAAAAGATCCACCATCGGATCATGAAAAATATAAAGATGAGCAAAATAAGTTTGAAAAATATTTTAAAGAAAACCTTTAAAAAAAAATCAAAAAAACAGATTAAAAAAATAACCAAAAAAAAAATAATAAATAAAAAATCAGAAGTTTTAAAAAAAGTAAAAAAAGCTAAGAAAACCAAAGTCAAAAAAAAATCTCTTAAAAAGAATCAAAAAGTCGAAAAAATAAGTGTTGATCAAAAAGGAGAGAATTTAAGAATTTCAAAAAGTAATGAATTAAAGCCTGAAATAAAAAAAGTTAAAAAACAAGAAACTGCAAAAAGAGAATATAAAATTAAAGATTATATAGTTTACCCTAAACATGGGGTTGGACAAATCTCTGAATTTAAAAAAATTAATATAGGCGGAATTGATGTGGAAACTTACATCATTAAATTCGAAAAAGACAAAGCAAACGGAATGGTACCTGTAAACAAACAACTACATTTACGCCCTTTAGCTACAATTAACCAAGTTAATAAGTGTATTTCTATTTTAAAAAGTAAACCTAAAATTAAAAGATCAATGTGGAGTAGACGAGCTCAAGAATATGAAGCTAAAATCTCATCTGGAAAAATTTATGAATTAGCGGAAGTTGTTAGAGATTTAAATAAAGGAGATGATCTAATGGTTGACCAATCTTATAGTGAGAGACAACTTTTTGAAAAAGCATATGAAAGAATTTTATCTGAATTTAAAATTATACTAGATCTATCTTTAGAGGATACGCAAAAAAAATTAGACAAAGCCTTAAAAAGAAATTTAGAGGGTCAAAACAAAACTCAAACTCCAATTACAAAAAACCCAACATCCGAGCTGCCGGATGAGGAACCTATTTCCGAAAACGATACTGAAGAGCCTTTAGGAGACTAAAAAAAAACGCCTCTCACACAGAAAGCGTTATGAGAAGCGTTTTTAATAAAGAATACTAAGCTACTATCTTCTTCTTCTTTTTTTAGCTTTTTTCTTAGCTTTTTTCTTAGCCTTCTTTGCTTTTTTTCTTCTTTTAGCCATCTTTAGCTCCCTTTAAGTTAAACGAATCAAATTGATTCGTGATTACCTTATTTTTATTTTTTTATACACGTTATGTCAATTCTTAAATTAAATTAAAAATTTTTTAAAAAATAAAAAAAAAAATTGATTTTAATTAATTTAGATACATTTAAAAAAGTTAATGTTTATGCGCATTATAATCGAATATCTTAATTAAATTAATAAAGTTTTTCTAAATCTTGTTTATATTTTTCTAAAATTTTTTTTCTTTTTAATTTTAATGTCGGTGTTAACATTCCATTTTCTATCGTAAATTCTTCTTTAATTAATATAAATTTTTTAACTTTTTCTATTAAAGATAAACTTTTATTCAAATTTTCTAAATAAAACTCAATTTCTTTTTTATTTTCTTCACTTTCACTTACAATTAAGGCAACTAAATAAGTTTTTTTATCTCCAAAAACGAAACTTTGTTTTATTTTTTCATTTAAACATAATAGATTTTCAATCTTTGATGGGGAAATATTATCACCACCTAGATTAACGATAATTTCTTTTTTTCTATCAGTTATTTTTAAATTTCCATCTTTTGTGATTTCTCCTATATCTCCAGTATGTAACCAGCCATCCTTTATAATTTTCTCTGTTTCGTTTTTCATATTCCAATAACCAAGCATAACATTTTCTCCTTTGACTAAGATTTCTCCATCTTCTGCTATCTTTACTTCGTTTGTTTTAAAAGGCGGTCCGACTGTATCAATCTTGATTTTTCCAGGAATATTACAACTCACAACAGGAGAAGCTTCGGTCAGACCATATCCTTGTAAAGTTGGTAATCCTATAGAGTTTAAAAATTCTCCAATTTTTTGGTCTAAGGCACCTCCTCCAGATACGAAAGCTTTCAGCTTGCCACCAAACTGTTTTCTAATTTTTCCTCTTACTAGTTTTTCACAAAAAAAATCAATAAATTTTTCTTTCAAATTAAGATTTCCATTATTTAGTTTTTTAATTCCTAATAAAATAGTAGATGATATCATTTTTTTCTTAAAACCTGTTTGTTTTGAAAAATTCAAACTAATTTTGCTATATAAATTTTGATAAAATCTAGGTACAGCAGTCATTATTGTAGGTTTTGCAACAGACATATTAGATAATAATTTATCTAAGCTTTCAGCATAATAAATTTTTGCTCCAAGTGAAATTTGAACAAACTGAACTGCATGTTCATATGAATGAGATAATGGCAACCAAGTTAAAAAAACAGGATCGCAATTTCTCACTAATGAAATTAAAATTTCTTGAGCTCCCTCACAATTTGACAAAATACCTCCATGACTAAGCATTACTCCCTTAGGGTTACCAGTTGTTCCAGAGGTATAAATTATACAAGCGAGGTCTTTCCTACCGATTTCTTTGTTAAATTTTGAGAGAGTATCTAAGTTAACCTTTTTAGAATATTCATTAAAAATACTTTCTATACTTTCAATTTTATTGCTTATATTTTCTATTGATAAAATCTTTACTCCATCTGAAATAAATTTTTCTATCTTTTTTAATTGGATATTATTTGAAACAATACATATTTTTGGCTTACAATCATTCATGATGTATTCATAATCTTTTTCTGAATAAGTTGTAAATAATGGAACTGTTACCCCACCAGCATTCATTATGGCTATATCACAAATAAGCCATTCTGGTCTATTTTCGGATAATAATATGCACCTGTCTCCTTTTAATAAATTTGTTTTTAAGTAATCTGTTAAAATCTCAATATTTAATTTAACTTGTTCCCAAGTCAAAAAATCTTTTTTACTATCTTTTAACCATTTTAGAAATGGCTTGTTTGAGGCAGAATTTATTTCTCTATACTTTGTGAAAAAAAGTTCAACTAGACTATTTATCTTATCAAATTTCATAATTTGGTGGGCGAAGAGAGAATCGAACTCTCACTTCTTGCGAAACACGATTTTGAGTCGTGCGCGTCTACCAGTTCCGCCATTCGCCCTTAATTGTTTAAAATTTATTAAATAGTATAAGAACTAAAATTATATTAAAACCATAAAATGTTTAAAAGTCTTTACAAAAAGTGTTTAGATTTAGCAGGTCATAAAAGCTCTAAATACTACTTAGCAATTGTTTCATTTACTGAAAGTTCATTTTTTCCTATTCCTCCGGATATTATGGTTATTCCAATGGTAATATCTAAAAAAAAGGATTTCATAAAAATTTTTCTCATAACTACAATTTTTTCAGTGCTTGGAGGTATACTTGGTTATTTAATAGGAACATTTTTTTTTGAATTTGGAACACAAATTATGAATTTTTATGGTTATGATGATAAATTATCTAATATTAAAAATACCTTGATAAATAGTGATGGATTTTACGCTTGGCTTGGAATACTTTTTTTAGCAGGTTTTACTCCCCTTCCTTACAAGGTTTTTACTATAGCAAGTGGTCTAATAAGTTTTAACTTTTTAATCTTTACTCTAATAAGCCTAATTTCAAGAGGATTAAGATTTTTTTTAGTTTCGTACCTATCTTATAAATTTGGTGACTCATTTTCTAAATTTATGGATAACCACGGATCTAAATGGTTTACAATAATTGGAATATTGATTGTTATAATAAGTATAGTAATTTATGTAATTTTGAAAACTCATGCTTAATTTCAAAGATGAAAACTATCTAAAAATAATTTTTTTATTCAGTGTCATTGCATTAATTTCTGCATATTTCATAGAGCATATCCTCGGACACCAGCCATGTAATTTGTGTTTAATAGAGAGAATCCCATATGGGATAGGTATAATATTAATATTGATAATATTTATGTTTAAAAAAGATGAAAAATTCCTTATTCTACTACTAATTCTTACGTTTACCTTTTCTTTTATAATTTCATTTTATCATTTCGGAATTGAACAAGGTTTTTTTCAAGAATCATCTGTTTGTGCTGCTAAAGGATTTACTGAGAATATGTCAAAAGATGATTTGCTTGAAAAATTAAACCAAAAAATTATTAGCTGCAAGGATGTGACATTTAGGATTTTTGGATTGTCGCTGACAAGTATTAATATTGTAATAAGTTTAATATTTATTATAAATCTCATAAAAATTTTTACTAAATATGAAAAAAACAAATAGAAAAGTAGAAGAATTTATTAGAGTTGATCATGCCGGAGAGAGGGGTGCTGTGAAAATTTATGAAGGTCAACTATTAGCTTTAAATACAATTGTAAAAAATGATGATTTAAAAAAAACAATCGAAGATATGAAAGAACATGAAATAGAACATTGTCAGTTTTTTGAAAATGAAATCAAAAAAAGAAATATTAAACCAACAAAATTATTGCCTCTATGGGATTTATTGGGTGTCAGTTTAGGATTTGGTTCAACTTTATTAGGGAAAAAAGCTGCAATGTTATGTACAGCATCAGTTGAGGAAGTAATAGATAAACATTATTTAGATCAAATCAACCAATTAGGTCCGGAAGAAAAAGAATTAAAAAAAAAAATTACTAAATTCAGACAAGATGAGCTAGATCATAAAGATATAGCTTACGAAGAGGGTGCTTCAAAAAAAGGACTATATTCAATTATGGATAAAATAATTAAAACTGGTTCAAGAATTGCTATAAATATTTCAGAAAAATATTAACTTAAGCTTCTAGTTCTACATCCCAGTACAAATAATCCATCCAGCTTTTATGTAAATAATTTGGTGGGAAATTCTTACCATTGCGATGTAAGTCTTCTGTTGATGGTTGATAAGGATATTGATTTAGCCTCATACCAGAAGACTTTAATAATTTACCACCTTTTTTTACATTACAAGCAGAGCAAGCCGTAACAACATTGTCCCAGTGAGTTTCACCTCCTTTTGACCTTGGTAACAAATGATCAAAGGTTAATTCATCACTACTTCCACAATATTGACAAGAAAATTTATCCCTCAAAAAAACATTAAATCTTGTAAAACTTGGTTTAGATTGTGGTACGATATAATCTTTTAAAGCTATAACGCTTGGTAATTGCATTGTAAATGATGGGCTTCTAACCACTCTCTCATAGTTACTTACGATAACAACCCTATCTAAAAAAACTGATTTTACAGTGTCCTGCCAAGACCATAATGACAATGGATAATAGCTCAAAGGTCTATAATCTGCATTTAAAACTAATGCTGGGCATTTTTCTAAAGATATATCTTGTTCGACAAAGTTATTCATAAATAAATTTTAACTCAAATAAAAAATTATTTCAATGTTTAGAAATTACAAAAATTTTTTTTGAATGTAATTTAAAGCTATACTTGAAGCCTCAATTGGAATATGATGTCCACAATTTTTAATCAAATATGTTTCAATATTAACACTATTTCTTATTAAAAAATCTTTGGCCTCTAATAGATAGTTTGATGATACAACTTCATCTGTATCTCCATGAATCAATAATATATCTGTCGAATTTTTTTTTCTCAACTTTAAGTCTTCTTGGTAAATAATTTTGCCAGAAAAACCAACTATACAATTGAATTTTTCTTTTGATGTTAAACCTAAGTTAATCGACATCATACAACCCTGGCTAAAACCTGATAAACATATTCTCTCATTTTTTAAGTTGTATTCTTTTTTAACCTCCTCAATAAACTGGTTTAATTTTATTTCGGCCTTTTTTGATTCTTCAAGAATATATTGGGTATCATCTTTTGTTAAATCAAACCATTGAAAGCCTGTGGGATTTATTGAACATTTTTCATGACCATTTGGGCATAAAAAAATAGTATTTGGTAAAAATCTTTTCCAATTTAACGTTAACATACTTATATCATTTCCATCACCTCCATATCCATGAAGTAAAATAATCGCGTTTTTTATATCAATGTTATTTTCTGGCTTTATTACTTTTGTATCTAGACAAAATGTCATAGTCTCTTATTTATGTTTTTTTATTTCAAAAACACCCTACAATATAAATATGATTTCTGGAATATTTCTTAAATTTTTATCTTTATTTTTGCTATTAGCAGTAGGTGTTGTTCTAATTCTAGGTATTGGAACTTTATTTAAAGGTGGAGCAGACAGTAAAAAATATTCAAATAAGTTAATGCAACTAAGGGTTCTTCTTCAGTTTGTTGCAGTTTTAGTTTTAGTTGGTTTTGCCTATTTTTTTAAAAACTAGTTATAAAAACTTAACCATTGAATAAATTTTTTATTCTCGAAATCAATTGATCCTAATATTCTGGCAAATTCTTTACCATCCTTATTAATTAAAATAGATGTTGGTATACCTCGTAGAGATAATTTTTTTGCTAAAGTTTTTGGATTATCATAATAAAAATCAAGATTTTTTATATTTAAGTCATCAAAAAACTTTTGAGATTTTTCAATCGAGTCATTTCCAACATTAATAGGAAATATTTTAAGATTATTTAAATTTTCAACTATTTGAAGTTTGTCTAATGAAGGCATTTCTTCTTTACAGGGTGCACACCAAGTTGCCCAGAAATTTAATAAAATTAATTCTCCTTTAAAATCTTTTAAATTTAATTCATTTTTTTTTCGATCTAAAAACACTAAATCATCATATTTTTTTAAATCCTTATGAATTGATATATTTTTAATGTCTGGTACTTCATTTGCAAAAGTATTAGAAATTAGAAAGATAAATATTATTAAAAATCTCATGTTATAAAGATATAATTAATTACCATGACAAAAAATAAAAACAACCGTGCAATATGGAATACTAGAATCAAAAAAAAGACTTCTAGTATTTTCTTAAGAATTGGTAATTCAATAGATATTGATAAAAAACTATATAAAGAAGATATCCTTGGTTCTATTGCTCATGTTGAGATGTTATTCAAACAAAAAATAATCTCATTTCAAGTCAAGAATAAAATTATTTATGGCCTAAGAAAGATTGAAAAAGAAATTTCAAACAACAAATTTGAATTTAGTAAGGAATATGAAGATATCCATATGAATATTGAAAAAAGGCTTTTTAAAATAATTGGGGAAGAAGCAGGATACTTACATACTGCAAGATCAAGGAATGACCAAGTAATTACAGATTTTAAATTATGGATTAAAACTGCAACGAAAGAGATTGATAATAGCTTAAATAAAATCATTAAAACAATTCTTAAAATAGCAGAAAAAAATATTGAGACTATTATGCCTGGATTCACTCATTTAAAAAATGCTCAGGCAGTTTCACTTGGTCATTATTTCATGGCATACGTAGAAATGTTTATAAGAGATAAAAAAAGATTTATTAATAATATGGAAAGTTTAAACGAGAACCCTCTGGGTGTTTCTGCTTTGACCGGTACCTCATTCAATATAGACAGAAATTACACAACAAAAAAACTTGGTTTCAAAAACCCAACTAATAATTCTATAGATACTGTTTCTGATAGAGATTTTGTTTTAGATTATTTATACAGTTGCTCTGTTTGTTCAATGCATATCTCTAAAATTACAGAAGAATTAATAATTTGGTATTCAGATGGCTTTGGTCTAATAAAATTAAATGATAAAGTTCTTACCGGTTCCTCAATTATGCCTCAAAAAAAAAATCCAGATTTATTAGAATATCTGAGAGGTAAAACAGGATCCGTTTATGGAAATTTATTTTCAATGCTTACAATTTTAAAAGGTTTACCATTATCTTACTTTAAAGATCTTCAGGACGATAAAGAAATAGTTTTTAATACACATGAAACTCTTAATAATAATCTTAAAATTTTAGATGAAGTTCTTAACAACATTATACCTAACAAAAAAAAGATGTTGGATTTAGCTAATGAGGGATTTATAACGGCTACTGACCTAGCAGATTACCTAGTTACGAATCATTCAATGTCTTTTAGAGATTCATACCAAAAGACAGCGGCAATAGTTAATTATGCTGAAAAAAAGAAAAAAAAACTTCAAGATCTTACCTTAGAAGAATTAAAAAAAATTGTACCCAAATTAACTAAAGATGTTTTACAAGTATTTAATCTTAAATACTCTATAAATTCAAAAAAATCCTATGGAGGAACATCTTTTGATAATATCAAAAAAATGATATTGAAATATAAAAAACAATTATGATAAAAAAAATAATTTTTATACTTTTTTTACTTACATCGATCACCATGTGTGGAAAAAAAAGTGATCCTGAGTACAAAGGTAAAAAACCTGAATCTTTTAACACCAAAATATTTGTGGTGTTATGATATATAAAAAAAAAGATTTTTTTATTGAAAAAGTAAAAGCAAGTAAATTAGCTAAGATTTATTCTACACCGCTTTACTGTTATTCTTATCAAAAATTGAGTGAAAACATCAATTATTTTAAAAAAATGTTTAAATCAATAGATCCCCTTATTTGTTTTTCTGTAAAATCAAATCCCAATAAAATATTGTTAAGTGAAATTCGTAAACTTGGTCTAGGAGCAGACGTAGTTTCAATTGGTGAACTGATGAGATCTTTAAAAGCTGGAATAAAGCCAAATAAAATTGTTTTCTCAGGCGTAGGTAAAACTTCAAAAGAAATAAGTTATGCAATTCAAAAAAAAATATTATTAATTAATGCAGAGTCTAAAAGTGAAGTTTTAGAGATAGAAAAGTTAGCTAAAGCTAAAAAAAGAAAAGTAGATATTGGTCTCAGACTTAATCCAAATACTGATGCAAAAACATTAAGTCAAATTTCTACTGGAAAAAAAGAGAATAAATTTGGTGTTTCTGAAAAAACCTTTTTAAACTTAATAGATTATATTAAAAAATCAAACTTTATAAATTTAAAATGTCTAAGTGTACATATAGGAAGTCAAATCTTAAATAATAAGCCGTATGAAAAAATGCTTAAAGTTCTTGAAAAAATAATAGATAAATCTGAATATAATTTTGAATATATAGATTTAGGTGGAGGTATGGGTATTGACTATGAAAACAAAAATAAAAATCTTGATTTAAAAAAATATAGTTTTCATATAAATAATTTTTTAAAAAGATATAAAACTAAAATTATTTTTGAGCCTGGAAGATCAATAGTTGGAAATACAGGATTATTAATTTCTCAAATTATTTATATTAAAGAAGGAGATAATAAAAATTTCATCATATTGGATGCAGCAATGAATGACTTCATGAGACCAGCTTTATATAATGCTAAACATCGTATTATTCCTTTGATAAAAACAAACACTAGATCAAAAAAAGCATACGAATTTGTTGGACCAATTTGTGAAAGTACAGACAAATTTTTGACTAAAAAAAAATTTCAAAAATTAAAAGAAAAAGATTTTATTGCAATTTGTGATGTAGGAGCTTACGGAATGGCACTAAGTTCAAATTATAATTTACGTCCAAAAGCAACTGAATTATTAATTAAAAATTCAAAAATACAAATTATTTACAAAAGACAAAGTCTCAAAGACTTAATATAATTTTTATTAGAATGATAAGGAATATCCTTTTTACATTTTTTTTCTTTTTAGGGATTATATGTATTTCAATAATATTTCTTCCGAGTCTTTTATTACCACAAAAAATTGTTCTATTTGGAGGAAAATTAATGGGTCACTGGTCTACCATATGTTTGAGATTGTTTCTTTCAGTAAAAATAGAAATAAAAGGAAGGGAAAATATTTTAAAAAGTAAAAAATTTTTTATTGCTGCTTCTCATCAATCAATGTTTGAAACATTTTTTCTTCAAACAATTTATAATTCTCCTGTTTTTATTCTTAAAAAAGAATTACTTCTAATACCAGTTTTTGGGTGGTATTTAAAAAAAATTGGCTCAATTGCGATTAATAGAGACAAAGTCACAAAAGAAAATATTGGTTTCTTTGATGATATTTCAAATGTAGTTAAAAATTCAAGTAGACCTTTAATAATTTTTCCCCAAGCCACTAGAGTTTTACCTACAGAAAGAATTCCATTTAAAAAAGGTGTTGGAAGGATTTATGATGAACTTAAAATACATTGTCAACCAATAGCAATTAACTCTGGTTATGTTTGGCCAAAAAAAGGACGTAAAATTCCAAATAAAAAAATTATTGTGTCCATTTTAAAGCCGATTGATCCAGGTTTGACTAAAGAAAATTTTCTTTTGACTTTAGAAAATGAAATTTATTCAGAACTTAATCTAATTAATTAGCCTTTCATTGGCATAACAACAAATATGCTATCAAAATCGCCGGGATCTTTTATTAATGCTGGCGATCCAGTATCATCTAAAAATAATTCAATTTTTTCACCATCCAATTGTGAAGCTACATCGATCAAATACCTTGAATTAAAACTAATTTCCAAATCATGTTCAAAATTTACAGCTAGTGTTTCTTTACCATCTCCACTGTTGGCATTATTTACAGATAGATTCAAATTATCTTTGCTTAAATTGAATTTTACACCATCCTTTTTATCTAGAGACACTGATGCAACTCGGTCGACAGAATTTAAAAAAGATTTTAAATTAATTTCAAGTTTCTTTTGATTATTTTTTGGTATTACTTGAATATAATTTGGAAACTTACCATCTATCAATTTAGAGATTAAAATACTGTTACTCAATTCAAATTTAATTTTAGATTTCATATTTGAAATTTTAACTTCACCATCATAATTATCCAGTAAAGCACATAGTTGAAAAATAGTTTTTTTTGGTAATATTATTGGTTCAAATTTAATTTTTTTATCCAACCTAATTTTAGAAATTGACATTCTATGACTGTCAGTAGCAACAGCTGTTAAATAATTTTTCTCCTCAACTTCAGTCTGATGAAAATAAATTCCACTTAAATAATGTCTCGTTTCGTCATTAGAAATTGAAAATTTACATTTATTCAATAATTTTAGTAATTGTTTTGATTTCAATGAAAATTCATCTTGATTAAAATTTTCATCGGTAAAAGGAAATTCTGAGTGATCAATACAATTCAAATTAAAAATAGATTTTTCAGATTCTAAATGTAATTTATTTTTATCATTTAATGTTAGATTAATTTTTTTTCCTGAAGAAAGTTTTCTTACAATATCATAAATTGTTGATGACGTTGTTGTTGTTTTTCCTTCTTCTAAAATTTCTACGTTTTTTAATTGATGTATAAATATCAAGTCTAAATCTGTTGCAGTTAAAGTTAAACTAGATTTTGAAGCATTAATCAAAATATTTGATAAAACTGGAAGCGTGCTTCTTTTTTCTATAACACCTTGACAATAGTTTAATGCTTGTTGAAGATCTTGTTGGTTTACGCTAAATTTCATCTTCCTTATTATATAATATTTGATTTTTTAATTTATTAATATTATCAACCATTTCCAGATCATTTTCTTTTAATTTTTCAATTGTTTTTACTGAATGAATTATAGTTGTATGATCACGGTTCGAAAATTCACGCCCTATCTCAGGTAAAGATTTTGACGTTAAAATTTTTGTTAAATAAATTGCAGTTTGTCTTGGTCTTACTAAATATCTTGATCTTCTAGATGAGAGCATCTCATTTTTACTAATTTTAAAAAACTTGCATACTAAAGTTTGAATTAAATCAATTGTAACTTTATTTTCAGATAAGTTTAATAAATCCTTCAACACAACTTTGGTTTCAGCCAAATTTGGCATTTTTTTATAAATTCTTGAAAAGGATACCAATCTATTAAGAGCTCCAACTAATTCTCTTATACTAGTTGAAATTTCAGCACTAATAAAATCCATAATTTCTTTTGAAATATTGATTTGATCTGGATACAGTTTATTTATTTCATTTATTTTGTTTTCAACAATTTTTTTTCTAAGTTCTAAATCTGGCTTTTGAATATCAACCACTAGACCACCAGAAAATCGTGACTTAATTCTTTCCTGGATTCTTGATAGTTTGTTTGGTGCCCTATCTGCTGTTACAACAATTTTTGATCCTTTATCAAGTAAAGCATTAAATGTATGGAAGAATTCTTCTTGCATAGCCTCTTTACCATTCATAAATTGAATATCATCTATCAATAAAATGTCTGTGTTTCTAAAATATTCTTTAAATTTAACCATATCATTTGATTTTATTGCTTTTACAAACTGATACATGAACCTTTCTGCAGAGATAAACATTATTTTATAATCATTTTTTAACTCAAAACCGATTGAATTTAGAAGATGTGTTTTTCCCATACCAACACCGCCGTAAATATAAAGTGGATTATACTGTGCAACATTCTCTGAAACTTTTAATGATGCTTCGTATGCCAATCTATTACTTGAACTAATTATAAAATTTTCAAATCTTTTGTTTGGATCTACGCGATTGTACTGAAGGTAAGAGTCTTTTATAAATGATATATTTTCTTTAATATCTACTTTATCATAAGCGTTTTTTTGTACACTCTGTTCAATAATCTTAAATTCTATTCTTATCAAATCTTTTTTATGACTTTTTAAAATTTGCAAAATTTGATCTAAATATCTTGATGTAATCCAGTCACGAATAAATCTCGTAGGAACGGACAATAGAACATAATTATTGAATTCCTCAATAAAATTCATTTTCTTTAGCCAGCTTTCGTAAATTTCAGAGCCTAATTTATTTTTCATTTCTGATTGTAATAATGTCCAATCTAAGTTTTCAGATTTTAATTTTATGGTGTCTTTGTTAATAATTGTATTTTTCATATACTTTGGAGAAGTTTTGAGTTAGAGCTATAATTAAAATTATTGCAACAAATAATTTTAATTAATAAAAAAAAAATAAAATCTAGGATTGTGCAATCACATGTAGCATTAAAAAAAAATTATAAATATTTTTTAGTTTTATAATGAATAAATAAAATTTATAATTGAAAACATAAGATGCAAATATTTACCATGTCTAAATATTGTACTCTTAAATTCTTAAAACACAGATTTTGTAGATCCTGGAGTTGTATGCTTTCAACAACCTGAAGTGTAAATTTTTAAAGTGCTGCTATTTTTCTTGTAATTCGAGAAATGTTCCTTGAAGCATTCTGTCTCTTTATAATTCCGGTTTTTGCTATCTTCATAAGCTCTGAATTCAACTTGGGTAAGAACTTGAGTGCTTCAGCTTTTTTTTTCTTTTCAACTAAAAGACTCATTTTTTTAAGAGCATTTTTATATCTACTTTTTCTTGCTCTATTAACTGTTGTTTGTCTTGATATTCTTCTTATTCTTTTGATTGCTGATTTAGTATTAGCCATATTCGCTGGGTATATAACTTGTGAATTTCAGTCGGTCAATCAAATAATTAATTAATTTTGACATAAATTGCAAAAGAAAGAAGATCTATTTGAAATTACTTTTTTTAAGATAATCCCTTTACAATTTTGCCTTTTACATCTTAATCCATATCTATCATATACCCTAAAATCTTTTTGAAAATTACCTTTTTTTCCTGATGTATTTTTAAAATCTCTTATAGTTGAACCACCCTTTTTGATTGCATTCATCAATACTCTTCTAGAATTTAAGATAATTTTCTTTAAATCTTTTTTATTTATTAAATATGCTTTTTTATTTGGATTTATTTTACAAAAAAATAAAATTTCACTCGCATAAATATTTCCTATTCCTGAAACAAAATTTTGATCTAATAAAAAATTTTTTATATTTTTTTTCTTTTTTTCTAAAAAAGAGGAAACGTAATTCAAATTAAATTGTGATTGAAAAGGTTCCGGTCCAAAATGAGCTAATCTCTTTTTCAAAAAATTTGAATTGTTTAATATTTGAAAAAAACCAAATCTTCTTGGATCATTATAAACCACTTTGATATCGTCAAAAATTATTTCAACATGATTATGTTTTTTAGGTAAAGAAGGAGAATTGTAAAAACTTGAATTTGAAAAAAGATTTTTTTTCTTTTTAGAGATTATATGTATTGTACCCGACATACCAAGATGAAAAAGACAGAATTTTCCGCTAGATAAATGTAAAATTATAAATTTAGAGAATCTATCTACCTTAATTATTTTTTGATTTTTCATCGTAGAAGTAAAATTTAGTGGAATTTTTATTCTTAAATTCCTATTTCTAACAATTATTTTTTTGACCTTTTTTTGTTTAATTTTTTTATCTAATGACTGTCTGACAATTTCTACTTCTGGTAATTCTGGCATTTATATATATAATTTATTTTATGCAACAATATCTTCAAAATAAAAAGGGTCTTGTACAAAATGTATTTAATAAAGTATACGACCAATATGACTTAATGAATGATATTATATCATTGGGGGTTCATCGAAAATGGAAAAAAAATCTTATTAATATGATGAATCCTTCCATCAACCAAAATTTGATTGATGTTGCCTGTGGTACTGGCGATATTGCTAAAATTTTTTTAGATAATGTTAATCAAAATGCAGAAATTATTTGTATTGATCCCAATTTAGGTATGGTTAAAAAAGGTAAAGAAAAGTTAAGAGACTTTAAAAGTATAAAATGGCTTATATCCTCAGCTGAAACTTTGCCTGTTGATGATAATAAATTTGATTTTTATACTATCAGTTTTGGTTTACGAAATACTAAGGATCTTAATAAAACTTTAAAAGAAGCTTATAGAGTATTAAAACCTGGTGGTCGATTTTTATGTTTAGAGTTTTCAAAGATACAAAACGCTAACTTAAATTTAATTTATAAAAATTATTCAAAATTTATCCCTATAATTGGAAAGATTATAGTTGGAGACAAAAAACCCTATGAATATTTAATTAAAAGTATAGAAGATTTTGTTAATCAAGAAGAATTGATAGATCTAATGAAAGAAAATAATTTTAAAGAATGCAAATATAGAAATTTGTCTGGTGGAATAGTCTCTATTCACAGCGGTTGGAAAATTTAATGATTAAAAAATTAATTACATTATTCAAACTTGGAAGAAAGGTAGCAAAATCTGATATTTTAAATATTACCTCAAAATTTCAAGAGCCTCCTTTTGCAGTAAAGATATTATTCAAAATTTTATCATTTTCTTTTTCGCCAAAAAAACCTACTAATTTTAATAAAGATGAGGGTGAAAGATTATCTAATTCACTTGAATCAATGGGAACAACATTTATAAAGCTTGGCCAATTTTTAGCTACAAGACCAGATATTATTGGAGATGAACTTTCAAAAAAACTGGAGACTCTACAAGATAAATTACCTCCTTTTACATCTAATAAAGCAAAAGAAATAATTAAGAATGATTTGGGAATCGATAGTTACAATTCCATAATTAATTTAAGTGAACCTGTAGCAGCAGCCTCCATAGCTCAGGTACACAAGGCGCAAATTAACGACAATGGAACAATTAAAGATGTGGCCATAAAAATTTTACGTCCAGATATTAAGAAAATATTTAATGAAGAAATAGACGCAATAATGCTTTTTGCCTTCTTAATAGAATCTTTCGTAAAAAAAACAAAAAGACTTAAACTAGTTGAGGTAGTTTTTTTATTGAAAGAAATTACTAATCTTGAAATGGATCTAAGATTTGAAGCTGCAGCAGCAAATGAATATGCTGAAAATACCAAAAATGATGTTGGATTTAGAGTTCCTCAGATCTATTGGAATTTTACAAGTGAAAATGTCATGACTTTAGATTGGGTAGAAGGTATTTCAATAAGAGAAACTGATGAACTTAAAAATAAGAACTTTAATACTGAAAAAATTGCAGAGGATATAATTCAAAATTTTTTAAGACACGCTGTAAGAGATGGTTTTTTTCATGCAGATATGCATCAAGGAAATATATTTATTGACAATAACGGACACATTGTTCCTATAGATTTTGGAATAATGGGTAGACTTGATAAGATGAGTAAAAGATTTTTAGCTGAAATATTATTTGGATTTATTCAAAGAGATTATCGTAAAGTTGCTGAAGTACATTTAATTGCAGGTTTAGTTCCTAAAGACGTACCTATTGACGATCTAGCACAGGCCTTGAGATCTATAGGTGAACCAATATTTGGACAGACAGTAAAAGATATTTCTGGTGGCAAATTATTAAAACAATTATTTAATGTAACTGAGAAATTTAATATGCAAACTCAACCACAGCTGTTAATGTTACAAAAAACAATGGTTGTAGTTGAAGGTGTCGCAAGAAAACTTAACCCCAATACAAATATATGGACTACATCAAAACCTGTTCTTGAAAATTGGCTTAAAGAAACAAAAAACCCAATGACTACAATAAATGAGACTATACAAAGTACCTCAGAAGTAATTAAAAGATTACCAGAATTTCCAGAAATAATGGATAAAGCTAACCAAGCATTAACTTATTTAGCTAGTGGTCAAATACCTCAAAATTCAAATTCTTATAACGCTTTAAATACAAAAAAAATAGAGATGGTTGCATTTAGAAATCAATCTATTATTGGATTATTAGTCCTTGTAATTTTCGGACTATTGGTATTTTAATTCACGGGATGAGTCATTTAACTAATAAAAAAATTTTATTAATAATTTGTGGTGGCATAGCTGCCTACAAAAGTCTTGAAATAATAAGGATTTTAAAAAAAAATGGTGCAAGTATTAAAACAATTCTTACGAAAAGTGGTGCTGAATTTGTAACACCCCTTTCGATTACTTCACTATCTCAATCAAAAGTTTATCAAGATCTTTTTAGTCTAGAAAATGAAACAGAGATGGATCATATAAGTCTTTCACGTTGGGCAGATCTTATTTTAATTGTGCCAGCTACAGCAAATATAATATCTAAGCTCGCAAATGGTAATACTGATGACTTGGCATCCACTGTGGTTCTTGCATCAAATAAAAAAATTTTTATCGCACCTGCAATGAATGTAAGAATGTGGAATCATCCATCTACTAAAGAAAATATAAATAAACTAAAAACATATAACTATAAATTAATTGGGCCTGAAATTGGAGAAATGGCATGCGGTGAATACGGTGAAGGAAAAATGTCAGAACCAGTTACACTAATCAATGAGCTAGAAATTTATTTTAAAAACTTAAAAAAAAATAATAAGTTAAAAGCAATTGTGACTGCAGGACCTACTCGTGAATATATTGATCCAGTAAGGTTTATTACTAATAAATCAAGTGGTAAACAGGGGTATGAAATTGCAAAATCGTTATCAAAAAAAGGTTTCGATACAACTTTAATCTCTGGTCCAACCAATTTAGAAATTGATGATGATATAAATTTAATCAAAATTGAAACTGCAGAAGAAATGTTTCAATCAACACTTAATAGTTTACCTGCTGATGTTGCAGTATTTTCAGCAGCTGTAAGTGATTATAAAGCAAAAGAAGCTTATAGTATAAAAATCAAGAAAAAAGATAAATTTAATTTAGAATTAGAAAAAAATGTAGATATTCTAAATTATGTATCTAATCACAATTCTCTAAGACCTCAGCTTGTGGTTGGTTTTGCTGCAGAAACTAATGATTTAGAAAATTTTGCAAAAAGAAAACTTATTGAAAAAAATTGTGATTGGATAGTTGCAAATAATATATCAAATAAAAAAATTGGGTTTGACTCAGATTTTAATGAGGTCTCAATTTTTTATAAAAATAAAAAAATTGATAAACTTCAATACAAACCCAAGTCTGAGATTTCAGATGAAATAGTAGAAAAAATTATTAATCATTTAAACTAATGGTTAAAGTTTTAATCAAGAAGCTAAATCCCTCTGTTCAATTACCCTCATATAAAACAAACGGAGCATCAGGTATGGATTTAATGGCTTATGTCCAAAAACCCATAAATCTAAAACCTGGCAAATCCTGTATAGTTCCAACAGGGTTATCAATTGCATTTCCGCAAAAATATGAAATTCAGATTAGACCAAGATCTGGATTAGCAGCAAAAGACAATATAAGTGTTTTAAATACTCCTGGTACGATTGATAGTGACTATAGAGGAGAACTTAAAATTATCCTATTTAATCACGGTAATAAAAATTTTATAATTAATAATAATGATAGAGTTGCACAAATGATTTTAGCCCCAATAATTAAAATGGAATTAGAAGAAACAAATGATCTTCCAGAGACAATTAGAGGTGATGGGGGTTTTGGTTCAACTGGTAAATGAAAAACGGTTTAAATAAATCTCAAATCGAAAGATTTTCAAGACAATTAATCCTAAAAAATATAGGTGCTAAGGGTCAAAAAAAAATTTTATCCTCTAAGATTTTAATAGTCGGTATTGGTGGATTAGGTTGTCCTGCTGCAGAAAATCTAGTAAGAGCCGGTATTGGAACCATTGGCCTAATAGACAATGATATTGTTAACCTTTCAAATATTCATAGACAAAGCTTATTTAATTCCAAAGATATAAAAAAGCCAAAAGTTAATGTTGCAGCAAAAAAACTAAAAAATATTAATCCACTAACAAAAATTAAAATTTATCAATCAAGACTTAATAAAAAAAATATTGATAATATAATTAAAAATTATGATCTTATTATTGATGGTTCTGATAATTTTGACACTAAGTTTTTAATTAATGATTACTGTATGAAGTACAAAAAAAAATTAGTCACTGGTGCTATAAGCAAATTTGATGGTCATATATTTACATTTGATTTTAAAGATAAAAAGACAGCTTCTTTGAAGAATTTTTATCAAGAAAAGGAAATTTCAGATGATATTTTAAATTGTGAATTCGAGGGAGTTATTGGAACAACAGCATCAATAGTTGGTACTACACAAGCAAATGAAGCTTTAAAAATGATAATGGAAATTGGCCAAAATTTAAAAAATCAAATATTAATTATAGATTTGTTAAATCTAAATTTTAGAAAAATTAAATTTAAAAAAATATAAGATAAAAATCAAATAATGAAAAAATTTTATACTCTGATATTTATTTATTTTTTTTTCCCACTGAATGTTGTCTCAGAAGAGACTTTTTTATCATTAAAAAAAGATAAAGTTAATGTAAGATATGGACCAAGTTTCGAGTCACCAGTAAAATATATATATAAAAAAATCAATTTACCAATTAAACAAATTGATGAGAAAGAAAATTGGAGAAGAATAATTGATGTAAAAAATAATAGTGGATGGATTCACTTGTCACAATTAAAAAAAGTGAACTCTATAATTCCCCTTGAAGATAAGATATTGTTTAATAAACCTTCTAAATTTTCGAGACCATTAGCTAGGATAAAAAAAGGAAGAGTTTTAGTTGTACAAAAATGTGATGAAATTTGGTGTAAGATACAATCTAAAAACTTTAAAGGATGGATAAAAAATAATAATGTGTGGGGACCTACAAATTAAAAAAAAAATTTTGAAAAAAGAGTAGAATAAATTAATTATTTAAACTTTTACTTTAAGTGAATAACTATGTTTTAGATCTACTTGCCCACCATTTATCTAATATAAAATACCAGATAGAATTTGCTATAGGTTCAACAATAGCATCTGTTAATGCCACAGCAAAAGATACATCAGCGACAAGCATTAAAACTGTTATCGCAATTGCAAAATGTCCGATTGTATAGATTACAGTACGTAACAATGAACCTTTGTTATTTTGATAAATGTTTTGAGTTGCTCGAAATATGCCGTTTGTAATTTCCATTATTTTTTAAAGGGGCTTTCTAGTACGCAAGCAACTAAATGAACTCTTGCTTGCTCACCACCATTGAAAAAATTATGAAATTTTGTGTTGTTGGTTATCCACACCTTGCCATCAGCTGGAAGATGCTTTGCAACATTTTCTATAACCATTGAACAACCTTTATTTGTAATAATTGGTACATGAAGTCTGCATTCTGGATCCTTGTGCCAGCTTAATGTTGATCTAGGTTCTTTTAATAACAACCTTACTCTTCCCAATTTAAATTTTTTTTTTAATATTTCGTATACTTCTTTAAAATATGTTTTTTCAAACTCAGGAATTAATTGAGTATATTTTGACTCATCTATATCTATATCTCTTGAAACTTCTTTCCCACTATCATCAGCAATAGTCCAATATTTTCCTCTTATATTGTTTCCCTTAATAGAATTTTTATCATTTGGTATTTGATTAATTGGTATAGCACCAAAATGAGTAACTCCTGGAGAATTAAATCTTTTTTTTTCTAAAATTTTATTTAAATCTTTTTTTAATTTTGATATGTCAAAATTTAAATCAGGAACTTCATAGAAATCCTCAAAACTTACTGTTGTCATATGTGATCTTTTTTATATTAGTTTAATTTTAAATCAAATCTGTCTGCATTCATTACTTTAACCCAAGCCGCAACGAAATCTTTAACAAATTTATCATGTGAGTCCGCACATGCATAAACTTCTGCTAAAGCTCTCAATTGTGAATTAGAGCCAAAAATTAAGTCAACTCGTGTGCCTTTCCATTTAGTTTTTTTTGTTTTTCTGTCAGTACCAATAAATTTTTGTTCAGATTTATCTATTTCTTTCCACGTCGTATTCATATCTAATAAATTTATAAAATAATCATTTGTAAGTGTTCCAGGCTTTTTTGTAAAAACACCAAATTTTGAATTATCAAAGTTAGTATCTAAAACACGCAAACCACCAACTAAAACGGTCATCTCAGGAGCTGTAAGACCCATTAATTGAGCTTTATCAATTAGTTTCTCTTCAGCAGAAACATTTGAAGTTCCTCCATTTAAATAATTTCTAAAACCATCTGCTTGTGGTTCCAGTAATCCAAACGAATGAATGTCCGTTTGATCTTGTCTAGCATCTCCTCTTCCAGCTGAAAAAGGAACATTAATTTTATAACCTGCTTTTTTAGCAGCTATTTCTATTCCAACACCTCCAGCCAAGACAATGAGGTCAGCCATTGATACGCTTTTCTTTTTACCATCAAATTTTTTCTTAATTTTCTTCAATGAAGAAATAACATTTGAGAGTTTTGTTGGGTTATTTACTTTCCAATTCTTTTGTGGCTCTAACAAAATTCTAGCTCCATTAGCACCACCTCTCTTATCAGAACCCCTAAAAGTTGAAGCAGAAGCCCATGCCGTAGAAACCATATCAGAAATTGATATTTTTGATTTTAGAATTTTAGATTTTAGTTCCTTAATGTCTTTAGTTTTTAATTTATACTTTGGTTTATCTATTGGGTCCTGCCAAATTAATTCTTCTTTTGGAACATCGCCTCCTAAGTAGCAAGCTTTAGGACCCATATCTCTATGTGTTAATTTAAACCAAGCTCTAGCGAATGCATCATGAAATTCCTTTGGATTTTTATGAAAATGTTTTGTAATAGGACCGTAACTTGGATCTACTTTTAATGAAATATCTGTAGTTTGCATCATTGGAGGATGAAGCACATTTTTATCATGTGCATCTGGAACCATTTTAATTTCTTGTCCATTTTTCTTTGGTGTCCATTGGTGAGCACCTGCTGGACTTTTTGTTAGTTCCCACTCATGCCCATACAAACAATCCAGATATCCCATATCCCATTTAATAGGATTTTGAGTCCAAGCACCTTCGATACCACTACTTATTGTATCAATCCCTTTGCCTGATTTATAACCACTATTCCATCCAGTTGCTTGATCTTGTATTTTCGAAGCTTCAGGATCTGGACCTTTGTGTGATTCAGGTGCAGCGCCATGTGATTTACCAAATGTGTGTCCACCAGCAACTAGTGCTGCTGTTTCATAATCATTCATAGCCATTCTTCCAAATGTTTCTCTAATATCATGAGCAGCAAGTAATGGATCAGGGTTTGCATCAGGACCTTGTGGATTTACATAAATTAAACCCATATGTGAAGCTCCTAATGGCTGTTCTAAATCTCTTTTGCCACTATATCTTTTGACATCCAACATTTCCTTTTCTGATCCCCAATAAATATCATCCTCAGGCTCCCAAATATCTTCTCTACCAGCCCCAAAGCCAAATGTTTTAAATCCCATTGAGTCTAATGCAACATTTCCGACTAGTATAAATAAATCTGCCCAGGAAATTTTTTTTCCGTATTTTTGTTTAATTGGCCATAAGAGTAGTCTTGCTTTATCTAAGTTGACATTATCCGGCCAAGAATTTAATGGTGCAAATCGCTGATTTCCTGTTCCAGCTCCACCTCTACCATCGCCTGTTCTATAAGTTCCTGCTGCATGCCATGCAAGTCTAATAAATAAAGGACCATAATGTCCATAATCTGCAGGCCACCACTCTTGGGAATTTGTCATTAATTTTTTTAAATCATTTTTAAGGGCTTTAAAGTTAAGTTTTTTAAATTCTTTTGAATATTTAAATTTTTTATCCATAGGATTAGATAAACTAGAATGTTGACTTAGAATTTTAAGATTTAAGCTGTTTGGCCAAAAATCTTTATTTGTTTGGCCTTTGCCTGCAGAAAATTTTGCAGGTGTACCTGCTCCAGTAAAAGGACATTTACTTAATTCTTTAGCTTTGAATGATTTATCTTTAAAATTTTCAGTGCTCATAGATATCTCCTTAATTATGATTTTTGTACTTTATAATGATTCTAAAAAGGAGTCAATTGTATAAAAACGAACCTTAATTCAAAGAAAAATTAATCCTCTAGCTTTACTAGAACTTCTACAGATTTAATTTTTTTTCCGCTAATTTTTTTTAAAATATTTATTGGACCTATGTCTGAATTATCTAAATCAATTAATTTTTCTTCCTTCAAATCATAAAAGTGATGATGATCTGAAATGTTAGTATCGAAATATGTTTGACTGGAATTGATGGGAATTTGCTTTAAATACCCTTTTTTTTCAAAGGCATGTACAGTATTATAAACAGTAGCTAAAGATATTTTATTATTTGATTGTTTATTTATTTTCTTTACCAAATCGTTGATAGTAAAATGGAATGTTTTTTCGGTATCAAATAAAACTTCGCATATTTGTAGTCTTTGTTTTGTAGGTCTTAATCCAGAATTTCTTAGTTTTTTTAGGTATTTCACAGTTAATTTTAGTTGTTAGTTATAATTGTTCTAAACTAGTATTAAAGTATATTATATAAAGGTAAAATCAAGTAAATAAGGGTACTCAATTTTATGAAAAAAAATTCATACTCATATAAAGAACTTATTGATTGTGGTAATGGCCATTTATTTGGGCCTGGTAACGCTAAATTACCTCTTCCACCAATGTTGATGTTTGATAGAATTACAGAAATTAATGAAAAAAATGGAGCTTTCAAAAAAGGTTCATTAAAGGCTGAATTAGACGTTAAAAAAGAGCTTTGGTTTTTTGATTGCCATTTTAAAGAAGATCCTGTTATGCCTGGATGTTTGGGTTTAGACGCAATGTGGCAATTAGTTGGTTTTTATTTAGGTTGGATTGGAAATCCAGGAAAAGGAAGAGCTTTAGGTGTTGGAACTGTAAAATTTACAGGGGAAGTTTTAAGAGATATTAAATTAGTCAGGTATGAAATTGATATGAAAAAAATTATGTCGCCAGGAGGTACAACAGTAGGTCTTGCTAATGGATTAGTTTTTGCAGATGACAAAAAAATATATTCGGCTGATAGTTTAAAAGTAGGATTGTTTAAATGATGAGAAGAGTAGTAATTACGGGTTTAGGCATTGTTTCTTGTTTAGGTAACAATCAGGAAGAAGTTTATAAATCACTATTAAATTCAAAATCGGGAATTTCATTTTCTGAGGAATATAGAGAACACAATCTTAAAAGTCATGTTCATGGTAAACCTAATATAAAACTTGAAGATTATGTCGATAGAAAAACTATTAGATTTATGGGTTCAGGCTCAGCTTATAATTATATAGCTATGAAAGAAGCTATAACTGACTCTGGACTTGAGGAAAGTGAAATTAGTAATGTTAAAACTGGAATAGTTATGGGTTCAGGTGGACCTTCTATTGAAAATGTAATATTAGCTGCTGACAAGACTAGGGCTAAAACTCCTAAATTAATGGGACCTTTTATCGTTCCAAGAACAATGGCAAGTACCGCCTCAGCAACACTTGCGGTTCCATTTAAAATCAAGGGGACGAACTACACAATGAGTTCAGCTTGTGCCACTAGTGGTCATTGCATTGGAAATTCCATGGAATTAATTCAAATGGGTAAACAAGATATTGTATTCGCGGGAGGAAGTGAGGAAATTCACTGGGCAATGACTGCTATGTTTGATGCGATGACAGCACTATCATCAAAATATAATGATACACCAGAGACTGCTTCACGAGCGTATGATAAAACTAGAGATGGTTTTGTTATTGCTGGAGGTGGTGGAGTATTGGTACTTGAGGAATATGAACATGCTAAAGCCAGAGGTGCTAAAATATACGCAGAACTTACTGGTTATGGAGCAACCTCAGATGGCTACGATATGGTAGCACCATCTGGTGAAGGAGCAGTAAGATGTATGAAAATGGCAATGGCTACTGCTAAAAATAAAATTGATTATATCAATACCCATGGAACTTCTACTCCTGTTGGTGATATTACTGAACTCAATGCTGTTAAAAATACTTTTGGAGAAAATATTCCAAAAATTAGTTCAACAAAATCTTTATCTGGTCATCCTCTAGGGGCTGCATCAGTGCATGAAGCTATTTATTGTTTAATCATGATGAAAAATAATTTTATTGCTGGATCAGCAAATATAAATGAGATGGATGAAGAGGCTAAAAAATTCCCAGTTGTTACAAAAACAGAAACTAGTGCAACTTTAAATACGGTGATGTCTAATAGTTTTGGTTTCGGTGGAACTAACGCTGCTTTAATTTTTGAAAAGGTTTAAATTATGAGTTTGATGAAGGGTAAAAAAGGATTAATAATGGGTGTTGCCAATGAAAGATCTATCGCTTGGGGCATCTCCCAAAAACTTGCAGAAGCTGGGGCTGAACTTGCATTTACATATTTAGGTGATGCTTTAAAAAAAAGAGTTGTACCTTTAGCTGAAAAATTAAATTCGAAAGTAACATTCAGTTGTGATGTTGAAAAAAAAGAGGATATAATAAAATTATTTGAAGATATTAAATCACAATGGAGTGAAATCGATTTTGTAGTTCATGCAATTGCTTTTTCAGATAAATCGGAATTATCAGGTGAATATTTAGATACAACTAGAGAAAACTTTCTAAGAAGTATGTTAATATCATGTTTTTCATTTACAGAAGTTGCAAAAGAAGCTTCAAAAGTAATGAAAGAAGGTGGAAGTTTAATTACCTTAAGCTATGAAGCAAACAAAGCTATTCCAAATTATAATGTAATGGGTGTATGTAAAGCTGCTTTAGAGTCTAGTGTTAAATATCTTGCAAGAGATCTAGGTGCTAGAGGCATGAGAGTAAATGCGATAAGTGCTGGGCCTATTAAAACATTAGCTGCTTCCGCTATTGGAGATGCAAAATTCTTATATAAATGGAATGAAGATCATTCTTTATTAAAAAGAAACGTTGATATACATGATGTTGGAAATTCAGCATTATACCTACTTAGTGACCTTGCAAACGGTGTTACTGGTGAAATTCATTATGTAGATGCTGGATATAATAAAGTTGGTATGCCAGATCCTAAAAATATTAGTTAATACGATTCAAAATATGGAAATATTTATTTTATTGGTTTGTTTAGTATTTGTAATTTATTACCTTTTTAGACCCACCACCAAAAAAGAAAAAGACCAATTTAATGATAAAAACAATTGGCGAGGTGGATTTTAATTTTATTCAGCAGCTTGTTTCATAGAAAGCTTAACTTTACCTCTATCAAAACCAATTACCTTAACTTTTACTTCATCACCTTCTTTGACAACATCGGTAACTTTCGCTACTCTTTTATCTGCAAGTTCTGAAATATGAACAAGTCCATCTTGTTTTCCTAGGAAATTAACAAATGCACCAAACTCCATTACTTTCATCACCTTACCTGAGTAAATTTTATTTAATTCAGCTTTTGCAGTAATGTCTTTAATCATTTGCATAGCGACGTTTCTAGCTTCTTCATCTGGAGCCGCAACTGTAACTTCTCCTTCGTCATTCACATCGACTTTTGCACCTGATTTTTCAACAATTTCTCTAATTGTTGCTCCACCTTTTCCAATCACAGCTGCAATATCTTTTTTATCAACCTTTATTTTTTCCATTTTCGGAGTGTGTTTTCCAACATCTGCTC
The DNA here is from genome assembly GCA_902627565.1 of uncultured Pelagibacteraceae bacterium. Classification (GTDB taxonomy): domain Bacteria; phylum Pseudomonadota; class Alphaproteobacteria; order Pelagibacterales; family Pelagibacteraceae; genus Pelagibacter. The sequence goes on from CACOJM010000006.1 coordinate 62,431, forward strand.
TTGAAGCTGGTAATGCTTTATTCATTTCACCTAAAATATGAACTCTACCATCTTTAGCTTGTTTTAAAGCTTGTTCCATGATTTCAAATGTAATACCTGTAATTTTGATATCCATTTGAAGTGAAGTAATTCCATCTTTAGTTCCTGCAACTTTAAAATCCATGTCTCCTAAATGATCCTCATCACCTAGAATGTCTGACAAGACACTAAAATCATCACCCTCTTTAATTAATCCCATTGCTATACCTGCAACAGGCTCTTTAATTGGTACTCCTGCATCCATTAATGCTAATGATGTTCCACAAACAGTAGCCATAGAGGAGGAACCATTGGATTCTGTAATTTCAGATACAACTCTAAAAGTGTACGGAAATGAATCTTTTGAAGGTAACGAAGAATGAATAGCTCTCCATGCTAATTTTCCATGACCTATCTCTCTTCTACCAGTCCCTATTCTGCCGGTTTCTCCAACTGAAAAAGGTGGAAAATTATAGTGAAGCATAAATCTTTCTCTCTGTAATCCATCTAAGCTTTCTATTCGTTGTTCATCATCAGATGTGCCTAATGTAGCCGTCACAATTGCTTGTGTTTCTCCTCTGGTAAATAAAGCTGAACCATGGGTTCTTGGCAAGATACCAACTTCACATGATATTGGCCGTACATCTGATAAACCTCTACCATCAATTCTACTCTTATTTTTAAGTATATCTGTTCTGACAATAGATTTCTCGAGATTTTTTAACTGACTATTTACGTCAAGATCAGTATAGTTTTCATTTTCCTCGTAAAGTTTTTTAGCTTTATCAGTTATTTCTGAAATTTGATTAGATCTATCTTGCTTATCTTTTGTTGCGAAAGCTTTTTTAAGATCTTCAGTAAAAGTTTCCTCAAGCTTTTTTTTAACCTCAGATAGGTCTTTTTTTTCAACAGTCCACTCAGGTTTTCTGCATTCTTTTGCTAGTTCCTCTATCATTTTAATTACTGGAACAAAACCTTCGTGACCAAATTTTACTGCATTTAACATTTCTTCCTCTGTTAAACCATTAGCTTCAGACTCCACCATAAGCACTGCTTCTTTTGTTCCTGCTACAACTAAATCTAAACTTGAATTTTCTAATTCTGATTTAGACGGATTTAAAACATATTTTCCATCAATAAATCCAACTCTTGAGGCACCTACAGGTCCCATAAATGGCATCCCAGAAATAGCTAATGCGGCTGATGAAGCTGTGATTGATAAAATATCAGCCTCATTTTCTTTATCGTAAGAAATAACAGTTGGTAATAGCTGTACCTCATTTTTAAATTCACCAGGAAACAAAGGTCTAATTGGTCTATCAATTAATCTTGAGATTAACGTTTCACTTTCTGTAGGTCTTGCCTCTCTCTTAAAGTATCCACCTGGAATTTTTCCAGCTGCATAGTATTTCTCCTGATAATTTACAGATAAAGGAAAATAATCCATATCTGGATTAACTTTTTTTGCTCCCACTACTGTTGCTAAAACAACTGTCTCTCCACATTTCGCAATTATTGCGCCATCTGCTTGTCTTGCTATTTTACCAGTTTCTAAACTTATTTTCTTTCCCGCTACTTCAATTTCCTTTTTATATACTTTAAACATTTCTTTTCCATTTCGTTTCGTTCGTTTCGTTCCATTTCGTTCTATCTATCTTGACTTCTATTTTCTTAAATTCAATTTTGACAGTACGTCTTTGTAAGACTCTATTTTATTTCTTTTGAGATAGTCCAACAATTTTTTTCTTTTATTTACCG
>CACOJM010000007.1 GCA_902627565.1 uncultured Pelagibacteraceae bacterium
AAAATTAAAAAAAGATGGAGTAAATTTTGACTCAGAAAATGATACTGAAGTTGCAGCTGGATATATTTCAAATAATCTTTCTAATAAAAAAAATTTGAAGGAAACACTCAAAGATAGTCTAAAAGATTTAGATGGTTTTTACACTTTTATAACCGGCACAAAAGATGGTTTTGCAGTTTTAAGAGATGAAATTGCTTGTAAACCAGCAGTGATTGCTGAAACAGATGATTACGTTGCTATAGCATCTGAATTTCAAGCTATGGCACATCTTCCTGAAGTAAATAATGCCAAAATTTTTGAACCAGAACCGGGTATAGTTTATTCTTGGGGTAATTAATGGAACTAGACTTAAAAAAATTAGAATTAAGAAATGTTAACGATAAATTACAAAATCTCGATAGAAAAACTAATGAAAGAGATTTTACAATTACAAATCCTGAAGGAAACCATGCAATATGTGCAGGATTAGATAAAGAAATGAATGTAACCATTAAAGGTCATGTTGGTTATTATTGTGCAGGAATGAATAAGAAGGCAACTATTACAATTGAAGGAAATGTTGGTACAGGAGTAGCTGAAAATATGATGTCCGGAAAAGTTCATGTTAAAGGAAATGCCTCTCAGTCTGCAGGTGCTACAGCACACGGAGGTCTTTTAATAATTGATGGCAATGCCAGCTCAAGATGTGGGATATCAATGAAAGGTGCAGACATTATTGTTAAAGGTTCAGTTGGCCATATGTCAGGTTTCATGTCTCAATCTGGGAACTTAATAGTCTGTGGAGATGCTGGTGAGGCATTAGGAGACAGTTTATATGAAACAAATATCTATATTAGAGGAAATGTAAAATCACTAGGCGCAGATTGTATTGAAAAAAAAATGGACAAAAAACATATCAATAAATTAAAAAAATTTTTAAAAGATGCTGAAATAAAAAACTATAAAGCAGAAAGCTTCAAAAGATATGGTTCAGCAAGAAAGTTGTATAATTTTAAAATTGATAATAATTATTAATTATGAAAAAAAATAATAAAACTCACCCTAGACAATCTTGGACCTTCGATGAATATACAAATTCTGAAATTAGAAGAGCCGCAGCCACAGGTATATATGATATTAGGGGTGGAGGATCAAAAAGAAAGCTTCCTCATTTTGATGATTTATTATTTTTAGGTGCTTCAATGTCAAGATATCCATTAGAAGGTTATAGGGAGAAGTGTACTACTAATGTTACATTGGGAACTAGATATGCAAAAAAACCATTAGAACTTGAGATACCAATTACAATTGCCGGAATGAGTTTCGGTGCATTATCCGGTGCAGCCAAAGAAGCTTTGGGAAGAGGTGCAAGTGCAGCTGGGACATCAACAACCACTGGTGATGGTGGTATGACTCCAGAAGAGAGAGGACAATCAAAATACTTAGTTTACCAGTTGCTACCGTCAAGATATGGAATGAATCCTGATGATTTAAGAAAAGCAGATGCAATTGAAGTAGTCATAGGACAAGGTGCTAAACCTGGAGGTGGAGGAATGTTATTAGGTCAAAAAATTAATGACCGTGTTGCAAAAATGAGAACTTTACCAAAAGGAGTTGATCAAAGGTCAGCTTGTAGGCACCCTGACTGGACTGGTCCAGATGATCTTAAAATTAAGATTTTAGAATTAAGAGAGATAACTAAGTGGCAAGTCCCTATTTTTATCAAAATTGCAGGGGCAAGACCATACTATGATACAGCTTTAGCTGTTAAAGCTGGTGCAGATGTGGTTGTGCTTGATGGAATGCAAGGAGGAACAGCGGCTACCCAGGAAGTATTTATTGAAAATGTGGGACAACCTACCTTAGCATGTATAAGACCTGCGGTTGATGCTCTTCAAGATCTAAACGTTCATAGAAAGGTTCAATTAATAATTTCTGGTGGAATAAGAAACGGAGCTGATGTTGCAAAAGCTCTTGCATTAGGTGCTGATGCAGTTTCAATTGGTAGTGCTGCTATGATTGCTATAGGAGATAATGATCCTAAATGGGAAAATGATTATAAAAAACTTGGTACAACCGCCGGAGCATATGATGATTGGCATGAGGGAAATGATCCTGCAGGAATTTCTACTCAAAATCCAAAACTAATGAAAAGACTGGATCCTAAAAAAGCAGGAAAAAAACTTACTAATTACCTAAAAGTTATGACTTTAGAAGCTCAAACGCTTGCTAGAGCATGTGGTAAAAATAGTTTACATAATTTAGAACCTGAAGATTTGTGCGCTTTAACTGTAGAAGCTGCAGCTATGGCAAGAGTTCCTCTTGCTGGAAGTGATTGGATACCAGGAATAAAAGAAAAAAAATGATTGCTAGGCATCTTTTTAATAATTAAGATTAAATATGCCAAAAAATTTATCTCAGATAGCAAAATCAAAAAAAATAAAATACTTTCTTATAAGTTTTGTAGACCTTTTTGGTGTTTTAAGATCCAAGCTTGTACCAGCTCAAGCAATAGGTGAAATGCAAAAGAATGGTGCCGGGTTTGCTGGATTTGCAACTTGGTTAGATATGACACCAGCTGATAGTGACATGTTTGGTGTACCAGATCCCAATAGTTTAATTCAATTACCATGGAATAAAGAAATAGGCTGGTTAGCATCAGATCTATATATGGATGGGAAACCTGTCAAAGCATCTCCAAGAATTATGCTTAAAGAACAAATTAAAAAATTATCACAAAAAAAATTACAAATGAAATCAGGTGTTGAGTGTGAATACTTTTTAATTTCCGATGATGGATCATCAATAGCTGATCTAAGAGATATTCAGTCAAAACCTTGTTACGATCAGTCAGCTCTGATGAGGAGATATGATTTAATAAAAGAAATTTGTGACTGCATGCTTCAATTAGGATGGAAACCATATCAAAATGATCATGAAGATGCTAATGGCCAATTCGAGATGAATTGGGATTATTCTGACTGTTTAATAACAGCAGATCGACATGTTTTTTTTAAATTTATGGTAAAAAGTTTAGCAGAAAAACATGGCTTAAGAGCTACCTTCATGCCAAAACCTTTTCATAATTTAACTGGAAATGGTTGTCACGCTCATGTTTCGGTATGGAACGGAAAAAATAACAAATTTTTAGATAAAAAAGATAAATTAGGTTTAAGTAAATTAGCTTATAATTTTCTTGGTGGAATAATAAGAAATGCTCAGGCACTGTCAGCATTTTTTAATCCAAGCATCAATAGTTATAGAAGAATTAATGCACCTCCAACAAAGTCAGGTGCAACATGGTCTCCAAGTAGTATTTCATACACAGGTAATAATAGAACACACATGATAAGAATTCCTGATCAAGGTCGATTTGAGTTAAGATTAATGGATGGTTCAGCTAATCCATACTTACTTCAATCTGGAATAATTGCTGCTGGTCTGGAGGGTATAAATAAAAAAATTAATCCTGGTAAACCATTATACTGCAACATGTATACAGATTATAAAAAATATCCAAATTTAAAAAAACTTCCTAATGATGTGAATCAGGCAATCAAAATGCTTGAAAATAGTAAGTCACTTGCAGATGCTTTTGGAAAAGATGTAATACAAAGCTATGTAAAACTTAAAAAACAAGAAGTTAAAAATTTTAATAAAAAAGAAAATTTTAACAAAAAAAGACCTGTTACTCAGTGGGAAAAAGATAATACTTTAGATTGTTAAAGTGAAAGGCTTAAAACATCTTAAAAGCTGGAAATACAAAAAATTATTAAAAAATAATAATTATAGTTTCAAAAGAAATTATATTTTGAAATATCTCCCTTCCGCATTAATCACTAACGCATATAAATCAATATCTAGTTGGAAAAATTATAGAGCAACACCTATTTTATCTCTTAATAAATTGAAGAATGATTTAAAGTTAAATAACATATTTTATAAAGATGAATCTAAGAGATTTCATTTAAAGTCCTTTAAAGCTTTGGGAGGAGCATATGCTGTTGAAAGAATATCTAAAGGGAAAAAAAATATTGTTATTTCATCGGCAACTGCTGGTAATCATGGCAGGTCTGTTGCTTGGGGTGCAAAAAGATTAAATTTAAAATGTAAAATTTTTGTAAGTCAATATGTAAGTCAAACCAGAGTTAGTGAAATAGAAAAGTTTGGTGCTGAGGTAATAAGAGTTAAAGGAAATTATGAAAATTCATTAGAGGAATGCAAAAGACAATCAAAAAAAAATAATTGGCAAATTGTTCAGGACGTCTCTACTAAAAACTATAGATATATTCCACAACTCACTATGGCTGGTTATTCGATCATAATTAAAGAAATATCTAAACAAACAAATCATTACATAACACACATATTTGTTCAAGCTGGTGTTGGAGGGTTAGCAGCGGGCGTAGTTGCAGGGGTAGCAAAATATTTTAAAAGAGTCCCAAAAATAATTGTTGTTGAACCTGAAAGAGCAGATTGTGTACTTCAGAGTGTAAAAGCGAACAAACTAAAAAAAATAAAAATAAAAAAAGAGAGCATCATGGGTGGAATGTCATGTAATGAAATGTCACTTGTCCCATGGCAAATATTAAAAAAAGCTTCTAACTATTGTGTATCTGTTGCTGACGATAATGTAGCCAAAACTACAGCGATGCTAAAAGATAAAAAATTTAGCAGAAGTTCAATTATAGGAGGTGAATGTGCAACTCCTGGGATTATTGCTCTAATAGGTTTAGCTAACAATCTTAAAGCAAGAAAATCATTAAATTTAGATAAAGATTCCAACATTCTTATCATTGGATGCGAAGGAAATGCAGATATAAAACTTTACAAACAACTGTTATTTATGGGCAGAAAATAAAAATTTTTATGACGAAAAATGCAATTACTTGGATTAGAGAAGATTTTAGAATTGAGCATAATCCCGCTCTTGCTTATGCTACTCAAAATCATGAAAATGTAATTGCCTTATATATCTATAATAAGATTGACTTTGATAATAAAAGAGAGGCACAAAAATGGTGGCTTTCTAAATCTTTAGAAGTATTCAAATCAGAATTATCTAAATATAAGATAAATCTTCAGATTTTAGAGGGAGACGAATTAGAAGTATTTTCTAAAATAAAGAAAAAAGATGATATTTCAATATATTGGAATAAAATTTATGAGCCAGACGTGATTGCCAAAGGAAAGAAAATAAGAGATGTCCTAGAAAAAAATAATATAGAATTTAAGTATTTTAAAGGAAATATTTTAAATGAATTTCAAGAAGTGACAAAAAATGATGGAACCCCGTTTAAAGTATTCACCCCTTTTTGGAGAAATGCTGAACAAAAATTTTTAGGCTTACCTCCAAGTAAAAATTACATCGTTAAGAAGAAAACTAAGACTCTAACTTTATTTAAAAATTGTATAGAACCAACCAAAATTTTACCAAAAAAAAATTGGTATAAAAAATTTGAAAATTATTGGAATGTGTCAGAAGATGATTCAAAAAAAATTTTGAATAATCTAATTAAAAATAAGATAAAAGACTATGGAACTGCTAGAGATTATCCATCTATTGAAGGTACATCAAAATTATCACCTTACATAAAGCATGGACAAATTCATGTTAACACAATTTGGAATAAGTGTAAGGGGTTGAAAACTAAAGGGATAGGATATAGAAAATATATCAATGAATTGGGTTGGAGGGAATTTTCACACAGTTTAATCAATTATTTTCCAGAGTTTTTGAAAGGTAATTTTAGAAAAGAATTTGATAAATTTCCATGGGTAAAAAATGATAAATTTCTTAAAGCTTGGAAAAATGGAATGACTGGATATCCAATTGTTGATGCTGGAATGCGAGAACTATATGAAACTGGCTGGATGCACAACAGAATAAGAATGGTTGTAGGATCTTTTTTAGTAAAACATCTAAGAATAAATTGGACTGAGGGTGAAAAACATTTTAGAAATTGTTTATTAGATTTCAATAAAGCTAATAATGTTGCACAGTGGCAATGGGTTGCTGGTTGTGGAGCAGATGCTGCTCCCTATTTTAGAATATTTAATCCAATTCTGCAGGGGGAAAAATTTGATAAGGAAGGTACTTATGTTAAAAAATGGGTTACAGAATTACACAAAGTTCCATCAAAATTTATTCATAAACCCTGGGAAATGGAAACAAAATACCAACAAGCAATCAAGACTATAATTGGAAAAGATTATCCAAAACCAATTGTAATTCACGAAGAAGCTAGAAAATTAGCTCTTTCCGCTTTTCAAACTCTTAAAAAGTAACACTAACTTATTTTTTCATAGATTTACTTGCCCACCATTTGTCTAAAATAAAATACCATATAGCATTAGCCAATGGTTCAACAATAGCATCAGTTAAGGCAATAAAAAAAGTGACGTCAGCAACAATCATCAGTACTGTAATTGCTATAATGAAATGCCCTATAGTATAGATAACAGTTCTGAGTATTGAGCCTTTATTATTTTGAAAAATATTTTCGGCTGTTTTAAATACACCTTTAGTTAATTCCATTTTTATAAAAAAAATAGATTGTATTAATTAATTAGAGTAATTAATTAACTCTGCGAACAAACATCCTTAATTACGGGTACATTAGCACAATCAGAACATTTAGTTTTCTGTACTATACATCCGTTATCAAGAACTTTTACATCTACTACTCTATCGCATTTAGAACAAATAGATGAAACTGTTAATCCACATTTTTTACAGCTATAGTTTTGTGTCTCCATAACTATAGAATAATTTTAAAAAAATATTTTACAACTTTAAAGTAAGTGAATGATAATCAATCTCAATTTTTTTTTGAGAATGATTATTATTATCTCTTTTTTATAAGGAAAATTTTTTTTATCATTCACCAATAAAATGATGGATAATTTTTCTTTTTTTCTTATCAATACGATGTTCAAATAAATAAATTCCCTGCCATGTTCCAAGTAATAATTCTGTATTTTTTATACTTAAAGAAATTTGATTATTTGTTAATGCAGATTTAATATGAGCTGGCATATCATCTTTTCCCTCCGTGCTATGAATATATAATTCCTTATTCATTGGAGCTAAATTGTCAAAATAATTTATTAAATCAGTTTGAACATCTGGATCTGCATTTTCTTGTACAATTAAAGATGCGCTAGTATGTTGAATACTTAAATTTACAATACCATTTTTAAACTTATTTCTTTTAATCCATTCAATGGTTTGATCTGTAAATTCATATAATTTTTGACCGTTAGTTGTTATCTCAAGATTAAAAAATTCTTGTTTCATTATTTATATTCTTTAGACGTTAGTTCATATAAACGGCTAATAGTACGTTTAAATTGATTTTCTAAAATTTGTGACGAAATAAATTTATCTAAATTTTGACTAGCTGTAACAGCAATTGGTATACTTTTATCATATATAATATCGATCAATGTAATAAATCTATGTTGTTGATTTGAATTTATTTCATCAAATTGTGGGATATTTTCAATAACAATAAAATCTGATACTTTTGCTATTTCCAAATAATCTTCTGCTCCTAAATTTTGATCACACAAATCTTTAAAGTAAAATCTACAAATTCTCTCATAGTAATTTTTTATTTCAAAATTTCTTCCTTTAATATTTAAAGTTTTATTATGCTTCATTTTATTTTTAGTAATAATTCTAAAAAATTTATTTATTTTAAAATTCGTTTCCTGGTTTAATGGGAAAAAATACCTTTGTTTCTTATTTTCATTTGATTTTCGATAATCATCTTCAATTTTAAGTTCATGTTCAAAAGATCTTTTCTCCATAATATTTATAAATGGTTTAAATTGGTCTCTCTGAAGACCTTCTTTATATAGTTCTGATATTTTGGTATTGGAGGTTAAAATTATCTTAATATTTTCTTTAAATATCTCATCAAATAATTTTCCTAAAATCATAGCATCTGCAATGTTGGTAACTTGAAATTCATCAAAAAATAATAAAGAAACTTCTAATTTTAAATTTTTTACAAATAAATTTATAACATTTTGATCATTTTTATTTTTTCTTTCATGAGCAAAATCATGAAAATTTAACATAAATTCATTAAAATGAAGTCTTTTTTTCTTCTCTTGAATTTGATTAAAAAAAAAATCCAAGATCATTGTTTTTCCAACTCCAACATCGCCATAGAGATAAAAACTTTTCTTATGATTTTTTTTATAAAAAAAATTAAGAACAAATGACCTAAAATTTTTATTATAGTAATCTTGCAATTTTTTTATAACTAAGATTTGATTATGATTAATTTCTAAGTTTTTAGAATTACAATAAAAGTTAAACTTTTCTTCAAGGTTTTTTAACATTAATCTTTTTTAGTCTTAAAATCGACTCCGTATTCTGATCTTGATCCTTTTCTTAGCCCAAATGGACCTGGTATAAAAATAGTCATTGGTTTAGTTCCTGGTTTAAGTTCAACTCTGTGAAAGGCATTTGCAGATCTAAAACCAATATAGCCAGGCTTTCTCCAGAACCTTCCGTATTTTGTTATTTCCCAATACCCCCCTTTTAATATAATTGTTATATAAGGACAAAGATGATTATGAACACCATCACCATGATCATCTGCGAGCATTTCATGTATTAAAATATTAAATGGAAACCATTTAGGTCTATGTCTGAATAAAACGTAATAACGATTCATCCAAGGTTTAGCTAAATCAAATCTTGGATGAGATGGACCTCTATCTAAAACAATTTTTTTTCTACCGATTTTATCTAAAAACTCTAAAATCATAACTACTCATACTTAATGACTGTGCCATTTTTTATAACAAATAAATTTTTATTAAAAATAAATGGCATTGATATTATTTCCCTTGAAATATTTATATTTTGGATATCCTTTCCAGTACTAAGTTCAATTTTTTTGAGTTTTCCATTATTTATACTAACGTAAACCATGTTTTGACCTATAGAAAAACCAGTTGGTTTTAGAAATCTTCTTTCTTTTACTCTATTATCTTTAAAAATATAATTTATTCGGATTATATTCCCTTTGTCTTTATCGATCACGTACAAATATCCCTCATCTGAAATTGTAATAATTAAATCACCTACTAGAATTGGCGTAAAATTAGACTTAACTGTATTCATCCAATTAATAGATCCATTTTTTTTATTTAAAGAGAAAAACTCATTTTTATTATTAGAAAAAAAAATATTTTTTCCATCACTTACTAATCTAGAATGTTTAAAATTATATGTTTCATTTATTATCTCGCTACTTTGTGTAGGAAGCTGCCAAACAATTAACCCGGTATTGAAATCCACTGCAGTAATATCACCTACTATATTGTTAAAAATTACTAATTCATCATCCAATATTAGAGAATTTTTTGAATTTGAAACTGTTAATGAGTTTTCAGTTTTTAAATTCCAACACTCAGATCCATCTTTAATATTAAAACATCTTAATATATTCTTTAAATCAACAACAAAAAATTTATTTTTCAAAGTTTTTATTTCGGAATTAAATGGATAGTCATTTCTTTTTGACCAAATTAAGTCACCTGTATTCAAATTAATTAGATATAATTTTGACAAATTATCTGTAACAATAAGATTATTTCCTTCTTTAGAAAAACTAAGCTTAGGGTCAGATTTTTTTTCAAATTTATCATAATAATTTCTTTTCCATAATATCTTTCCATCTTTATCATATTTTATCACAGACCCTTTTTTATCAAAAAAAATTAAATCATTATCCAGAAATAATGGGTAAAAATTTAATTGCTCAAATCCATTCAATTTTGAAAACTTATAAGAACTTACTTTATTTAATTTTCCAGAATAATTTTGAACTCCAAAATTATTTTGATTATGAAAAATATTATTATCAGAATAAATTTTTGGTAAATTTAATTTTAGATTTGAATTTAATTCTTTTGGTACGCCATTTTTTTTTTCGAGTATTAACTTAATATTCTTAATTTCATCTGATTTTTTATTTTTATTATTCCAAATCTTAGAGTTTTCATTTAAAGAACAATTAACTAATAAAAACGAAAATATAATTAATAAAAAAACCTTAATCACTAAAATCTCTATTTAATCTTTTTTGTGCTTCTTGAGTAATATCTAAATTCGAATTTTCAAGACTTATAATCTGATTAAAAAATTCTTTTGATTTTAATTTTTCATTTTTTGCGTAAAAAAATTCTGCCATTAAATAAAGCGCATGGGATTTCCAAACACTCTCCGTCTTTATTAATGGATCCAAAATTTCCAATAATTCACTCTCATTACTTTGATCTGCATTAAACAAACCCTTTTTAAAGACTAATAAATTTTTAATCTCTTTATCCAAGGATGTTTTTTGTATTAAGATATCAAATAAAGCATTTATTCTATTCCTATCTTCTAAGAGATTATTATCTATTATAAAATATAATGATAAGGGAGAATAAGTTGGATCTTTTTTATTCACTATTTCAATTAAAGTATCAGATGTTTTTTTTTTATTTTCATCATTAAAATCAATAATTGTTTTATTATATAAATTAGAAATCTTAATATTTTCCTTTTTTGTGTATTCTAAATAACCAAAAAATAAAATAGAAATTAGCAATATTGAAACTATAAATATAATTATTTTATTCTTATTATTTATAAAAAAATTTTTAATTTTTTCACTGCGAGTATTTGTATTTATTATTGCTATATCTTCATCCATATCTAAATCATGTTACGAAGGACATACTGTAAAATCCCACCATTTTTATAATATTCTAATTCATTTTTAGTATCTATCCTACATAATGTTTCGATCTTTTTAACTTCACCCGATAGATATTTTATTTCCAATTTTACTTTGTCAGAGGGATTTAGTCCTTTTTCTAAATCGATTACACTAAATAATTCAGAACCTAATAAATTTAAATTTTTACGATCTATATTATTTATAAATTGTAGCGGTAATACTCCCATACCAATTAAGTTTGATCTGTGAATTCTCTCAAAACTTTCTGCTATCACTGCTTTGACGCCTAAAAGCTTTGTTCCTTTTGCAGCCCAATCTCTTGAGGAGCCTGTGCCATATTCTTTGCCTCCAATCACTACTAAATCAATATTTCTTTTTTTATATTCAACAACAGCATCGTATATTGGCATGACTTTCTCTTCAGGGTACAATTTGGTGTAACCTCCCTCAGTCCCGGGTGCCATCTCATTTCTTATTCTAATATTTGCAAATGTTCCTCTCATCATGACTTCATGATTTCCTCTACGTGATCCATATGAATTATAATCTTGTGGTAAAATTTGATGTTTCATGAAGTATTCTCCTGTTGGGCTCTCCCTTTGAATGTTTCCAGCTGGAGATATGTGGTCCGTAGTGACCATGTCTCCTAGAATTAGTAAAGGTCTAGCATTTTTAATTTCTTTAAATCCCTCAGGTTTATCTGGTAAGCCATCAAAAAAAGGAGGTTTTTTGACATAAGTTGAATTGTCTTCCCAATTATAAATACTGCTTTTTTCAGTTTTAATTTGTTGCCATTGCTTTGGACCCTCTGAAACATTTGAATATCTTTTAATAAACATTTCTGCGCTCAAAGAAGATTTTAATGTTTCTTCAATTTCTTTATTAGATGGCCAAATATCTTTCATGAAAATATCTTTGCCATTTTTATCTTTTCCAAAGGAATCTTTGTATAAATCAAAATTCATATGACCAGCAAGAGCATAAGCTACAACTAATGGAGGTGATGCCAAATAATTTGCTTTTATATGAGGTGAAATTCTTCCCTCGAAATTTCTATTTCCAGATAATACTGAAACAGCATAAATATTCTCCTCTTTAATAGCTTCAACTATATTGTCATCTAATGGTCCTGAATTTCCGATACAAGTTGTACAACCATAACCTACAAGATTAAATCCAAGTTTATCTAAATAAGTATTCAGTCCTGCTTTTTCTAAATAATCGGTCACCACTTGTGATCCTGGAGCAAGTGAAGTTTTTACCCACGGCTTAACTTCTAAACCTAATTCAACAGCTTTTTTTGCAAGTAATCCTGCTCCAATAAGAACATTTGGATTTGAAGTATTAGTACATGATGTTATAGCAGCAATTAAGATTGAACCATCTTTAATCTCAAATTCTGAATTATGTACCTTAGAAATAGAAAAATTTTCTTTTTTTGTAATTTCTTTAAAACTATCTTTAAAACTTTTTGCAGCATCTGTTAATAAGACTTTATCTTGCGGTCTTTTTGGGCCAGATATTGTTGGAACTATTGTAGACATATCTAAAGTTATAGTGTCAGTAAATTCAATTTCATTACTAGCCCATAAGCCCTGGGCTTTAGCATACTCCTCAACTATTTTGACTACATTAGTTTCCCTTCCTGAAAACTTAAGATATTTTAATGTTTCATCATCAATTGGGAAAAAACCACAAGTTGCTCCATATTCAGGAGCCATGTTTGCTATTGTTGCTCGATCAGCCAATGTTAGATTTTTTAAACCTTCCCCATAAAATTCTACAAATTTACCAACTACACCTTTATCTCTTAACATTTTAACAACGGTCAGCACTAAATCAGTTGCGGTTGTGCCTTCTGGCATTTTATTCTTTACTTCAAAGCCAATCACCTCCGGAATTAACATTGAAATTGGTTGACCCAGCATACCAGCTTCTGCCTCAATACCTCCTACACCCCAGCCTAAAACTGATAATCCATTGACCATAGTAGTATGACTATCTGTGCCCACAAGTGTATCTGGGAATAAATAATTATCGTTTTTATATTTTGCAGACCAAACTACTTTAGACAGATACTCTAAATTTACTTGATGACATATGCCTGTACCTGGAGGAACAATTCTAAAATTGTTAAATGCTTGTTGACCCCATTTTAAAAAGGAGTATCTCTCGCCATTTCTATTGAACTCGATTTCAACATTCTTATCAAAAGAGTCTGATTTTGCCGATTGATCTACTTGCACAGAATGATCAATAACAAGATCTACTGCAGAAAGCGGGTTGATAGTATTTGGATCTTTATTTTTTTCTTTAACAGCTTCTCGCATTGCAGCTAAATCTGCAACTGCAGGTATCCCCGTATAATCTTGTAATAACACTCTTGCTGGTCTATATGCTATTTCTGTTTTAGATTTCTTTTCTTCAAGCCAATTTTTTATCGCTTCAATTTGATTTTTATTTACTGATAAATCATCTTCATATCTTAAAAGATTTTCTAAGAGCACTTTTAGGGATTTTGGTAATTTTGAAATTCCTTTTAAACCATTTTCCTCAGCTTTATCTAATGAATAAAATTTAAAATTTTCTTCATTAATTTTTATATCTGATAAACAGTTATAAGAGTTTTTTGTCCCTGGTTTCATACTTTATATATAAAATGTAATTATGCTCAAAAGAAGAAGCCCTGACATAGCATAATTAAAGTACTTAATAAATTTATCATTTGTCGCAAATTTCCTTAAGAATTTACCTATAAATGTCCATAACGTAATACTTGTTAAAGAAAACAAGAAAGCAAGAATAACTACTTGAGTCGCATAATTAATATAATTTTCTCCTAATTCAACATAAGTAGAAACTACTATGATTGCTACCATCACTCCTTTTGGATTTAAATATTGAAAAAGAAAGGTTTCAATAAACTTTACTGGATTTTCTTTTTTAGTTTCATCAGAGGTAGTTGAAGATGCAATTTTATAAGCTAAATAAATCAAAAAAAGAGTACCCAAATATTTTATAATAACTTGTATTATTGGAAAAAGTTTAAATACATTAATTAAACCAATAGTTAAAAAAATAACTAGAGAAGTAAAACCCAAAGTAACTCCAAGAATATGTGGAATAGTTTTTGTAATACCAAAGTTAAAACCAGAATAAGAAGCAACAACGTTATTTGGTCCTGGGGTATAGGCTGTCACAAACCAAAATAAAGCAATCGATAGTATCTCTGGATGCATATTCAAGCTATTGGCAATCCGTTTTCAGATTTTTGTGATGGGTGTACTAAAATTACCTTACCTTCTTTATCAATTGAACCTAAAATTAAAACTTGAGAGACTACTCCAGCAATATTCTTTTCAGCAAAATTGCAAACTCCTATTACTTGTTTTCCTTTTAAATTCTCCTCGTTATAATAATGAGTAATCTGAGCTGACGATTGTTTAATACCAATTTCCTCACCAAAATCTACTTCGACAACCAATGAAGGTTTTCTAGCTTTCTCATTTTTTTTTACTGATATTACAGTGCCAACTCTTATATCAACTTTATCAAAAATATCGTATGTTATTTGTTCTTTCATAATTGCAGTATTTATAATAATTATTAGTTATGAGTACAGAAATTAATTTAGAAAAATTATACAACAATTCAGTCAAAATTTTGACTGACCTAATAGGTTTTAGAACAATTTCTGGTGAAGATAACAGTGAATTAATAAATTATTGTGAAGATTACCTTCATAAACTTGGGGCCACTTCTTTTAAAACATTTGATGATAAAAAAAAAAGAGTAAATCTTTTTGCTACCTTAAAAGCAAAAAAAACTAATGGTATTAAACCAATAATTTTATCAGGACATACAGATACTGTTCCAGTTTCAAAAAGTTGGAGCACAGATCCATTTAAAGCAACTATAAAAGGAGATAAACTTTATGGAAGAGGATCATGTGATATGAAAGGTTTTATTGCATGTGCTTTGGCTTTTGCACCTATTTATGCTTCAACAAACTTAAACAGAGATATACATTTTTCATTTACTTTTGATGAGGAAACAGCTTGTCTTGGAGCTCCAATCTTAATAAAGGAATTAAAAAAAAGAAATATTAAAGATGGTATTTGTATTGTAGGCGAACCTACTAAAATGAAAATTATAGATGCTCATAAAGGTTGTTATGAATATACAACTTATTTTGAAGGCTTAGCTGGCCACAGTTCAGCACCACACAAAGGCGTAAGTGCAGTTGAGTTTGCTACAAGATATGCAAACAAATTAATTGAACTAAGAGAAGATTTAAAAAAGAGCTCCTAAGGACTCTATTTTTGATCCACCTTTTTCAACTTTACAAGTTGGTGGGATTTTTGGTGGGATTGCTCATAATGTTATTGCAGATAAATGTTATATCAATTGGGAAACAAGACCAGTTGTGAAAGAAGATGGAAAATTTTTAAATGATCAAATTGATAAATTTGCAAATGAAATTCTTTTACCGGAAATGAAAAAAGTATTCAAGAATTCAAAAATAACAAAAGAAATTATTGGTGAGGTCACAGGTTTTGATCGCGTAAAAAAATCTGAGGCCTGTGAACTAGTATCAAGTTTGACAGGTGATAATTCAAGAGAGGTGGTGTCATTTGGAACTGAGGCTGGTTTATTTCAAGAAATTGGGATTAGTACTGTAGTATGTGGCCCTGGTTCTATTGAACAAGCACATAAAGTGGATGAATTTATTGAACTTAATGAATTAAAGAAATGCATAAATTTTTTAAATGGTGTAAGGTCTAAATCTATTTCTAATTAGGAAATTATTAAGAAATCTAAATTATATTAAAATTATAAATGGTTAAAAAAAATTCAAGAGATCTTGTGGGCTATGGTAGTAAAGGAAAAAAAATATCATGGCCTAACAATGCAAAATTAGCTCTACAAATAGTCCTAAATTATGAAGAAGGAGGAGAAAATTCTATTTTAAATGGAGATAAATATTCTGAAACTTTTTTATCTGAAATTATTGGTGCAAAAGCAATTAAAGGAAGGCATATAAGTATGGAAAGTATATACGAATATGGATCTAGATCAGGATTTTGGCGTTTAGACAGGTTATTTAGAGAAAAAAATATTCCAGTAACTATTTTTGGTGTGGGTTTAGCATTAAAACAAAACCCTGATGTGTGTAATGCAATTAAGAATGGTGACTACGAAATTGCAGCTCATGGTTACAGGTGGATAGACTACCAAGATGTAAAAAAAGCAACTGAGAAGAAGCATATGCAACTGGCCATAAAAACGATTAAAGATATTTTTGGATCAAGACCTTTAGGTTGGTACACAGGTCGATGTAGCCCAAACACTAGAGATTTAGTTTTTGACGATGGTGGTTTTAAATATGATAGTGACAGCTATAGTGATGACTTACCATATTGGGAATACAGAGGTAAAAAGAGACAACTTATTATTCCTTATACTTTAGATAACAATGATATGAGATTCGCAACAAACCAAGGATTTAATACTGGTGATCATTTTTATAATTATCTAAAAGATAGTTTTGATGCATTGTATGATGAGGGAAAAACAAGCCCTAAAATGATGTCAGTTGGATTACATTGTAGACTAATTGGCAGACCCGGTAGAATTCAGTCCTTAAAGAAATTTTTAGATTATGTTCTTAAATTTGAAGATGTATGGATTTGTAAAAGGATTGATATCGCTAACCATTGGATCAAAAATTACTCATAATATGAAAGAAAAAATAATATTTACTAACGGTTTGATAGATTTAGCTCAACCAAGGTTGGGGACCAAAGTAATCTATAAAACTGACGATTTCTTTGCATCTGCTAATAGAATTATTAGTCCGACTATTCCTATATTCAAAGATGGTGTATTTGATAAACATGGAAAATGGATGGACGGATGGGAGTCTAGAAGAAAAAGGACTTCTGGACATGATTATATTGTTTTGAAATTAGGGAAACCAGGAAAAATTTCTAAAGTTGATGTGGATACATCTCATTTTAATGGAAATCAACCATCAATGGTATCAATTGAAGGAGCAAATTCTAGTTCAAATAAAATCAAACAATTCAAATGGATTTCAATTCTTTCAAAAAAAAAGGTTAAAGCTAATTCACATCATTTTTTTTCGGTAAAAAACAATAAAATATTTACACACATTAAATTTAATATTTTTCCTGATGGTGGTGTTGCTAGATTAAGATTATATGGATCAATCGCTAAATCAAAAAAATTAAAGAACAAAAAAATAAATCTCGCTTCATTATTAGATGGGGCTTCTGTTGTTGCTTGTAATAATGAACATTTTGGAAAAGCAGAAAATATTTTAGCTCCTGGTAAAGCAAAAAATATGGGTGATGGCTGGGAGACTAGAAGAAGAAGAAGTAAAGGGAATGACTGGTTAATTCTAAATTCTATTGATGGAAATTCTATTGATAAAATTGAAATTTCAACTCATCATTTCAAAGGGAATTATCCTAGCTACTGTTCTTTACAAGCAGCTTATTTGCCATCTAAAAATTCTAAACAAATTGTAAGTTCCTCAAATAAATGGAAATACCTATTAAAGAACACAAAATTATCAGCCAATAAAATTCATAGATTTAAAAATTCTTTAATGAAAAAAAATAAAATTAACCATATCAAAATTAATATTTTTCCTGATGGTGGTATTTCTAGATTTAGAATTTTTGGTAAAAAAATATGACAGACTTAATTATAAAGCCAAAGCCCATCACTAAAGAAAATTTTAAGAAGTTTGGTGATATGATAACAACTGCTAATATTAAGCCAATTGAAATTAATAATGGTTATGCAAAAAGATATGATGGAATTGCAAATTTAGATACTAAAAAAGATAATGGTGAATCTACCATTAGTATTTTTTCTGCCTTGAAAAGATCTTTTCCAATGAAAATTGATATGATGGAAAAACACCCTCTTGGAAGCCAAGCATTTATTCCAATGAAAGAAACAACTTTCTTAGCCTTTGTTGCTCCTGAGGGTGATAAACCAGACTTAAATAAAATAGAGTCCTTTATAATTCCAAGAGGAATAGGAATTAATTATAATCCCGGTATATGGCATTTCCCATTAATCTCTACTGAAGATATGAATTTTTTAGTTGTAGATAGATTAGGTGCGGGAGATAATTTAGTTCTTCACGATCTCAACAGTGAAAATATTTCTTTAGAATTTAAAGTATAAAAAAAGCCCATCAATAGAAATTGATGGGCTTTAATTTTAAATTTAATTATTTTTTTGACGATGATATTGCTAAGTGAATCAGGGCACCTAAAGATGCACCAATTATCCAAGCATATCCTCCACCACCGCCTAGGTTAGCGAAGAAATCATCTAGTCCCATGAATAAAATGTTAGGCCATACTGTACCAACAGCTATATATCCTGATAGCACCCAAGCTAACATTCCTTTTCCATTGAAACCACCATTATAGTGATACTTACCATTAGGTGAGTCACTAAATAGATCATCAACATCTAATCTTTGTTTTTTAATTATATAGTAATCAGTAATCATGATACCAAACACAGGAGCTAAAATTGCACCTAAAGTGTTTACAAATGGAAACATTCCCATTTGAGTGATTACTGCAACCCACAAACCACCAATTACAAAACCAAAACCAGCAGTTATTAAACCACCAATTCTAAAATTGATTTTGCTTGGTACTAAGTTTGCAAGGTCATATGCAGGAGGTATAAAGTTTGCAACCATATTAATACCAACAGTTGCTGCAAAAAATGCAAATGCTGCAACAACAGTTAATACAATATTGTCCACTTTAGCTACCATATCTGTCGGACTTGCTACATATTCTCCAAAGATAGCAATTGTTCCACCAGTTATCATTAAAGTAATAAACGAGAAGAAAACAACATTACCTACTAATCCCCACAGGTTACCTTTTTTCATTTCATCTTCATTTTTAACAAATCTAGCAAAGTCTCCGAAGTTAATTACTACAGCAGCAAAATATCCAACCATAATTGAAAATACTGCTAGGAACGCCCCAAATGTTCCTAAACCTTCAAATCCACCTGAACGTGACCCACCAGAAAATATTTCTCCAACTTCTGATAAAAGGCTTCCTCCAGCTTTAAACCAAATTACTAGCATCAATAAAACCATCACAACATAAACTGCTGGTCCCGCAAAGTTTAAAAATCTTTTTACTAGATCTATTCCTTGCCAAAATAAGTAAACTTGGAATCCTGACACAAATATAAATGATACCCACATTACTCCTGTCATACCTAAAAACATTTCAGTTCCAGGATTGCCAGTAATAGCTGTAATTAAAAGTGCCACTGCAGTTGATGCTGCATATGTTTGTGCTCCATACCAGAACATTGCCACAAGCCCTCTTGCCATTGCAGGAAAGTTTGCACCAAAAACACCCATACTTACTCGAGCGAATACTGGATAGGGAATACCATGTTTTACACTTGGTTTTCCTGACAAATTAACTAACCACATGATAAAAAATCCAGCTAGTATTAAAGCTAAAAATACTGCCCAACCATTTAATCCTGAAGCTATAAATAGCGATGCTGCCAAAGTATATCCAAATAAACTTTGTACATCGTTTGCCCATACGTTAAAGATTTCAAACCATCCCCAATTTTTTTTATTAGTTGGAGTTGGAGCTAAATCTGAATTGTAGAGCGATTTTGATCTACTCATATTATCTCTCCTATTTTATGCAAATAAATTTGTTTACTTGCAGTTTTAATTAGGAGAACATTATTGATTTATTGGCTAACTTCAAATTAATCATTTTTTTTAGCTTTGAATTTATCGTTAACTATCAACAATTAATTGATGTAGACCTAAAATGAACGGTTGGGTTATTACTTAAATTAATTATTCCAACCACCTACAGCCTTAACTTCTAAAAATTCTTCGAGACCGTGCTCCCCAGCTTCCCTACCAATCCCTGAATGTTTAAATCCACCGAATGGTGCATCAACAGCAATACCTGCACCATTAACATCTACCATTCCTGATCTTAACTTTCTTGCAACTCTTTTAACTTTATCTTTATCTTGAGTCTGAATGTAATTCGTTAAACCGTAAGGTGTGTCATTGGCAATTTTAATTGCCTCTTCCTCATTTTCGAAAGGCATTACTGACAAAACTGGTCCAAAAATTTCTGTTCTAGCAATTTCCATATCATTGTTCACATCTGCAAATACAGTCGGCTTTACGAAATATCCTTTTTGTAAACCTTCAGGTTTGCCTGGACCACCAGCCACTAATTTGGCACCTTCATCAATACCCTTCTTGATTAAAGTTTGAATTTTATTATACTGAGTTTCAGAAATCACAGGACCAATATGTTCTCCCTCTTTTTTAGGATCACCAACCTCAAAATTTTCTGTATATTTTTTTAATCTTTTTACAGCTTCATTATACATTGACTTTTCAACAAGCATTCTTGTTGGAGCATTACATGATTGACCTGAGTTTCTAAAACATCTCAATGCACCCCGCTCTATCGCTTCAGGATCTGCATCTTTAAAAATAATATTAGCACCTTTTCCACCTAGCTCTAAACTTACTCTCTTAAAATCTTTTGCAGCATTTTGTGAAATAAGAGCTCCAGCACGAGTTGAACCAGTAAATGAAATCATATTGATATCTGGATGACTTGTTAATGCATCACCAGTAGTAGCTCCATCTCCATTAATCAAATTAAAAACTCCTGGAGGAAAACCTGTTTCATCAATCAATTCTGCCAAAATCATTGAGGATAAAGGAGCAAGTTCAGATGGTTTTAAAACCATTGTGCATCCAGATGCTATTGCTGGCATCACTTTTAAACAAACTTGATTCATAGGCCAATTCCAAGGGGTGATTAAAGCGCAAATACCTTTTGGTTCATAGATAAGTCTTTGATTAGGAGCATGTTCTCCCAATGGTTTTTCAAACTCAAAATTCTTTAAGTACCTAATAAATGATTTTAGGTGAGCCGCGCCAGTTCCTGCCTGAAGTTTTGTTGCAAAATCTTTTGGGGCTCCCATTTCAGTTGTAATCGCTTCAGCGATATCGGCCCATCTTTTTTTATAATTTTCATAAAGTTTTTCCAAAAGATTAATTCTCTCTTCCTTTGAAGAAAATGCCCAAGAGGAGTAAGCTTTTTTTGCAGCACTTACAGCATGATTAACATCATCTTTGTTACCTAAAGATATAACTGCACAATTTTCTTCTGTAGCAGGATTAATTACTTTAATTTCTTCTTTACTTTTTGGTGTTACCCAATTTCCATCAATATAAAAATTTTTTTTATTTTCCATATCAGACTCCTAACCTTTCTTTATTTTTTTGCAAACAAATTAGTTAATTCATAAACAATTGTAGCAGCAGCTAAAGAGGTTACTTCTGCATGATCATATGCGGGTGACACCTCAACTACATCAGCTGATATCAAATTCATTCCAGATAGACCTCGAATTACATTAACCATTTCTCTTGTAGTCATTCCTGCTATTTCTGGTGTGCCTGTTCCAGGTGCAAAAGCTGGATCTAATACGTCTATATCAATAGATAAATATAAAGGGTTGTTGCCAACTCTTTTTCTAATTCTTTCAGCAATTTTATCTGTGCCCTCTGTTTGAAACTCATCACAATGAATTATCTTAAATCCAAAACTTTCATCATTTTTAATATCATCTCTACTATACAAAGGTCCTCTAATACCTACATGCATAGAAGCATTATCTAAAAATAAATTTTCTTCCCTAGCTCGTCTAAAAGGTGTTCCATGAGTATATGGTGCACCAAAATAGGTATCCCATGTATCTAAATGTGCATCAAAATGAACTAATGCAACAGGGCCCTTATTAATTTTATTGACTGCTTTTAATAAAGGAAAAGCAATTGTGTGGTCTCCACCCAAACTAATTATCCCACCAGTTTTTTTTAGTAAATCAGTTGCTCCATCTTCAATTTGTTTGATGGCCTCATTAATATTAAAAGGATTACATGTAATATCTCCAGCATCAGCAACTTGTTGTACTTTAAAAGGCTCTACATCATAGCTTGGATGATAATTTGTTCTTAAATGTCTTGAAGCTTGCCTTATACTTTGAGGACCAAATCTAGCTCCAGGTCTATAACTTGTTCCAGCATCAAATGGAATTCCTACAATAGCTACATCACAATACTCAACATCTCTTAATTCTGGTAATCTTGCAAAAGTGGATGGTCCAGCAAATCTTGGTACCTTAGTTCCACTTACTGGTTGAATAGGTTCTTTACTACTTTTTTTTTTCATTATAAAAAGTCTATCACATTCTAACAATTTGGAATATCTTCAATAATAATAATTATGAAATTATTTAAGTTAATTTTATTGTGTTTATTTTTATTTTCTAATGCCTATGCAAATACAATTTATGAATTAATAAAAATTCCTCATCTTGAAATTTATAATATTAAAACTGAAAATAAGTTAAGATATTTATATGCCAAACAACCTTTTACAATTGGTGTAGATAATAATATCAATTGTTTCAATTCACCAAAACGAGACTTAGAAAAAAAATACTTAATTATAGAAAAAAACCTAAGTAGATATTCAAAAAATTTTCTAAAAAAAATAAATCTAAAATATATTGTTCTATGTGAAGATTTATCAATTTCAGGAATTGGAACAGCAGGTATTCCAGATAATGTTATGAAAACTCTAATTGTAGATATTAAATTTAATGAGAAATATTTTGAAAGAGTACTTCATCATGAAGTATTTCATATTATAAATGACACTTATAAAGAAATATTTAATGAAAAAATCTGGTCATCATTTAATCCCTCAGGATTTAATTATGCTGAGTGTTCTACATGTACAAAAAAAGTTGGTTTGGATACATATTTAAAAACTAATGGTTTTATTACAGAATATTCAAGATCTACTGCGTCTGAGGATATGGCTGAAGTATTCTCCCATTTAATGTATGGAGATTTACCAGACGAAATAGACCCTATCTTAAAAAAAAAGATAGAGTTTATTAAAAAAGGTATTTCAAAAATTGATAAAAATTTTATTTTATGATTGAGAAAATTGAAGCCTCAGCATCGGAAAAAATTATATTTATTTTTATTATAGTTTTAGGTTTATTTTCTCTAACCTCATTTCTTCTTATAAAAGATAGGTGTTTATTTGTTAAAAACTATGATCCTGAAAAGATTAAGTTTAAAGATCCAAGTAATATTGCAATTCTCAATGTTGGTTGTGGAAATGTAATTATAGAATTATATCCAGAAATCTCTCCGAAAGGAGTTGAAAGATTTAAAACTCTTATTGAATCAAAATCATATGATGATGTTGCTTTTCACAGAGTAATTAAAGACAAGCTCGTCCAGGCAGGTGACCTAGAGTTTGGAAGAAAAGGTAATATTGATTATGGAAAAATTGGAACTGGAAAATCTGGCTTGGGAACAATTAAGTCTGAAATTGAAAAAGAGTTTAACTATTCAAAAGGAAGTGTGGGTTTAGCTAGAACTCAACAATATGATACAGAGGATAGTCAATTTTTTATCATACTTCAGGATGAGCCATTGTATGAGGGTGAGTTTACTCCAATAGGAAAAGTAATTTATGGAATTAAAGTTTTAGAAAAAATAAAATATTTAGATAAGTCTGAATATGTTCTTAGACCTGATTTTATTAATTCATTAAGGTTGTTTAATTAACTAAAGGCTTACCTGTCGCGAGTGTGTGTTTAATTCTATCTTGAGTTTGTTTCATTTCAATTAATTTCATAAAGGCATCAAGTTCTAATTTAAATAAATCATCCTCTAACAAACTTTTATCCATTGTTGTATCTCCACCACTAAGAACATAAGCTAACTCTTTTGCAACAGTCATACCATGATCTAGAATAACTTTTTCATTGTAAAGTTTATCTAAAATTTTAGTCATCTCTCCAATTACTGCTTTTCCAGGCAAATTAAATTGAAGTTCATTAGGAGCTTTAAAGTTTTTATTTTCATCTAAAATTTTCTTCGAAACTTCCAATAAACTATTTCTATTCATAATTTTTTTATTTTCAGGTAATAGATATTTCAATGGCTCTGCTTCAACAGGAGAGGTAGCTGTCCTTCCATAGCCAATAATATCAAAAACTTTTAAAGGTGCATAATTAGGATCTTTTTTTGCTTCTTCTGTATTAAGCCATCTTGCTAACATTTCTTTACATCCTCCTCCTGCAGGAATTAAACCAACGATAGTTTCAACAAGTCCAATTACTATATTTGTGTGTGATGCCACAAAATTACTTTGAACTAAAACCTCAAACCCACCTCCCAGCGTCAGACCTGATGGTGCAGATACAACTGGATGTTTAGAATATTTTAGATGTTTGCATGTCTCTTGAAAATACTTTATGAACTTTTCAATTGATTTAAAATCATTCTTGTCAGCAAATTGCATTGTATAAGTTAAATTTACCCCAGCAGAAAATTGCATACTTTCATTAATTATTATCAAAGGTTTATCAGTTGCTTTTTTAAGGGCGTCCATTGAATCATAATCTAAAGCATTAGCTTTAGTCGTAAATTCAACTATATTGTAATCATTAAATCTATAGATTGATGCAGAACTATTTCCATCAATACTTGATGCTGTTTTTTTAACCTTACCTAAAGTTTCTATAGAAGTATATTTCTGTCTCACCCCATAAAAATTTTCATTTTTTGTTTCAGCTAAATTTTCTAAAAATTTGTTACCTTTAAAATTATCAACTTTCTCAAAAAAGTTTTTTACTCCAATTTCTTCAAGCATTTCAAAAGGTCCCTTAGCCCAATTAAAGCCAAGTCTCATTGCTTCATCAATGTCATTAAATTCTTTTGTAATTGTAGGAACTAAAGAAGATGCATACTTAATAATTTTTTCTAAAACAGACCAGGCATATTCACCATATTTATCACCTCTATTAATTAGACTCTTTAAATCAACTTTATCTGATTTTATATCAATTTTTTTACTTGGAGAATAATCTCCAGTTTGAAGATTTATAGCTTCCATAATTTTTCCATTATCGGTCTTCTTCATTCTGTAAAAGCCACCTTTACCTTTTCTTCCTGTGTAACCAGTTTCAATTAACTTTTTTACTAATGGGATTTCTTTTGCAACTTCATGAAACTCATCAGACTCTGGTAATTCTTTAATAAAACTTTTCAAAACATCAGCCATCAAATCAATTCCAATCAGATCATAAAGACCAAAAACTCCTGTTTTTGGAATACCCATTGGTCTTCCAAATATTGCATCTGCCTCTTCAACGGTAAGCTTCATCTTAAATGCTTCAGTCATTGCTATTTGCATAGCGTACACACCTACTCTGTTTCCTAAAAATCCAGGTGTATCGTTACAAACAATTGCTCCTTTACCTAATTCAATTTCACAAAATTCTTTCAATTGATTAATTTTATCTAGATCATTATTTTCATTCTTAACAATTTCTAAAAGACCCATGTATCTAACTGGATTAAAAAAATGGGTAATACAAAAATCTTTTTTTTTGTTCTTTATTTAAATTTTGAGATAAAACTTTAATTGGAATTGATGAAGTATTAGATGAAACTATTGCGCCTTCTTTCCGACTTTTAAAAATTTTTTCATAAATTTGATGTTTAATATCAATTTTCTCAACAACTGCCTCGACAACCCAATCTGCTTTCTCAACAACTGAAAAATCATCAGTAATATTTCCAACTTTAATGTTATTAATTTTAGATCTATCAATTAATAATGGTGGTCTTGATTTATGAATTCTTTCTCTAGCTTTTTCACTTATCTCAGTTTTTAAATCTAGTAATGTAACTGGAATATCTGCATTACAAAGATGTGCAGCAATACCGCTTCCCATTGTACCTGAGCCAATCACCACTACATTCTTAATCTTCATGAAATAATTTTGTTATTGATTTATTCCTCTGAGTCTCTCAGATCTTCTTCTCAAAAGCTCAGCTGTAACTAATATTAATGTTGATAAAATAATTAAACAAGTTGCCACAGCTAAAATGGTTGGACTCAACTGTTCTCTTAAACCCGTCCACATTTGGATTGGGATGGTCGTATTTTCTAATCCAGCTAAAAATAAAACTACAACCACTTCATCAAATGAGGTCACGAAAGCAAATAAACCTCCTGATATAACTCCGGGTAAAATTAATGGTAAAGTAATTTTCATAAATGTATTTACTGGATCACTCCCCAAACTCGCAGCGGCTCTTGTCACACTATGATCAAATCCTGACAAAGTAGCCGTAACTGTAATTACCACAAAAGGTGTTCCTAAAATAATATGAGCAAGAACAATACCTGTATGAGTTGCTGCTAAACCAGCTTTTGCCATAAAGAAAAATATTGCAACACCAGAAATAATCAAAGGTACAATCATTGGAGAAATTAAAACTGCCATTATCAAACCTTTGTAAGGCATATGTCTACTACTCAATCCTAAAGCAGCAACTGTTCCAAGTATAACGGAACCTATTGTAGCAAAGATTGCTATTATAAAACTATTTTTAGCTGCTAATCCCCATGGATTTTTTGTTCCGTAGATCATGTCTTTATACCACCTTAAAGAAAAGGCATCTGGATCTAGACGCTTCATTCCATCAGAAAAACTTAAAAATTCCTCTGCATTAAATGATAATGGAAAGATCACGAATAAAGGCGCAATCAGAAAAAAGAAAACTGCACCGCAGATTGTAAGATAAATATAATGCCAAATTCGATAATGTGGTTCGGTATATTTTGGTAAAGCCATTTTAATTATCCTAATTTAATGTTATCTATTCCGACTATTTTGTTATAAAGCCAATAAATCACTAACACTCCACTTAATAACATTAATCCCATTGCGGATGCAAAACTCCAATCTAGCGTACTTTTCATGTGGAAGGCAATTTGGTTACTTATTAAAGTCCCAGATGCACCACCAACTAAAGCTGGGGTAATATAATAACCAATCGCTAAAATAAATACCAATAAACAGCCTGCACCTATTCCAGGAATAGTTAATGGGAAATAAACTTTCCAAAAAGCAACAAAAGGTGTTCCACCTAAAGATTTTCCTGCTCTCATTAAGCTAGGTGAAATAGTTTTCATTACACTATAAAGTGGTAGCACCATAAATGGCAGTAAGATTTGAGTCATTGCCACATAACTTCCTGTTTTGTTATACATCATTTCAGGTCTATTATCGTCTGCAACTAATCCAATCCCAACAAAGAAATCATTAACAATTCCTTGTTGTTGCAACAAAATCATCCAACTAGCAGTTCTTACTAGTAATGAAGTCCAAAATGGAAGTAGTACACAGATCATTAGTAAGTTACTATACTTCATTGGTAGAGTAGCTAACAAATGAGCTATTGGATAAGCCATTAAAAAACAAAAAACTGTTACGAAGAATGCAATCTCTAAAGTTCTTAACCATAACACTCTGTGAATTCTTCTATCTTCCTCAACGCTTACTATTTTCCCTTCTTCATTTACGTACATATCCATTCCTTTTAGATACTTTTGACCTGTAAATTCAGGAGCTCTTCTTTGAATTGCTCTCCAATACTCAACATCAGCCCATCGTTTATGCACTGCCATTATTTGTTCTTTATAATTTCCCTCTTCAAATGATTTTGATTTTCTTCTTAATTTTTTAATAATACTTTTAAAGCCGTTCTTTGTGTAATTTAATTGAGTAGATAGTTTACCTTCTCGTTTATCTTCAACTAGTTTTATAAAGTCCTCATGAAAAGCTGCGAAAACTTCCTCATCTGGCAACTCTTGTCCATCCCAATTTTCCATTGCTTTAAAAGTTTTTGGAAGCATTTGTGTTACCATTTTATCATCAACACTTCTGAACAACATGTCACCTATTGGAAAAACATAAGTGATAATTAAAAAAAATAATAAAGGAGCAACAAGCAAGAAAGCTTTAATTTTATTCTTTTTCTCAGCTTTCTTAAGACTTACCTCTAAAGGTATTCCATCTGTTGTTAAAATCTGTTTTGTTTCTGAGCTCATAAATAAAAAGGGCGGTTATAAATAACCGCCCTTAAATTATAATATATAATTAAGTTTAATAAAACTTAAATTATAGACCAGCTTTCATAGCTTCCCATTTTTCACCAAGCTCTGTGCCGTTATCAGCCCAGAAAATTGGATCTACTAGGAAATAGTTTTTTGTGTTAGCTGGTGCAGTTGGCATTTGTGGTACCATATTAGTCTTACCATCTTTATACCAAGGCTCACCTTTTTCCATAATACCAATTGAAGATTTTCTCCAAGGAGCATATGCAATATATTTAGCACTTCCTGCTAACATTTCTGAACTAGTCATCATAGCTAAAGCTTTTTTAGCCATACCATTAGCATCGTTTGGTCCACCTTTAACTTGTACGAAATATTCGTAGTCAAGACCTTGGCCATCCCAAACTTGTTTGATTGGTGCACCTTCTCCAATTTCAGCATTGAAGAATCTACCATTCCAACCAGTAGCCATTACTACTTCACCTGATACTAACAGTTCTGGTGGTTGAGCACCTGCAGACCAAAATACACATCCACCGTTAGGGTCTGTGCAAAGTTTTTTGATCTTATTCATTGCTCTTTCAACACCTTTTTCTGTTTCTAAAGCTTTATAGATTTTTGCTCCACCTTTTCCTGGCTTAATACCATCTGCAGCTAAAGCGATCTCTAAATTAGTTAAAGCGCTTTTGTAGATAGCTCTTTTTCCAGGGAATTTCTTTGTGTTGAAGAAATCTTTGATAGTCTTTGGAGTACCTTTAACATTATTAGTGTTATAAGCATAGTTCCAAGAATATAAAATATTTCCTACAGCACACTTACTTGGCATTGCAGTAAAGAAATCTTTACTTGCTGGAGTTCCATCTGGAGCTGGTGGGAAGTCTTTGTCGAAATCAAATTCAACAAATAATCCTTCATCACATCCAGTGATAGTATCCATTGCAAACACGTCGATTATATCCCACGTGATTTTCCCAGCTTCTTTTTGTGCTTTGATTTCTGATAAACCACCTGAATAGTCAACCCAAGCAATGTTAATGCCTAGTTTTTTAGCAGTTGGATCACCATAACCTAACTTTTGAGACTCAGTATAAGCCCCACCCCAAGACACTGCAGTTACTGTTGTTGCAAATGCTGAAGTAGTCAGTGAAAGTACAAAAGAAATAGCTAGTAATATTTTACTAAGTTTTTTCATTTTTCCTCCGTTTAAACGTTTGTAAAAACAAATTAAAGCAAGTCTAAGTACTAGAGTCAACAGGCGTTTTTAACTTATATATAGAGTGATTCTGTGACGTTTATTTTGGGTCTAAAGCTCTAGCGTCTTCACTATTCCATCCAATCTTAATTTCATTTCCAAGTTTAATATCAAGATTTGCCGAACTGTTAGGTACTTTTAAAATAAATTCAGGATTGCCCAATAGATTTATTCGAACTCTAGTATGATCCCCATGATAAATTACCTCTTCAATTTTACCATTGTGAATATTGTCCATTTTATCTTTTGGATTAATTAAAGCTCTCTCAGGCCTTAAAGATACTTTTGTTTTTTCACCTTTAGATTTAACTGAGATTGGGTTTGCCATTATTTCAGCATTGGCAAGTTTTACTTTACACTTTCCATCTGATATATCCGAAACTTCACCATTAAAAGTATTGTTCTCACCAATAAACTCTGCCACAAAAGAATTGACTGGTTTTTCATATAATTCATCTGGGCTTGAAAGTTGTTGAACTTTTCCATCATTAAATACTGCAATACGATTTGACATTGTTAAAGCTTCACTTTGATCATGAGTTACATAAACAACAGTCACCCCAATACTTTCATGAATATGTTTAATTTCATATTGCATGCTCTCTCTTAAATTTTTATCTAAAGCTCCCAATGGTTCATCCATTAGAACTAATTGCGGATCAAATACAAGAGATCTTGCAACTGCTACCCTTTGTTGTTGTCCTCCAGATAATTGTCCCGGCATCCTTGACGCAAAGCCCTGTAGCGATACCATCGATAATGCTTTATCGATTTTTTTATCAGCTTCATCTTTTGGAATTTTTCTAACTCTCAAAGGAAAAGCTAAGTTTTCATACACAGTCATATGCGGAAACAAGGCGTAGTTTTGAAATACCATTCCTATTCCTCTTTTGTGAGGAGGAATACTTGAAATTGCTTTTCCACCTAGATAAATTTCTCCATTCGTTGGAGTTTCAAATCCAGCTAACATCATTAAACAAGTTGTTTTTCCAGAACCAGATGGTCCTAACATTGTTACAAACTCACCTTCTTCAATATCTAATTGAAGGTTTTTGACAACTAAAACTTTACCGTCATAACTTTTGTCAACATTCTCAAATTTTACGAAATCTTTTTGTTTAGACATAAAATAGATAACTTTAAAACATTTGTGAGTATAAATTTCAACCTTTAATAATTAGCTTTTAACGTGTAGTTCTTTGGATAGATTGCAAAATAATTCAGATCCTTTATCTGTTACTCTAACTGCTTCTGAAGCTTCCACACCCCAATCACCAAATTGCATAACAGCTATCATATGAAAACAAATATTAGGTTCTAATGGTGTCATATCTCCTTTATAAATATTTAAAGTATGCTCACCCCAGTCAGGTGGATAACCAATACCAATTGAATAACCAGTTCTAGATGTCTTTTCTATACCGTATCTATCTAATATTTTCCAAAATGCTTGAGCGACATCGTCAACTGTATTTCCAGGTTTTGTTGCATCAATACCAGCTTGAAGTGCCTCTATTGTTTTTTTCATTGTATCGATTTTAAGTTGATCAGGTTTTCCCAGTAAAACCGTTCGAGCCATTGGTGCATGATATCTTTTATAAACCCCTGAAAGTTCAATAATTGTTGCTTCACCTTCAACAAATTTATCTTGAGTTGCAGTCAAGTGAGAAGCTGAAGTGCCTTTTCCAGTTGGTAATAATGTTGCAATACTTGAGTATTCTCCTCCAAACTCTGGAGTTCCATAAAATAAAGCTTTTTGTATTTCTCCAACAGCATCACATTGTCTAACCCCTGGTTTGATTACATCAAAAGCTGTTTTCATTCCAATTTCTGAGATCTTTGCAGCAGATTTCATAAAAGTTATTTCAGCACTAGATTTTACCAACCTAGCCCAATTAACTAATCTATCTGAATCTTTTATCTTTGCATTAGGTAAGCCTTGTTTAATTTTTTCATAACAAAATGCTGTAAAATAATGAGCATCCATTTCTAAACCGATAGAAAGTTTGTCCCATTTTTTATCTTTAATTATTTTTACTAAGTAATCATAAGGATGTTTTGGCCAAGTGTGGATATAATGCTCATCATAAACAATTATATTCTCTTTTTTAACGTATGATTTTATAAATGCTCCTCCAGCATCTTGCTTTCTAATAAAACATATTGGTTCCTCTGCATTGATATGAACTATAGCGCATTGTGCATAATAGAAAGACCATGCATCATATCCAGTTAGATAATTTATATTGTTGGTGTCATGAGAAATTAAAAGTTCAATACCTTTTTCATGCATCATTTTTTGAACTTTATTAAGTCTTTTTTTATATTCTTCTTTTGTAAAAAGCATATTCAATTTTTATTAAATAATTTACCAAATCCTGTCACAGAATTATTTTTTCCAATACTTTCTAGAGAATCCCAAATCAGTACTTGGTTACTAGACAAAACAGGTTTTTTTAATTTTTTTTCTAATTTATCAATTATATTTAAGACTGGTAAAGCTGTACAGGAAATAAATAATACATCCGCATCATTCATTTCAATATTAGATAGTGTATCATACAAAAATTCTTGCTCTACTTTTCCAATATCATAGTCAGCTTTAATATCTAAATAAGAATTAGATGTAATTTCAAATCCTTCATTACTAAAATAACTTACAACTTCATCATTTAGTTTTTTACTATATGGAGTAAAAATTGATATTTTTTTTACATCTAATTTTTTTAAAGCTTTAATTGCAGCTGAGCTTGGTGTTGTAAGTTTTGCTTTTGGTTTTGCTGCTTTAACTTTTTTTTCTATCGAGTCATAACCAGCTGCTATAGTACCAGATGTACAACCATACACTATACAATCAATATCCTCGTTAGGTAAAATATTATTGGTAACTTCGGTTACTTTTTCAGACATCTTTATTAAATTTTCTTTGGTAAGAGGATTGTAACATTCGATCCTATTAACAAAAAAATCTATATCTTTATTCTTAATTACATTGATAAAATCTCGCTCAATCATAAAATCTGTTGCTAAAGCAATTAATCCAATTCTTGGATTGGAATTTTTGATAAATTGAGGCTCAATTTTGTTTAATTTCATATTAAATCAATATCTAGGCAGTCTAAATTAATTAAAGCTAATATAAAATAAGATAATTTGCTTGTTGAAAATCTTTATAAATGAGATTTAATTAATTTTTATAAAATGTTAACAAATAGAGGAAAATAATGAAAAAACTATTTATTGCTGCATTCATTTTTGTTTCAACTTTTACAACAAATGTTTTTGCAGAGATTAAAATGGGGATCATTTTAGGATTTACAGGTCCTATTGAATCTCTAACACCGGCTATGGCTGCATCTGCAGAACTTGCTTTCAAAGAAGCTTCTGACTCAGGTTCACTATTAGGTGGAAAAAGTATTTCAGTTATAAGAGCAGATTCTACTTGTGTTGACTCAGCGGCAGCAACAGCAGCAGCTGAAGGTGTTATTTCACAAGGTGTAGCAGCTATTATGGGTGCTGACTGTTCAGGTGTAACTGGAGCGATAGCTTCAAACGTTGCTGTACCAAACGGTGTAGTAATGATCTCACCATCAGCTACATCGCCAGGACTGACAACTTTAGATGACAAAGGGTATTTCTTTAGAACTGCTCCATCTGATGCTAGAGGTGGTCAAATTTTAGCTGATATTACAAAAGACAGAAAAGTTAAAAGCGTTGCAATTACTTACACTAACAATGACTATGGAAAAGGGTTAGCAGATGTTTACAAAGCAGCTGTTGAAGCTCATGGTATTAAAGTAACTACTGTAACTGCTCATGAAGACGGAAAAGCAGATTATTCATCAGAGGTAGCAACTCTTGCTTCAGCAGGTGGTGATGCAGTGGCTGTAATTGGATATCTAGACCAAGGTGGTAAAGGAATTATCCAAGCCTCTTTGGACTCAGGAGCATTTGATAAATTTATTTTATCTGATGGTATGATCGGTCAGTCTTTAGTTGATGCGTTTGGAAAAGACTTAAGAAAATCTTTTGGTTCAATGCCAGGATCAACTGGAAAAGGTGCCGGAGTATTTGCTAAAGTAGCAAAAGCTGGTGGTATCGATAGTTCAGGACCTTACACAGGTGAATCTTACGACGCTGCAGCGTTAATCGTTTTAGCAATGCAAGCAGGTAATTCAACTGATAGAGCATCAATTGCAAAAAATGTAATGGATGTTGCTAACGGCCCTGGAACAAAAATTTACCCAGGTGAACTAAAAAAAGGTTTAGATTTATTGGCTAAAGGTAAGAAAGTTGACTACGAAGGTGCAACTGGAGTTACTTTTACTAGCGTCGGTGAAGCTGAAGGTTCTTTCTTAGAACAAGAAGTCAAAGGCGGAAAATTTAAGACTAAAAAACAAAGATAATTTATCTTAAAATTTAAACCCCCAACATTAATTTGTTGGGGGTTTTTTTTTAAAAAAATAAATATTTATCAGCCATATATAAAGCCCAAGCCAATGCGGCACCTGTAATGATATATTTCATAGTTTTATTTTATTTCTATTTTTTCAGGAAGTATACCCTTTGGTCTATATCTCATTATTACCAAGAGACCTACTCCCATCATTAAAAATCTAAAGTACGGAACACTTTCAATTAAGTGTACTTTTAAAAAATGTGTATCGTCCAGTCCAGCAGTAGTTAAATTAACTAAGTAAAGACCAATTGGTGCCGCTTCAATCCATAAAAACCAAACAACAAAACCTCCAAGAATCGCACCAAAGTTATTTCCACTTCCACCGACAATAACCATTACCCAAATTAAAAAAGTATATCTCAAGGGCCTATAACTTCCTGGGGTAAACAATCCGTCTTGAGTAACTAACATTGCACCTGCAATACCAACAATGGCTGAGCCTAAAACAAAGATTAACAAGTGTTGTTTAACCACATTTTTACCCATTGCATTAGCCGCTTCCTCATTATCTCTAATTGCTCTCATCATTCTTCCCCAAGGAGAGTAAAGAGCTTTTTGAGTTAAGATTAATAAAATAATTACTACAACTAAAAATAATCCAGAGTAACAAAGCTTTACAAAAACTGACGATCCTTCGATTACAAGTTGATTCAAAGCTGTTTGTCTTTCAGTCAAATCAGTAATTAGATTTAATTTACTTGAGTTAAATTTTTCGACAAGATTTATAAACCAATCTGTTTGTTGTAAATTCACCTCATAAGGTGCAGGTCTTTTTAACCCAATTACATTCTTAACACCTCTTGTTAAC
The DNA here is from genome assembly GCA_902627565.1 of uncultured Pelagibacteraceae bacterium. Classification (GTDB taxonomy): domain Bacteria; phylum Pseudomonadota; class Alphaproteobacteria; order Pelagibacterales; family Pelagibacteraceae; genus Pelagibacter. Next base: position 34,334 of record CACOJM010000007.1, read on the forward strand.
CAATCTTCATGTTTTATAATTGCAATAACAATTTCTGATATTAGCAAAGTTGCTATAGCTAAATAATCTGCCCTTAATCCTAAGGCTACTTTTCCTATAACAAAAGCTAATCCACCTGCAAAAAAAGCTCCAACAACCCAAGAAAAAATAATTGGAAGACCTAATCCTCCAAGAAAACCAGTTTTTGCTGGTTCTACATTTTCAATTGCCTCAATTCCAGGTTCTGAAATAAATCTTATGATAACAATTCCCAAAACTATGATAGCAGCTACAATGTAAGTTCTGTTTTTCGATTTCTTATAATTTTTTAAAATATATCTAACAACCAATACCATCGCTATTATAAGAAAAAGACTAAATAAAATATTAGACCCACCTGCGCTCCAAGCCTCTTGAACTGGATCTACTGAAATTAAAACTGCTGCTAAACCACCTAAAGCTGTAAAACCCATTATACCAAAGTTAATAAGACCAGCATAACCCCATTGAATATTGGCACCCATTGTCATTACTGCTGAAATAAGACAAAGATTAAATATTGATAGAGCAATATTCCAAGACTGGAATATACCTACAAGGATAATTAAACCCATCATTATACTGTATGCAGCAATTACGTTTAAATTTTTTCTCACAGCACCTTCCCTTTAAATATGCCTGATGGACGATAGAGTAATACGATAACCAGTATTGAAAAGGATACTGCAAATTTGTAATCTGTAGAAAGCAATTGAACTAAGCCATCAGGCTCCATGCTTTCAGGTAAAACATACATGAAAAATTTTCTATAAGCGTAAGTTAACAATATTTCAGAAAAAGCAATAACATAACCGCCTAGAAAGGCTCCAAATGGATTACCAATGCCACCAACTATAGCTGCAGCAAATATTGGTAGCATATTATTGAAATAAGTAAAAGGTTTGAAACTTTTATCTAAACCATATAAAGCACCACCAATCGTGGCAAGAATACCTGCTATAACCCAGGTCGTCATAACTATTTTTTTTGGATCAATACCTGATAACAATGCTAAATCTTCATTATCAGAGTACGCTCTCATACTTTTTCCAGTCTTAGTTTTATTTAAAAACCAAAATAAAGTTGAAACTAAAATCAGAGTAACAATAATTGTAAGAACTTGAGTAGATTTAATTGCGAGTCCCTCATTTAAACCTGTCATTTCTTTAAATTCACCAGCTTTAATTAAAAATTTTTCTCCATCAAAAAATCTTCTATCAGAGGGGCCAATAATTATACGAACTACTGCTTGAGTAACAAACATTACTCCAATACTTACCATCGCTAATTGTACTGGAGGACTTTTTTTTGATCGGTAATATTTAAAGACAAATTTATCTATTATTAACATATAGCCAATCATAAAAATAACAGCAAAAGGAATTGCTAAAAGCGCTGTGGGCAGAACTCCAAGACTAATTCCAACAGACTGAAAATACCAAGTGAATAGAATTACAAACATTGTTCCAAAAGACATCATGTCTCCTGTAGCAAAGTTTGCAAATCGTAAAATTCCATAAATTAATGTTACGAAAATTGCACCTAGAGCTAATTGAGATCCATATGATAAAGCTGGAATAAAAATGTAGTTTAACAAAAGTATAATTGCGTTTACAAAGTCCATATTAACCACCTAAGAAAGAGCTTCTTACACTTGGATCTTCTAGTAATTCTTTCCCTGTACCAGAATGCCGATTCTCACCCGTTACCAAAACATATCCTCTATCAGAAATATTTAATGCTTGTTTTGCATTTTGCTCGACCATTAAAATTGCTACATTAGTTCTTTTTACTTTTACAATATGATCAAATAGTTCATCCATCACAATGGGTGATACACCTGCAGTTGGTTCATCCAACATTAATACTGAAGGTTTAATCATGAGTGCCCTGCCTAATGCAACCTGTTGTCTTTGTCCTCCAGATAACTCACCAACTAATTGATCTTTTTTTTCTTTTAGAATAGGAAACAAATCAAAAATTTCACCAATCGTCTCTTTAAATTCAGTATTAATTAAGAATGCACCCATCTCTAAATTTTCTTGCACTGTCATACCTGCAAAAACATTTTTTGTTTGGGGTACAAATGAAATACCCTCTTTTACTCTATCCTGTGGTGAAAGTTTTGATATATCCTTGCCATTAATAATTACTGAGCCAGATTTTAGATTTAACAGACCTAACATCGCTCTCATAGCTGTAGATTTTCCAGCTCCATTAGGTCCAAGGATCGATACTATTTCTCCTCTTTCAACATTTACCGAACAAGAATTAATTATATCTGGTCCATTACCATACCCACCAGTCATGTTATTGCCTTCAAAAAATGCCATCTTAATTATCCTTTAATTTCGAACCTCTACCTAAATAACTTTCAATAACTTTTTCATCTTTTTTTGCATCCTCAACTGAACCTTCGAAAAGAACTGAACCTTCTGCCATTACAATTACTGGATCACATAATCTTCCTATAAAATCCATATCATGTTCAATCATGCAAAAAGTGTAACCTTTTTCCTTATTGAGCTTTTGAATAGCTGTTCCTAGATCTTTTAGTAAAGTTCTATTAACACCCGCTCCTACCTCATCTAACAAAACTAATTTTGCATCAACCATCATTGTTCGACCAAGTTCTAATAATTTTTTTTGTCCACCAGATAAATTTCCAGCTAATTCATTTTTTAAATGATCAAGATTAAGAAAATTAACAACCTCCATAGCCTTTTCTTTTATCTGACTCTCCTCTTTTTCGACTAATGAGGGTTTTAACAAAGCATTCATTAATTTTTCTCCTGATTGATTTCCTGGAACCATCATTAAGTTTTCTAAAACAGATAAATTTGTAAATTCATGTGCTATTTGAAAAGTTCTCAGTAATCCTTTCGAAAATAATTCATAGGACGGAACATCAGTAATATTTTCATTATTAAACATAACGCTACCAGCAGATGATTTTAAATTTCCAGCAATAAGATTAAATAAGGTAGTTTTACCAGATCCATTAGGCCCAATAATACCCGTGATAGTTCCTTTTTTTACTTTAAGAGAACACTCTGATACCGCTGCTAGCCCACCAAAATATTTCGATAAATTATTAATTTCTAAAATATTTTCAGACATTAATTATTTGTTTAGTCTTTTATGAATATTATTTAAAGTATTTATTACGGATTTATAAACACCTTTTTTACTCATTTCACTTAAACCTTGCTCATTTAATCCTTTGGGAGTTTGTGATTCTTTTACCAAATATTTTAATTCTTTTTTTGAATTTACTACCGCATCTTCAGATAGAGCTAAAAATAACGTTGTAATATATTTTTGAGAGTCTGATCTTTTAATACCTCTTTTAACTAACCATCCACTCATAACTTTTAATAATTCGTAATAAGATGCCATCATCCCAGATGTTGACCAAAAATTTATAGAAAGTTTTTCATTTTTAATTTCAACAGTAGAACCTATTTTGTCAAAAAAATTTTTAACCTTTTTATTTGGTGGATAAATTGGAACAGGTCCTTTTTTTAAAGATATTGGTGGTAATGGAATAGCTCTCACAATATCAACCTTTGCTTTAATCATTTTTTTTAATTCTGGAATTGTGATGGTTGAAATAAAACTTACAACTGTCTGGTTAGACTTAAATTTGAGATTTTTAATAATCTTTTCTCCAACAGTGGGTGTCACTGCTAAAAATACCCAATTACTATTATCAACTATTTTTTGATTATCTTTCTCTATAGATATCTTTTTAAATTTTTTTTTTAATCCGTTGGCAATTTTATGGTTTCGAGAGGATATGAATATCTTACTATATTTAATTGATGATCCACATATCCCAGTGATTACTGAAGAAGCAATCTTTCCTGTTCCAATAAAACCAAGTTTCATAATTTTTAAATTTTATTAATTTATTATGATAGATTAATTTTTAAAAAATGAACCCCTAATTCTCAGTAGTTCTCTACTTAAATCTTTGTTTTCTTTAAAAGGTTTTCTTCCATGTAGCCAAAAATAATTATTTGCAACCACTGCTGCTCCTACAGGTAATTTAGTAATTACTTTGTTCTTGCTCTCCTCTAAGCAATCAGATAATTTTTGTAAAAAGTTACCTTGAGACATATTTTTTGGCTCTGGAAACTGATCAATATATGATATCTGAGGTTTGCCATTCTTGTCCTCAGAAAAAACAGGATGTTCTACTTTATAATCTACATTCTTACTTTTTGGCGAACTCCATAAAAAATTTTCTTTTCCAATTGGATCATTAAAAAGCTCATCACAATACTCCCAATCATCTAAATGAAGCATTGCTGTTTCACCACCTTCCACATTTTTTTCCTCAATTTTTGTCATTAAAAGCCAATCTGTAACTTCTTTGACATAAGTTCCATCGGTATGAAGGTCCATATTGGTGTAAGCTTTTCTTAAATATGAGTCACTCTTGTCTTCGTGTTTCACATGAAATCTTGCATAATATTTTCCAGCCATTGAATCATAGTTAGGTATTCCAATTAAATGAGATATTGCTGTAGATAATTTTACCAAAAAAATATCATCAATACTCGCATTTTTATTTTCAGGACCAATTATAAAACAACCAGAATTTCTATCTCTTATAATTTTGTTCATTAAAACACTAAGTTTATTTTCACTTAAATCATCTAAGCTTTTTGCGATGGTAAATCTAGTGAAAGGTTTATACTCAATAGCAGTCAAATCAAATTTTTTGAAAGGAAAAATCAGTTTTTCAATAGTTTCATTTTTGATTTTAATATCAATTATTCTAGGAGATATCTTGTTAGTTGATATTTCGAATCCAGATATATTATTCATATTTAATTAACTAATTTATATAAAACTTTATAATTTTCAAAGTATTAAAAAAAATTGTTTACTATACTCATTGAAATAGCTGAAAAAATTGTTGGATAAACGAAATTTTTCTTTGTTATGAAAAATATTCCAAGACTTAAAAATACTACGACTAGCCTACTTAAATAACTTGCATCTGATAGAACACCTACTGGAAAAATAATTGTCCTAGCAATTAAAGCTGCGAGTGTTGCATATGCTAAACAATTGAACCATCTAAAAATTTTAGAGGTCTCTTTTATTTTCAATGAAGACAGTACACCTAAAAATCTTGATAAATAAGTCGCTAATGATGTTACTATTATAGAAAGCAAAACACTAATTGACATTTTTTTCTCCAACTAGATATGCTACTGAGCCACCTATGAGTCCGCCTAATAAAATGGACCACTCAGGCGAAAAAAAATAAAAAACTGGACCTAAGATAGCACCCAAAATTACTGATAAAGTAATTTGCAATGTTTTCATTGCTCCTACCATCATACAAGTAAAATAAATTGGGTTTAAAATTGCCAAACCCATTAACATGTCTTTATTCAAATAATCTGCAAGATAAAAACCTATAATTGTTGCTAGGATTGATACACTTAAAGTTGCTGAACCAATTCCTATCCAAAAGTCTACTCTATCTTTTTTTTCTACTGTCTCATAATTACTTTTCATAATTAACCATGCAGATACAGCAATAAAATGACAGGATAAATAATATTTCCATTTAGGTTGACTATCGTCCATCATTAAGGGAAATAAAGATACTGCCATTGGATAAAGTCTTGCATTAACAAACCATACCGCAATAAAAATACTTAACAATGATGCTCCAATGAGAATTGACTCTGCCATTACAAGTGAGCCAGGTAACGCATAAATCAATAATGTTGAAAGAACACTCTCATGAATATTAAAACCAACATTCTTTAAAAGTGCTCCAATTGCTACAAAGCAACATGCTAGAGCTATCGCTGGGCTATCTGTCTTAAGAATTGACTTATAGCCCCTAAAAAAAAATTCTTTTTTGATCATTTAGCCACCTAGAAATAAGCGACCTACATCAGGATTATTTAAAAGATCGTCTCCTTTACCGGCTATAGCAGTTTGACCAGAAACCAAGACATAACCTATATCAGCAAATTCTAAACCTTTTTTTGCGTTTTGTTCAACAAGGATTATTGTCTTTTTTTCATTCTCTTGCAGATCTCTTAATATTTCAAAAACCATATCAATATATCTTGGTTCTAATCCGATAGATGGCTCATCAACTAATAATACTGAGGGCTTCATTACTAATGCTCTAGAAATTTCTAGCAATCTTCTTTCTCCTCCTGACAAAACTTTTGCTGGTTGGCTTCTTCTATTTCTTAGTCTTTCATATTTTTCAAAAATTCTTTCAGCTTCTTGATATGACTCCTCTGTTTTTTCTTTTATAAAACCACCCATTAAAAGATTTTCTTCTACAGTCATATCAGGAAAAACAGAGTTATCTTGAAGTATATAAGCTATTCCAACAGATTTTAATTTTTCCGCTGGTGTAAGATTTGTAATTTCTTTTCCATCAATCTCTATTTGTCCAGAAAATATATTTGTAAAACCATATATAGAGTGAAGTATTGTTGATTTACCAGCGCCATTCGGACCAATTAAACAAAGTGATTGCGCTTTACTTACGAAAAGATCAAAATTATGCAAAATTTCCATTTTACCATAACCAGCATTCATATTCTTAATTGTAAGGTGTACATTATTTGGTGAAAGTTTTTTCAAATCCTCTGCCTCTGGAGCTTTTCCCAAAACTTCATATTGATTAGACATTATTGTGCCCCCAAGTATGCATCAATTACACGTTTATCATTTTTAATTTCATCTGGTGTTCCATTTGCAAGCATCTTACCATGAGCTAAACAATAAATACTTTCTGCTAATTGCATAATTACTCTCATATTGTGTTCAATTACTAAAAGAGTAATTCCAAAATCTTGATTAACTTTTATCAATCTATCAATGATACCATTAATTAATGTTGGATTTATGCCTGCTGTTGGTTCATCTAATAAAAGCATTTCAGGTTCATTCATCAAAGCCATTGCAAGCTCTAATAATTTTTGTTGGCCAAATGATAAATCTCCAGCTCTTAATTTTCTTTTTTGATAAAGTCCGACAAAGTTTAAAAGATTCTCTGCTTTTTCTGTTAAATCTTTTGGTATCTTAGAAAATATCTTTAATATACTTTCATCACTTCCTTTATGACTAATTAGCATATTGTCTACACAATTTAATTTTCCATAAATTCTAGTTTGCTGAAAAGTTCTTAATAATCCAAGTTTAGCAATAACTGGGACAGGTAATTCAGATACTTCTTTACCATTAAATTTAATAGAACCATTATCTATAGGATAAGTTCCGACAATCGAATTAAATAAGGTTGTTTTTCCTGAACCATTAGGACCTATTAATCCAAATATTTTTCCTTTTTCTACAGACATAGAAATTTCTACATTAGCTTTAACACCTCCAAACGATTTACTTACATTAGTAACTTCTAAAATACTCATTTTAATTCCACCTGTGCTTTACGATCTGCTTCATCAACAACTTCACCAAATCTCTCAGGATATTTTTCCCTCAACCATCCCATAATTCCCTCAGGGAAATAAATTACAATTACAACTATTAAAACACCTAAGGCAACATACTGCCAACCCAAGAAGAATGTCCAGAACCCCTCTTTAAAGATATGAAAAACTGTTGCTCCAATTACAGGACCCCATAAAGTTCCTTTACCACCTAAAATAGCCATTAGGACCATAAACACTCCCATCTCTCTTCCATCAAATGCGACATCAGTCGAGTCTATATAGCCAACTAATCCTCCCATAATTCCTCCTGCCAATCCGCAGAAGAAAGCAGAAACCATCCAACCAATAATTTTGTACTTCATTGTTTCGATTCCCATTGCTTCAGCCTTATCTTCATTATCTCTAATTGCATTAAGAATTAATTTAAATCTAGTTGAGTAAATTGCTCTTACAGCTAAAAACGTTAATACAAGTGCTCCAAAACTTAAAAAGTAAAAAAATTCTCCTCTAGCCTCCAAACCACCTACATTAGGAAAAGGTGGAGTTGTGAAACCTTGACCAGCTCCAATAATTTCTATACCTCCAGAAATTTCACCAGCTGCAACTCCTAAACCTAAGGTGCAAATTGCAAAATAATGTCCTCTTAACCCTAAGATTGCGTAACCAATTATGCCTGCAATAAGTGTTGGGACTACTGCTGCAACCACAAGTCCTGCTGCCATTCCTTGAAAAAATTGAGTAGGAGTATGTACAAAAGTTTTTTCTCCTCCACTTTCAGTCCACTCTGCTAACGGAAAAAACATTCCTACTTGGACGGATGCACATAAATACATTCCTAAACCATAAAATAAAATATTTCCAAATGTGTTATAACCCATCTCACCACCTTGAATATTCCAAGTGGTTGCTAAAATAATTAATACACAAAGAATTGATAGTTGAACTTTAAATGCTGGAAAAACAAAAGGAGCTACTAATCCAAATACTAAAATTACACCATATATTATTGCGTTTTTATTCATTATTTTAAGTACTCTCTTTTTCTAGAAAGTTTAAATCTTCTATAAACTAAAATTAAAACTAACAATAAGAATACTGAGCCAATTCTAAATTCTGTGCCCAATATATAATCTGCAAATTCCTCAAATACACCAAGGCCCATTCCTGACATCGCAACACCAGGTAAATTTCCTAAACCAGCAACAATGACAATCATAAATGATCGTATTGTATATGGTAATCCCATATAAGGATGTATAGTAAAAGTTATTGAAATTAATGCTCCTGCAACACCACAAAGAGCAGCATTTATTCCAAAAGTAGCAGCATAAACCTTTTCAGTATCCACTCCTAAAATCTTTGCTGCTCTGGCATTTTGAGCAGTTGCTCTTATCGCACGCCCAAGCTTAGATTTTTTCATATAAATTACTAAACAAATTGCAAATACTATACTTATAAATGCTGAGAATATTTTTGAGTTAGGTAATGTTACATTATTATCAAATAACATAGTTGTACCATAACCAGAATTAGCAAGAACAACATCTGCACCGAAAGCGAAATTCATTAATTGCATGAATAAAATACTTATTCCAAATGTTGCAAGAATTGAGATGAATAAGTCTCTGTCAACTACTTTGTTAATTACTAACTTATAAATTCCAACTCCAATAAAATACATTATAATTGGTGAAACAATTACGCCCCATGCAGGATGAATTCCATAGAGATACATAAAGTAAGCAATATATCCTCCAAGGATAACTAAATCACCTTGAGCTATATTTATGATATTCATAACCCCCCATTGAAGAGCCATGCCATAAGCAATCAATGCAAATAAAATACCAAGAAGTAATCCGTCCAAGCAAGCTTGAACGGTAATCATTGGATATTGAAAAACCATGAAATCCATAATTTACTCTATAAAAAAAATACCCCCTAAAATTTAGGGGGTATTTGTAGATTTGTTATTATCTTTCAGACCACTTAGGAATTGGGTGAATTAACTTAGCTGAAGCCCACTTAGTTGGAGCCACAACTTTGTTTTCACATTTTCCTGAGCCATCACACATTACTTGGAAAAGTACCATTGGCTTGTCAACATTTTGACCACCCGGTGCAAATTTTATATTTCCATAAAATGTTTGCATATTAGTAGCTGCTAAAGCATCTCTTACTTTTTTCTTATCGAAAGAATTTGCTCTTTCAAAAGCATCTTTAAAAACTAATAATGCAGCTGAAGACTCTGCTGATTGGTATGGCGGATCATATCCAAACTCTTTTTGAAAATCTGCCGCATATTTCATACCATCCTTAAAGAAATTATCTTTGTAAGTTAATGTCTTATGCCATTGAGAAGCACACAAAGCATACTGTGAATTCTTACCATGTTGTTTTGATAATTTCGCAGCATCACAATGTGTCATCGCTAGCATAGGTACATCTACTTTCATTTCAGCTATTTGTCTTATAGCAGTCAATGCACCTTTAGTATGACCTGAAACAACTAGAACATCTGGCTTCATTTGTTTTACTTTAACTAATGTAGCAGCCATATCATTTAGTTCTTTTGGTAATTTATCATCAATTACTTTTTTAGAACCTGTTCTTTCGATTGCATCTAAAACTCCCAATCTTACATCTTGAGAAAATGCATCTTGTTCAAATGCCATTGCAACTGTTACTGGTTTTCCATTATTCTTTTCTACCGCTAAATCAATAGCAACATCAAGATATAAATTAGCTGGAGCTAATACTGCAAAAAGATATTTGTATCCTTTAGTAAACAAAGATCTAGAAGCACCATTTGCCTCAACCATTGGTACACCATATTTTTCAGTTACTGGTGCAATTGCTTTTGTTAATCCAGAGCTATATGGCCCAAGCATAAACTCAACACCATCTTGAGAAATTAATCTTTCTGCTAATTGAGCTGCTCTTTTTGGGTTTGATTCATCATCATAATAAATGATTTCAAACTTATAAGTTTTTCCACCAACTTTTACTCCACCCATGCTGTTAATTCTGTCAACGGCCATATTATAACCGTTTTGAGTATGAACACCATTAGATGAATATTTACCAGTCAATGAAATTGCAGCGCCAAGAACAATTTTATCACCCACTACTTTTGCAAAAGATACAACAGAAGTTGAAAGTAAAATTGCTACTGCAGAAATAAAACTCAAAATTAATTTATTTATTTTCATTTTATTCCTTTGGTTAATTAATTAATTAAAAATGAATTAAATAAAGAAATTAATTATTTTTCAAGTGGCAAATGCATCATAATAGATATGTCAATATTGTTGTGTAACAATAATTATTAATGCTATAACAACTAAAACACTCGCTGAGATTGTATTAATTGTTTTAGGATTTGCTTTTATCCAACTAATTAATTTTTGTGCAAGCATTGCATATCCCATTAAAGATAAAAAATCTAAAAGTATATAAGTTGTTATTAAAATAAAGAATTGAACAATATAATTTGAGTTAAAATCAATAAATTGTGGAAATATTAAAGGAAAAAACAACCAAGCCTTTGGACTAGTTCCTGCAACTAAAAAACCATCTTTAAAAAAAGAAAAAAAACTTTTTGAAGTAATTACTTTTGAATCTATATCTTTTGGTGAAGATTTATAAACATCATATGCTAAATAAAGTAAATATAATACTCCAACCCACTTAAAAAAATTTAAAAAATTAGGATTATCAGAAAGAAAAGTCCCTAAAACAAATATAACTAACGTTGCTTGAATAAAATTTGCAGTAATATCGCCTAAAGCAGTCCATACACATTTTTGAACACCGTAATTCATTGAATAAGAGACGATAACTACTCTAGGTGTACCAGGTGTAATAAATAAAAAAATTATAATTTGTAAAAAAAGGACAAAATCTAAAGGGAGCATAAAAAAAAAGATAGTCCTTAAAAACCGGGAGCTAAAGATGGCTAAGAAGGACTATCGAACTTAATTATATCAGATCCAAAAAAAAATGCATTATCGATTTTTTTCAAATATAAAGGATTTATGAAAAAAAAAGGTCACAGGCCCATAACTCGGGTCAAAAATCCAGAGCCAAATGTGGAGGATCCAGATTGGGTCATCTGGGCAGCCTGGGCTGACAGGATTACGTTTGAGGAAATTAAAAAAAAAACTGGTTATTCAGAATCCCAAGTCATCAAAATTATGAGAAAATCACTAAAGCCAGCTTCCTTTAGATTATGGAGAAAAAGAGTCCATGAAAAAAGTATTAAACACAGAAAAAAATTTGAATATTCGCGTAAACAAATATCTAGTAAAATTAAAAAAGGTGATTATTTATAGACTATGAAAAAAATTACTATTTATACTGGTCCATTATGCAATTATTGTGATGCTGCAAAGAGATTACTAACTAGAAACAATGCACCTTACAATGAAATTAATATTGCAACAGTTGATGGAGCAATGGATGAAATGATTAAGAAAGCTAATGGTAAAAGAACAATTCCTCAAATATTTTTTGACGACCAACACATTGGCGGTTACGATGAAGTAAGAGCTTTAGAAAAAGAAAATAAACTTCAGGATTTACTTAAATAAAATTAAAAAAATTAATTTATCTCAAGATACTCATAGGATCATAATAACAATCCATTTGCTCTATTGTTTCAAAAAATATTTGATTTAATTCAGTTGAATGATGAGTTGGACAAATATTTACAGCATTTAAGTTATTTATATAATCATTTTTTACTTTATTGATCGCTAATGAGCTAGATAAAGATGATGTAGCTTGCAAAACACTTCCAGAATGAGCAAAAGTTAAACTTGGGCCAACCATTGCACTATATTGTGTGCAATTATTTAAAATTGGCAACAAAAGAATTATTAAAATTATTTTTTTCACAAAATTCAACTTATATAAAAATTTTAAATTTAAAATGCTTAAATTTATCCAATTTGGGTTTTAAATCCGAATTTTTTTTTATATTTACTTAAGTGAGTTAAAATGTGCCAAAAATTTCAAGATTTGCACCGTAATCAGGGATTTTACTAAATAAACTATAGTTTGAATTTAATTTTAAATTAAAATTACCCATTTGTTTTAGATAACTGACTTTCGTATTATTATTATTTGTTGGGTCATAAATTACATCAAAATTTGCATTTTGTTTATTTACGTTACCAAACTTAATGAACAAACTATCTTTGTGACCACTTTTGTCCAGACTTTGAAATCTTTCATAGTTAATTGCAATTGTACGACCATCTAAACTCATATATTCAAAACCTATATTCCCTTTTACATTGTGTAATGAATGGTTATTTATAGTTTTTTTAAGAGTAATATTATCCACATGATTTTTTACATAATGATCAATGTTTGGTGTTAAGTCATAAATATATTCAATAAATCCATTTCGACTTATAGTGTCATCATTTAAATATAAGATATTGTCAAATTTCAAACCTGCAGAAATATTTCCTGTTTTAAATGTAAGACTCTCGTGACTTTCAACGCTATTAGAGACAACACCAAAATCGGTATAATCTGAAAATTGAGTAATTCCCATTTCAAGCTTTCCAAATGGAATTAATTCATATTTGGTATACTCATTTTCATTTTCATAGCTCATTGACGTATAAATTTGTTTTCCATTTCTTTTACCTGTAACCTGATCTTTGCCTAACTGGTCTATCATTAAATAACTAGCACCAAATAATAAATTAAGATTTGACCGGTTTTTTAGAGGTACACTACTGTATATATTCAGAGAAAACGTTTGTGCATCTAATTCATCACTTGACCCATCATCTATATCAACCTCGTCATTACCGTATCGAAATGCATAACCAAAAATCTTTTTATCTACTAATTTGTCCGAACCAAACATAATACCTCTAGTCTTAACTTCCTTAGGTTTAGAGGATGCTGTATCACCAACTCTTCCAAATGAAATATCTACGTGTGACCAGTAAGACCAATTCTTTTTATTTATTTTAGAATTTTCTTTTTTTAACGATGCTTGAGTATATTCAATATTATCTAATGAATTTTCTAAGTTCGTTTTCAATGCTGCTAAAATTGGATTATGAATATTCAATTTAACTTCATGATTAGTTAAATTAGCTCTTTCATCGTTTCTCCGTAACCATTCAAATCTTTTGAAAATTGTTGAAGAGTTTTGATGAATTACATTTTTAGCAATTTCTACTTGAGCCCCTATTGCTGTAACAGCATCTGTTTCACATATTACAATTCCATAAGGACAAACTAAATCATATTCATATACTCTATCGAGATCACCTGATGCATCAATTTCGTACGTTGTCTGATAGAGTTTCATTCCGTCACTAGAAAAGCCTAATCCAATTGGAGTTCCTATTCCACCTGATGCATCAAAGAAATTTGTTATACTCCCAACAAAAGTTGCTGTGCTTGTATGAAAAGGTGTCGATAATTTATAGACAGCAATTTTGGCATTAGCATTTGCGGATGTATGAGAGTCAATTACATACATTCTTGTTCCATCATCATCAAATTCTACATCTTGTTCGAATAATGAAAGTTTACTAGTAACAACTAATTCATTTACAAAAGTTGCTGTGGATGGAACAAAAGGAGTGCTTAAATCATATTCCACCACTCCTCCATCTGCTATCTCATTATCACCACCATCGACAAAATACATCTTAGTTCCATCATTATTAAATGTGATATCACGTGGTCTAACATCCCCATCACCAGCACTAAATGCAGTTTTATAATCACTAACTCCATCATCTGCATCTTGTGAAAAATTTGAGATATCATACGGAGTAGTCAGAGTATGAATATTAAATGTACCGTTTTGACTTATAACAAAAACTTTTGTCCCATCACTATTAAATTCATGACCTTGAACAAAAGTACCTACATCATCAGATCCAGCATCCAAATTTAATCGAACCTCAGAAGAAGTATCCATTGTGCTAATATCGAAAGGTGTAGTTAAAGTAAATTGACGTATAAAAGCAAAACCCGTTTCATTAGTAAAATTAGTGAAATGAATTTTTGTTCCATCTGGACTTAAAGTAACATCTGCTGGACCACCAATATCATCACCAGTAATATCAGTTACAGAAGCTGATTGCTTAAAAACTGGCATAACTACTGCAAATGAATTTGAGGTTAAAACAAAAAAAGAAATAATGAAAATTTTAAAAAATATCTTCTGAATCATGTTGGATTATTTTTTCTTTATTAATTCAGTATTATTTATATTAATAGCCATACAAGTAATATCATCTCTTAATTTTTCAGCACCCCAATTTAACTCTTTCTCAATTGACTCAACAATAGTCTTTGGTGTCACTTCGGACATACTATCTATAATCTTTTGTACTCCTTCGGCTCCTAATTCTTCACCATTTTTTAAATAGCCTTCCGTTACACCGTCAGTATAAACAACAAATGTCTTATCTTTTAGGTTCATAGTATTGGATTTAACCATAGACTCTGTAAAATATTTAACAATTCCAATGGGTGGCATTTCTGACTTTATATATTCATAATTTTTATTTTGATCAAAAGTTAAAATACTTTCGTGCCCTGCATTAATAAATACGAGTTCTCCAGTTTTGATATTTAGTTTTCCAAAAACAGCAGTTACAAACATCCCTTTAAATTTTGCCTCAACAAGCTCATTGTTCACTCCAAAGACAACTTTTTCTAAAGGGAATTTTAAATTAGTAAGTGTTCTAAATATTGACGATGCTTTTGCCATATACATACCAGCTTTAACTCCTTTTCCTGATACGTCGGCTAATGTAAAAAAGTACTCTTCTGGTGTTGCTCTTACCACATCAAAATAATCTCCTGATACATCTCTTGCTGGTACGTTTTTGGCAAAGATAAAGTTTTCAAATTTTGAGATATCTGGAAATAAACTTTTTTGAACTCCAGCAGCTAATTCTCTTTCTTTCAAAAGTTTCGCTTCTTTTTGTAAATTATCTAAAGCAATTTTATTTTCCTCAATAAATCTAAAATAAAGACCAGTTAAAAAAGTAATTGTAACAATAAATATTGGATAACTCATATCAATAAGTTCAGATCTAAATTTATAGATAGAAAATCCAATAATTATTATTGCTAAAAGATTTCCAAAGAAAATAGATAAACTATATTTCGGTTTTATTTTTTGAGAAAGAATGAATGTGATTAAAGCTACAATAATTGAAAATAATAACTCAAAAATATAAGTGTTTGGATTTCTAATTAAATAAGATTGATCTAAAATATTTTCAATTACATTCGCATGAACTTCTACTCCTGGAACAGTTACTCCTAAAGGAGTTTTAACTAGATCGAACAGTCCTTGGGCAGATGCTCCTATTAAAACATATTTATCTTTAAAAAAATCTGATTGAAATTTACCATCATAAACATCTCCAGCAGAGATATATTGTTTTTTATCTGATTTTTTATATTTGATCCAAATTATACCATTAGGGTCTGAACTTATCTTATAAGGTCTTGCACTTATTCTATTAATCCCAACTTCATTTAATTCTACATAAATATTTTTTTGATTAGACCCAACTCGAACCATTTCAAGCCCCATAGTTGGATATAGTTTTTTATTAAATTGAACAATAAGAGGTAAAGATCTTATAATTCCATCTAACTGATCTAAAAATGATATTGAACCTAATCCTTTTACGTCTTTTTCTAATATTTCAAGAGATCCAATTGAATAAGGGTATGAGTAAGTAAATTGCTTTGGATCTCCTCCTTTAGACAAAAATCTTGCTTTTGCTTTTCGATCATAATTGGAATGGGAAGGAACATTGCTTCCTAAAACTGCAATTATTGATTTAGACTCTTTTAATTTTTCAGAAAAGATATCATCAGGACCTTTTAATTTTTGAAGTTCAGCAACATCAGAAGGTATTAAATCGTAAGACTTAATTATTTCATCAGGTGACTGTTTATCTTTTTCAGTAAAAAAAATATCAAACCCAATCGCTTTAGGGCTTGATGTATTGAGTTGATCAAGTATTTTTGCAAAGACATTTCTGTTCCACGGGAATTGTCCAAATTTTCCTAAACTCTCTTCATCTATATCAATAATTACAACTTCACTATCTTTTTTTTCTGCGAACACTTTTTGATAAAGATCAAAACTAAGATATGAAACTGATTTGATAAATGAAGGATTGATTATCTTTAAAGAAATAAGAAGTAAAAGAACCAGTAAGAAAATTAAATAATTCTTGTGTTTTTGGAAAAATACTCTCACTACACAAATCTATATTTAATTTAAATAAAGTAAATAAATCTTAATGAAAAAGTACTAACTACTTCTTTCTTCTTCTTTTCTTCTTAGCTTTTCTCTTCTTAGCTGCTTTTTTCTTTTTAACTATTCTTTTCTTTTTAACAACTTTTTTCTTTTTCTTAGGTTTTTTCTTAACTACTTTTTTCTTTTTCTTAGGTTTTTTCTTAACTGCTTTTTTCTTTTTCTTAGCTGGTTTTTTCTTCACTGCTTTCTTTTTAGTAGCTTTTTTCTTGACTGCTTTCTTTTTAGTAGCTTTTTTCTTCACTGCTTTTTTCTTAGTAGCTTTTTTCTTAGTAGCTTTTTTCTTTTTACCTTTTTTCTTTTCAGCTTTAGCTTTTTTCTTTTTACCTTTTTTCTTAGTAGCTTTTTTCTTTTTACCTTTTTTCTTTTTGCCTTTATCTAATGCTGCATCTTTTTTAGCTTTTTTCTTTTCTGCTTTAGCTTTTTTCTTAGCTTTTTTCTCTGCTCTATCAGCTTTGATTGCTACTTTTTTCTCTTTATCTTTTTGAATATTTTGTTTTATGATTGTTTTAATTTCTTCTTTTTCAAAGCCCATTTGTTTTAATTCTTTTTTTAAACTTTTTCTTAATTGTTTTCGCTCGGCTTTTGTAGAATCCGGTGAAAGTTTAGCAACTCTCAATGCCTTCATTTTCTTATTAAATTTTTTTAATTGATTTTTTGTTATCTTTCTAGCTTGGCCTGGCGCCTTTCCTTTTGTCATTGAAGTCATGCTATAAGGATTATCTAATAAAGTTTGACCAAATTTATTTCCAACAAGAACTGCTCCTGGTCTCATGCCAAGTGTATTATTTTTTCCAGGACCTACTAATAAAGTATCTGTTTTTCCTTTTGATACAATGGTTTGAAATTCTGTACCTCTTGAACCTAAAGTTCCTTCTGGTACTTCAACTGTTAAACTGTCAGGATTTTTTTTGCTAATTAATCCTGAGATAACTTTTAAACTTCCTTGTTTAACACTTGCAACTATTTTTCCATCATTAGTTGATGGATCAAAAACAAAAGTATCCATTACTACTTCTGAGTCTTCTCCAATGGTAAAAGTTGATTGATCTAAAAGTAAAATTTGTGTTCCTGATCCTGCTCCAGCAAGAATTGTTTCATTTAAATAAATTTTATCACCAGCTTTTAATTGCCTAGTTTCGGTTTTGACAGTACCTGATATAGCACCTACAATTCCAACTAGTTGTTTTTCAATAGTTAATTTTTCCTCTGCATTTGAGTTTACACTCAATAAGAAAATCAAACCAAAGACAGTTGATAAAATTTTTTTCATTTTGCAAAAAGTAGCAAAATTTAGAAAAAAAACAAACTTTAAAAACCAAAAAAAAACTCATTTTGGTCATCGATTTTAAGTGTTTTTGGTAAATTTTGAGTTAAAAAATTAATAGTAATTTTAGTTAAGCCTAAATCCTCTTGAGAAACTTAAAGACAAAGAATCAGTTATATAATCATAGTTAAGCATATTAGCTTCTGAAAAAAGTCTCTCATATGACAAGTTAATAAATAAAGATCTGTTTGGATCGATCTGCGGAAATATGTCCCCTATAGCTTTAGTTAACATAACATCAAAAGTGTTTGTGTAATCTGATCTAATTTTTTTGGAAGTTACAGATGAATCTTCTTTTTTATAATCATTGAACCCAATAGAATTACTTACAGCAATATAAGCCCATGGAAAGGCAAAATTTACTCCTAAACCAAAATCATAAGTTTCATAATCGTTACCTGCATCAACTCTGGCATCTGTATCGCTGTATCCTAAACTTAAATTTGTTGAAATAATTGGAGTTAATATAAAATCATGTCCAAAAGTAAAACTATGCCCAACAGAATTAGTTTCATTTGCTGTTGTGTCCATTGAATTGTCATTTCCTTTTGAATTAGAGTAAGCATATCCATAACTAAATGAATTCCTTTCACCAACTGAAAAGAAACCACCTACACCATACATTTTTGAAAAACTGTCTGCATCGTGCTGGTAATCTGATTTACTTAACATTAGGTAGGGACTTAAACTCTGGTTTCCTAATACAGTATCTAAGGCTAAAGTAAGACCATAACTTTGAAAATCATCGTCACTTTCATAATATTGTTCTGAAAGAGAATGAGAAGCATTAATTAAAAAAGACGACTCTTCTCCGATAGGTCTTGTTGCTGATATTCCAAGACCACCACTTAAGGTTCTGTCATGCATCGCAGAATTAAAACCAACCACACTTCCAGACTCTTCTTTGGTTCTTGTTTTTGAAACACTGTTAACATTGTTTGAGAAAAGACTTCCTACTGAAATATCTGCAGTTAAATTCCAAAGGCTCGGTTCTCTATCTCTTAATTCTTCCTCAATTTCTAATAAAGTTTCTAAATCTTCTTGCTCTAAATCTTTCATCAATTTCATTTCCTCTATAATCGTGTTTGCTTTCTCAGGAGAGTCAACCTGAACCAAAATCGATAACAGTAATAATTTTATTTCAGTGTTATCAGGATAAAGCATATTAAGTCTTTCAAGTGTAGAAATTGTTTGTTTGAAATTTCCCATCTTACCTTGTTGTTGGGCGTACTTTAAATTCAAATCTAAATCATTAGGCTTTTGTAAAATTTGCATATAGGTAATATTTTTTTCCGATGAAAAAACAGAGGTCGTGATCAACAATATAGTTGAGACAAATAATATTTTTATTCTGTTTGAACTTAAAAACATAAGAAACGAAAGATATAAGCTATATTATTTTTTTCAATTAATAATTTTAATTACACTCGGATTTGTCGATAGCGCCTGTGTTATCTGTTGTTATTTTACAGTCACCAAGTCCCTTGGCCACGGCTGTATAAGCGGTCACATTTTGAGTATAAGTACAATATACAAAACCACCCGCTTCAACATCTATGTAATTAGCTTTTCCAAATAATTGGGTTCCAATTGTAGATGTAGTAGTTGCATTAGCATCGCATTCTTCTTCCGCAGCTGCTGTATCACAATATTCACCAGCAGATGAAAAATATGATGCACAATCAGCATAGTGATCTGTTTGAGCTAAGCCGATTTGCATTAAAACGTTTTCAGCTGCTTTTTTTTTTGAGCCTTCTACATAACCATTGTATGAGACAGTTCCAACTGCAGATAAAATTCCGATAATTGCAACAACAACTAAGAGCTCGATTAAAGTAAATCCCGAGCTCTTAGTCATATAATTTTTTATTCTTATTCTAAAGAAATTGAATCTTCTACATTATCATTATCACCACTATCAAATTTTGATGTAATTGAAATAGTGTTTCCTGAAGATCCATCAAGTTGAACATAGCCTAAAGCATTTTCACCACAGCTTGACTCTGTTTCCGTTTCTGATTCAGTAGAAGCTTCAGCATCACCCTCTGCTTCCATAACTGCCGCACAACCTGTATCGAATGGATTTTTATCACCCAAAATCGAGTTTTCAGTAACATGTGTTACTACATCAGCCCCAGCTGTACTATCATTTACTGATGATACATAGTCTGAGCAAGCCATACCATTTGAACCAGTGTTATCTTTTAAGATTGTTGCGCCACTATCTAAGCTACACTTTTTTGTTTCTGCTGCTAGCACTTTAACAACATTAGCATGAATAGTTTTCACTGCATTTTTCTTGGCAGCATTTGTATATCCATTGTATGCAACAACACCCACTGCGGCTAGAATACCAATGATTGCAACAACAACCAATAATTCTATTAAAGTAAAACCTTTATTGTTTTTCATTTTATCCCTCTTTATATTATTTATATTATTATTCTTATTAATAATTTCTAATATGTAAATACTTTTTAAGTGTTTAATAATCTAACAAAAATAAGTGTTTTTACCCAAATTGGGCAAAAATATTACTATTTGATATTTATTTATGTTATCAGTTAAAAATATTACAAATTTATGACTTATAAAGTTACAGAAGAAGGAAACGTCAGTACTGTTTTTTTAAATGGTGAAATAGATATGGATGTTACTGAAAAAGCTAAAGAGCAAATTTTGCCTTTAGTTGAAGCTGGTAAAGAAGTTCACCTAAATTTAAAAGATGTTTCTTACATGGACTCTTCTGGAATTTCTATTCTTATTGAAAGCCATCAAAAGGCTCTTGAATTGAATACTAAAGTCATAATCAAAGAGGTAAGTAAATCTGTTTTAAAAGTTATTATGATGGCTAAACTTGAGCAGATATTAAACTTAGAATAATGAACATTCAAGAATCTAAAGATTTTTTAGTTAGTACTGCTAGTTTAAAAGAAGTACGAACTTTTTCTAGAGAAGTGTTTGAAAAAATAAATTTACCACAAGATCAAAAAGATGAACTTGTATTAGCTATTGCTGAAGCTGCTCAAAATATTGTTAAACATGCTTACAAAGATGTTGTTGAAACTTCAGACAGAATGGAAATTAAAATTTCACTTAAAGATAAGGATTTAGAAATAGGTTTTTTTGACAAAGGTAAAGCAGTAATACCTGAAAATATCAAACACAGAAAATTAGACGATATTAAACCTGGTGGACTTGGAACTTTTTTCATCAAGCAGATTATGGATGCTGCTGTTTTTAAAAAAGATCAAAAAGAATGGGTAAACCACTTAGTGCTTACAAAAAAAATTTAGCCTATTAATGCTCCAACATTAAAGATTGGAGAGTACATCGCAATCATCAAACCACCGATCATCACTCCCATAAAAACAATCATAATTGGTTCAATCAAACTTGACATGTTATCAACTGTTGTATCGAATTCTTCCTCATAATAAGTTGCAACTGATCCAAACATTTCATCTAATTGACCTGTCTGTTCACCAACAGAAATAAGTTGGCTGAACGTTGGTGGAAATAAAGGTTCTTTTAAAAAAAGTTTTGTTAAAGTATCTCCTGAAAAAACACCCTTCTTAACATTTTCTAAAGCTTCAGTTACAACAACATTGTTGCTGACTGATTTTGCAATCTCAATACTCTCTAATAAATTAACGCCCGCTGCACTTAAATTTCCTAGAATTAATGAAATTCTAGCTAGTAAAGATTTTAAAATCATTTCTCCAAATACTGGTAATTTTAAAATTTGTTTATGCCATCTATATTGAAATGCAGCATTTTTTGTTGTTAAATATCTAAAGATAACCACAAATGAAATAATTGAAATAAGCATAACTAATCCACCTGTTCCTCTTAAAAAATCACTCATCGACATAATTACTGCTGTTGGTTTTGGTAAAGCTAATCCCATACCTTCATACATCTTAGCAAAAACTGGCACTACTTTGATTAACATAAATGCACTGACAGTTATCGCTACGGAAAACATTATTGATGGGTACATTAATGCAGATTTTATTTTCTTTTTTATCTTTTCTTTTTTTTCAAGTGAGTCCACTATCTTTAAAAGAAAAACATCTAGTTTACCACTGGCCTCACCAGCTTTAATTAAATTACAATAAACATTATCAAAATATTGTGGATATTTTTCAAAACATTTAGACAATGTTACACCACCCTCAAGGCTTTTTCTGATGTCTTCAATTACTTCTTTAATAGCAGGACTTTCTAATTGATCTCTTAACATGCCTAGAACCTCAAGTATTGGCAGACCTGCCTTTACCATAGTTGCAAATTGTTTTGAAAAAATTAAAACGTCCTCTACTTTTACTTTTTTCTTTCCAAATGAAAAACCTGCACCTTTTGCTTTAGTTTTAGCCTCTCCTTTTTTCTTTTTTGCTCTAATTAGATTAGTAATTATGATTTTTTGTTCTTTAAGTTTATGAGATGCCTCTTCCTGATTAATAGCCTCAATATCACCCGTTACGTATTTCCCGTCTGCGATACCTTTATATGTGAAAGCTTCCATTACTCTTTATATATACTAATTATGAAGCTGATAAAACCCGTTCATACTCCCTAAAATTAAGCTCCCCATTCGCAATTAGTCTTCTACCCATATCTTGCATGGTTTGAAAACCCTCTTTTATTGCAATTTCTCTTAATTCAGGTGTTGTTGCCTTTCTAAGTATTGCCTCTTTAACAGGTTTTGAAACTACCAAAATTTCATAAAGACCCTGTCTTCCCTTATAGCCAGTATCTTTACATTTAGCGCAACCTTTTCCTTTTACAGCTTTTACTCTAGAAGCTTGTTCTGGAGAAAAACCTAAATCCTGTAAAACCTTTGGATTAACATCGTCGTCTGGAACCCTACACTCTTTGCAAGTTCTTCTTGCTAATCTTTGTGCTAAAACTAATTGGCAAGCAGCACTAATTAAATAATCAGGTGTTCCCATATTTTGTAATCTAGTAATTGTGCTTGGAGCATCATTGGTGTGCAAAGTACTAAATACTAAGTGTCCTGTTAATGCAGCTTTTAATCCTATATCAACAGTTTCTTTATCTCGCATCTCTCCAACTAGAATAATTTCTGGGTCTTGTCTTAAAAAAGATCTTAATGCTGCAGCAAAACTTAGTCCAATGTCGTCTTTTATCTGTACCTGTCCAACACCATCTAATTCATATTCTACCGGATCTTCGGCTGTTAAAATATTTAAATGAGGCTTACTAACTTCTTTTAAGATACTATAAAGAGTTGTAGATTTACCAGATCCAGTTGGTCCAGTTACTAATATTAATCCTTGAGTTGAATAAATCGCTTTTCTTAAATTTTTTAAATCTGCATCTTCAAAGTTTAGTTGTTCTAAAGTAATGTCTCCAGCATCTTTGTTTAATACCCGCATTACTATTCTCTCATTATTAGCTGTTGGTAAAATTGATAATCGTAAATCAACAACCTTTCCATCAATTTTAAAATTTATTGCTCCGTCTTGTGGTAATCGTCTTTCAGCAATATCTAATTTACCCATGATTTTAAATCGGGTTACTACTGCTCCATAATTATCATGAAGAAATTGTTTATATTGCTCTTGTTCTGTTAGCATTCCATCTAAACGATATCTTACTCTTGAAGAGAACCTGTAAGGTTCTATATGAATATCACTAACTCCTGATTTGATTGCTTCTGCAACAACTGCTGTACTAAATTTTATAACTTCAGACTCATTCTCTATAGCTTCTATATCTTCTTCAGGAGCTTTTTCTAAAACTTCACCTGCTTCACCTAGATCAGATTCAAAAGTTTTAGTTTTTTCCTTATTTTCTTTTCTAATTGTTGCAGTTGTAACATCTCCACTTTCCGATTGAAGTTTTTCTATAAATTCTGAAATCTGAGATATCTTAGCAGCATGTAATTCAATATTTTTTTTTGTTATCGCTTTTAAATTTCTCATTAGACCAAGTTTTGAACTGTCAGAGATTGCAATATGAAGAGATTTGCCTTCAACTTTAAATGGAGCTACAAAATTTACATTTATGTAATTTGAAGGTAGAACACTTTTAATTTCATCACTGATTTGAATTTTTGAAAGATCAACAACTTCAAGACTCTGCTCTTTAACTAATACATCAAGGATTTTATCCTCATCTGTAAGCTTAAGTTCAAAAACTGCGTCTATCTGAGATTTATTTCCTTCAGTGCTAATTTTTTTAATGTTTATTAAATCTTTTCCAGAGATAATATCATTATCAATTAATACATTTATTAAGTTAATTTCACTTTCTCTACTAATTTTAAGCATCTATAAAATCCTCGGTGCAATAAATACTAATAATTCATCCATGTTATCAGTATTTTGTTTGCCTTTAAATAAATTTCCAACAACAGGTACATTTCCTACTCCTGGGGTTTGCTGCTTACTATTTGTTAATGCATTCTTTTTAATACCACCAATAACTACGATATCCCCATCGGCTATTAGTAATTTAGTACTAATTTCCATTTTATTAATTGCAGGATCTCCTGGGTTAGATCTATTTGGCGTATCATTGTTCACTTGAATATCTAAAAGAACATTACCATCACCAATTATACTCGGCGTTACTGTCATTTTTAGAGCTGCCTCCTTAAATGAAGTATCAGAACCTTCCGCAGAACTTGAGGCATAAGGAATTTCCTCACCTTGAGTAATAGTTGCAACCTGATTATCTAAGGTAAATATTTTTGGATTGGAAATAGTTTTTCCCATTCCTTGAGACTCTAAAGCAGTTATTTCTGTTTTTAAAACTGCTGATCCAGTTTGTTTTAATATACCAATACCACTTGTCTTACCTGCTGCTGTAAAGTCAGTAAGTGAATCTAAAGTATTTGCTAAGTTAGCTGTTCCCGATGAACGATCTACGTTTCCAGTTGATCCAGCTTGCACACCTCCTATAACTTCACCCTCTCTTTTGTAAAATCCACCGAGCCTCGTGCCCAAAGCTCTTTCAAAATCAGAGTTTGCCTCAACTATAAAAGCTTCGATTAATACCTGTTTAGTCCTTACATCAATTTCTTTTATTATTTTATCTACGACATCTAAATCTTTTTCTTTTCCCCTTGCAATAATTGATCTAGTGGTTTTTTCTTCAGTAAATTGTACTAAAGAAATTCCTCCTTCAGCAGCCTTAAACAATTCATCTAAAGTAGCTTTAGCTTCAGCAGGACTTATATAATAAAGTCTAAAAATTTCTGAAATCAGTGGCTCTACTGAGTCCTCTAATTCAACTTTTTTTCTTACAGCTGATGCTCTTGCTGATTTTGTAGACTCTTGTTGAGTTAAATTTGATGGAGAATGAACTCGAATTAAATTACTTTGCACATCAAAGTCTGCTGCATAATTTTTTAAATCTAAAAGAGCATTGAATGCTTTATCCCAAGGGATATCAATCAATTGAGCAGTAACTGATCCAGCAACCTCATCTCCTATCAAAATATTTATCTCACCAGCTTTTGCCATTAGTTCAATTGCAGTTCTATAATCTAGATTTTGGAATTTAAAAGACACACTTTGTTTTAGTAATTTATATTCATCACCAATTAATAAATAATTTCTAGTTTTTTGAGAGGAAATTTGTTTCCTTTTACCAAGTTTGATTACATCTCCTTCGGCTGGTTGGGGACCCATTGAGGCAGTTTTATCTACTTCTATCTTACCTTTCTTCTTAATATCATCTTTAATAAGAGGGGTGTTATGTTTAAACTTTTTCTTACCAAAATTAGGGTCTGTAGCACATCCACTCAAGAGCAAAGATGATACAAAACTGAATAAAATTAAAAATTTTAATCTTTTAATATTCATTTGCCTCTCTTATCTGATTTTTAAAATTCATAATAATGTATTTACTATCTCCATCCTTTTCAAAAACAGCTCGTTTAATATCTACATCAACAAGCTTAACGCCACTTAAAACTTCTTCAAATAATTCTATAGTCATAAATTCACCATTATCATCTACTAAGGTTATGAAACTATTGTCTTGAGCAGAAAATGATCCAACAAGTTTATAAGATCTTAATTTAACAGCGCTTGATGTAGGTGTGGATGCAGTTACTATATCACTTGCAGTAGATGCGTCTCCAGCAAAAGGATCATTCAACGGCAAAGGTTCTTCTTCAATTACAACTGAACCTGTCTCATTATTTATATTATTTTTTTGAGCTGCCTGTTTTTCTTTTACTTTTTTATTAATCTCTTTTGCTTTATCTACGATATTTTGATCGTGATTATCTGCCACGACTTTTTGTGCAAAAGTAAAGATCATTAGTATTAAAATTATGAGCCTAAAAAAATTCATCTGGTAAACCCACTATTGTTAAAACTCCATTTACAACTACCGTACTGGTTGTATCCCCTTTTATCACTTTAATTGTTTCTTTGTCAAAATTTAACATCTTTTGAGACATGGCCACTTGTCGTTTAAACTTGATATATCCAAGAAAATTGCCCTTTATTTGAAAATCTACAGGTATTTTATAATACGCAATGTTTTTTTTAGCCTTTGTGTCAACTTTTTTCTTCTTTTTCTTTTTCTTTTTCTTTTTTTCTGTAGATGCCATTGCTGAGGCCTTAGTAATTGCTTTTGGCTTACCTTTTTCAATTTTTGATATAACCAAATTATTTAATCCAGCAAATTCACTTAGGGTCTCATATAAACCCTCTACTTCTGCTTTACTATGAAAGAGCGTAGAATAATTTTCGTATCGAGGAGTAAGTTTCTTAATTTTTGCTTTATTGTTTGAGATATCTTTGTTCATCTTTTCAATTTCAGCCTGTTTTTTTTGCATATTATCAAGCTGAGCTTTTTTCTTATCAACAATAGGATTAAGAACAGTATAGAATATAATTAGGAATAAAATTACAGATCCAAAACCAATCCCAAATTTTATTAAAGTTTTTTTATCTATTGATTGAATTTTGGCCTTAATACTTTCTACATTTATATTCTTCAAATCTAAATTAATGTTTTTTAAATCCATAAATTATCCTTTAACATCTATTATTACTGTAAAGTTCTTTTTAATATCTGCAGAGTCTCCTGCTTTACCCTTAAAATTCATATTTCCTAGTGAAGCTTGGGTAACTAATTCTTGAGCTCCCAAATTATTTATTAATTTTAAAATATCTTGATCTGTTGCAGCCTGACCTTTTATTACTACTCTATTTTTTCCATTATAATCAACGGAGTCAAATTTTATTCTTTTTGGAACACTCATAGCAACTTGTGCTAAAACTCTGTAACTAATTTTTTTATTTGATTTAAGGCTATTGCTTAATTTTAATGTATTCGAAATTACCGCTAGTTCTTTTTTAATTTTCTTTTGTTCAGCTTTTTTTATTTTATGAGTTTTTAGTACTTTGTCGTAGTTAACTAACTTTTTATTGTAAGAATGAATGTTCCAAAAAGATAATGCAAAAAGGAATAAATATACTGCTGCAACTGTAGCTGTAATTCCCTTGAAAGCAAAATTTGAAAATGCTTTCATCTTTTTCTCTTTGATCATTCCTTTTCGATTAGGTAATAAATTTATATTTTTGACAGCAGTTACAAATTTATAATAACCAAAGACGTCTAATTTTCTAAAAGCAAGACCTATTACTGAAGATAAATAAGATCTATTAGGCAAATCAACTTTATCTTTATTTTGTTGAGGAATTAATAATCCATCCATTGGATCGAATAAATTAAAACTTACGTTTAGTAAAATTTTTCTAAAATTAGCTAAATAATCTTCAACATTCTGTAAATCAGAAACAACTTTTATATTTCTAATTCTTTTTTCATATTTAGTTTCAAAGTCTTGAACAGCTTGTTTTACTTGTGTTATAAATCTTCTTACAAGTGCTTCTTTTTCTTCGGCATCTTGAGACTCTAATAGTATTTTTCTGTCTTGCCCTCGTAAAAAAATATCAGTAATTATTGGATTATTATCATATAAAATCATTAGATAATTTTCATCTAAACCAAACTCTAAAACTGCAGTTAGATTTGCATCATCGGCTTTATTTGAAATTTGATTTATCTGATCTACTGCAGATTTTAATGCAAAACATTTTACATCAATTATAACTGGGTTGAGATTACTTTGTTTAATGATTGAAGTATAATTATTTATATCAGCTAGTTTTGAGGCAACAAATAAAATATCCATTGTATTTGCTTTTTCATTTCTATTTATTACCTGGTGAAAAATTGAATAGTCATCCAAGTTATCAGTTAATTGAACTAAATTTTCCCAAAGTGAATTAGTTTCTATTGCTTTTTGCAATTCCTCTTCCTTCATTAAAGGCGCAGTAACAACTCTTATAATTGCACTCGTAACAGGTATAGCTATAGCAGCATTAAGAGTTGAAATTTTAGACTTTTGTAATGCAATTGAAAGTTCAGCTCCTAATTTTTCTCCGTTATCTAAAACATTTGCATCATCTGGAAGATCAACTGAATGAACATAAAATTTATCTAATACCCATTGATTTGATTTGTTTGTTGAAACTTGAGCTAATCTGATTTCTTTATTTGTAATTTCTACACCAACAATTTCCTCACCTTTTACTGATGACTTACCAATTTTAGATTTGAAAAAATTTCCAACTTTTTTTGTAAGCTCACTTGTTTTTAAAGATTGTGGTGAGCTAGAACTTTTTTTAATAAAATCTGGTTTTTTAAATTTAATTTTTTTTAGATTATCTAGAAAAGCAAACTTAGATTTCTTTTCTTTTGTAACATCTTCTACAACTTGGCTTAAATTTGCAGTGTCATCTTTTTTTGGTTCTGATGTTACAATTGGTTGACTTGTTTCTTGAGGTTTTTCAATTTCGTTCGGAGTTTCTAATTGAGTAGAAGATTGTTCAGTAGTAACGTTTTGCTCAACAGTAGTAGTTTGTTCTGTAATTTCTTTTTCTTTAGCCTGACCAGAAACTACATCATCAAACCATTTTTCTAAAATAGGAATTGCTTCTTCTAAATTTGGAGTTCCCGATGATGAAATTTTTTGTTTTCCCTCATGATAAAGTCGTCCAACCCAATTTTTTGACTTTAATTCACCTTTATATTTGTCTTGTCGAACATAAATATGCAATCTTCCATCTTTTTTGTGGATCACTTCACGTCCTGGACTAACCTCTTCCTCTTTCGTTTCACTCGAAACGCTAGAAGTTTGTTGATCTTCATTATTTTGAGTTTCTAAATTCTGATTAATACCTTTTTCTTCTGAGGAAATATCATTATTTTGGTTTTGATCATTATTTTGATCATCATTTACATTCCCATCAGTAGTGGAGTCGTTATTTTGAGTTTCTACACTTTCAGGTTGATCATTTTTATCAACTGATGGTTGATTTTCAGTCTCTGACTGAGATGAACCCTCATCAATAATTTTTTTATCGTCTTCTTGGTCGCTCATTTACAACTCATATTTTTTTTCTCTAACACAAATTAACGAATCTCTAACACAAAAAACAAAATTAGTCTAACACAAAATTATAAAAAAGATGTCCAATTTGGGAATATGATAAAAAAAGTCAACAAAATAGCCATTTTTCAATAAATAAATTTTTT
>CACOJM010000008.1 GCA_902627565.1 uncultured Pelagibacteraceae bacterium
TAAGTCGATTGATCAAGAAAAAAATTATTCAGAGTCAGGCATAATTACCAGAAAAACAGGAGAATTGATTCATGAAATTACAAGAAATATAAAAAGTGAAAATGCAGAAAAATATATTTCAATATATTCATGCACTAAACATGACCAAAAAGTCTAATTTTTTTTTAGAAAATTTTGTGTAAAGTGTTGTTATGAAAAAATACCTTCTTAGCGTAATTTTAAGTTTGCTCATTTCATCAGTTGCATTAGCACGAAGCACTGGTTGCAAAGAAGGAAATTGTGAAAATGGTTTTGGTAAATGGGTTTATACAGATAAAACTACTTACGAAGGTGAATGGGTAGGAACAAAAAAAAATGGTCAAGGAGTTGAAACTTGGCCAAACGGATACATCTACAAGGGCGAATTTAAAAACAGTGAATGGAGTGGAGTAGGTGTTTTAACTTTTCCTGATGGCTCAACTTATGAAGGTGAATGGGCAAAAGGATTTATGAATGGAACAGGAACTTTTACCTCATCAGATGGAACACAGAAATCAGGCACATGGAAAAATGGAAAGCTACAAGAATAATGTCAAAAGAAAATTATTTAAATAAGATTAAGGATTTACCAGAAACTGTAAAACAATTTGGAGGTTTGGTGCTAATAGTTCTAATTATATTTTTTTCATTTTCTGTTTTAAATATTATGTTTGGTGGTGGTGATGAGCTTGTAAGAAAAATGAAATTGGAAGAAGAAAGAATTGCGGAAGAAAAAAAATTAAGTGAATTAATATCTAAATTACCTTCAGGAATATTAGTAACTTTTGACGGTACCGATCATTATAAATTAACAGATGAAGTATATGAACAAGTTTGTAAAGCAACAAAACTCATTCCTCAAAGAGCAATTATGGGTGCAAATTTTTTAAATTTTAGAGCACACGAAATCTATACAATTAATGGGAATAAAATCGATGAAACTTTTGTTAAGTGGGATGAAGAGAAAAATAAATGTTATGCAGGTTTTACAGTAAGTGGAGATAATGTTGGAGTTAATGAGTCGATATCTGTCAGTGGGGAAGCATTAAGTTTTTTAAGCACAGGAATTGATACTAGGGTTTACTATATTAAAAATTTTTAAGGAGAAAAACATTAATATTATGGATTTAATTTTATCTTAATTTCATATAACTTAATTAGAAATCTATGTCTGAACCAGTAATCAAATGTGAAAATGTTTATAAAATCTTCGGAGCAAATGCTGAAAAGATGCTTAAAGATTCAAATGGCAATGTAGATGCTAAAACCTTTCAAGAAAATGGATGTATTGTAGGAGTTAATAATGCTTCATTTGAAGTTTCTAAAGGAGAGATGCTGGTTGTTATGGGTTTGTCTGGTTCGGGAAAATCAACTTTATTACGATGTATTTCTAGATTAACTGATGCAACAGGTGGAAAAATTTTTATAGAAGGCCAAGATTTATTACAATTAAACAACAAAGACCTCATTGATCTAAGAAGAAATAAAATGGGAATGGTTTTTCAAAGTTTTGCTTTGCTTCCACACAAAACTGTAGTTGAAAATATAGCTTTTCCACTTCAAATTAAAGGTGTCAAAACTGAGGATAGCATAAATAAAGCAATGGACATGGTTAAGTTGGTAGGACTTGATGGCAGAGAAAATTATTTTCCGCGAGAGTTATCAGGAGGACAACAACAAAGAGTAGGAATTGCAAGATCATTAGCTGTAGAACCAGATATATGGTTTTTAGATGAACCTTTCTCTGCTTTAGATCCATTAATTAGAAAAGAAATGCAAGATGAGTTTTTAAGACTTCAGGAAAAATTACAAAAAACAATCATGTTTATTACTCATGATTTTGATGAGGCTTTGAAACTTGCTGATCGTATTGCAATTATGAAAGATGGTATAATTGAGCAATTAGATACTCCAGCTAATATTGTATTAAATCCAGCAACTGAATATGTAAGAAAGTTTACTGAGGAAGTACCTAGAGAAAAAGTATTATTAATTGAAGATGTAATGGATACATCTAAAGAAAACCTAGGTGATTTAAAAGTTTCAAAAGATGAAATTATAGAAAATGTTGCTGAAAAAATTCTTACCCAAGAAAAAACAGTCGCAGTAATTGATAAAGATAAAAATATTATTGGCTCTATTAACCCAACTAAAATAATCAATACAGTTTTTGGAGGAAGAAAAAATAACAATTAATTATGGAACTTTTAAAGAAATATCCAAAAACATTTCAATGGTTATTTTTGTTAGTTGTATTTTTTGCTTTATGTTTTGCAATTGAAGTTCCTGAAACATATAAATTTATCCGAGGTCAAGCTGAATTCGTAAAAGATCCTAATCAGAGTAGTTATGTATTTTTGGGTAAAGAAGTAAGATACTATGCTTTTGATGTTTTTTGGAGATTGCCTCCATTACTTGGATGGTTACCTATTTGGATAAACGATTCTTTATTTTTTTTAATGAACGAATGGATGCCCATTGAAGTTTGGAATGAAGATACACAAGAATTTAAAAGTCGTCCGATAGTTTTACAAATAAGTAGAAATTTAACAGCATTCATGACTTTTTTAATAGAGTTGATAAGAGAAATTTTACTAGGTGGTCTTGAAACAATTGTAGCTTTTACAAGTTGGGATTGGATAGACAAAAACCCTTGGGCAGAATTACCTGGTTTGCCTTGGACTATTGTAGCAGCAGGTGCAGCTTTACTTTCTTATAAACTTAGCGGAAAAGGTTTAGCTTTATTTGCAGGTTTAACCATGATTTACATCTCTCTTTTTGGTCAATGGAAACCCTCAATGCAAACTCTTTCATTCATATTAGTTGCAGCACCACTGTCATTTATTTTTGGCCTAGGCTTAGGAATAGCAGCATTTAAAAGCAAACGTGTTGAAAAAGCCTTATATCCAATATTATTAGTAATGCAGACGATGCCTCAATACGCAGTATTAGTTCCTGCGTTAGTTCTTTTTGGGGTTGGTGACCATGCTGCAGTAATCATAACTATGGTTGTGGCTATTCCACCTATGATATTGTTAACTATATTAGGTTTGAGAGCTGTACCACCAGAAGTTATTGAAGCTGGCAGAATGAGTGGATGTAATAATTTTCAATTAATGTTTAAAGTATTAATTCCAACTGCTAGAAGAGATATTTTAATTGGAGTAAACCAAGTCATCATGGTGTGTTTTTCGATGGCAGTTATTTCAGCTTTTATTGGTGCAAAAGGTTTAGGATTTAATTTATTATTAGCATTAAACCAATTAAACATTGGATTAGCTCTAGAGGCAGGCTTATGTATTAGTTTAATTGCAATTTTATTAGATAAGATGTCATTAGCTTGGGCTAATAAACAAGAGGATTATTTTGGTAACCTAACGTTCTTTCAAAGAAATAAAAATTTACTATTTTTCGCTGCAACAGTAGTGATAGGAATAATACTTGCTTATGTTGGAACATTTTTATTTAAAGGCACATTCAATTATTTGTTTGAGATTCCACACAACAAAGGAATATCAACTGCTGATTTTTGGAATAAAGGTGTTGATTGGATTTTTGATACTTTCTTCGTATATATCAAAGCATTTAACACCTGGTTAATTAAAGAGGTGCTTCAGCCAATGAGAGCGCTGTATTTAAGGATGCCAGCAATTGCTACAATAGTTTTAGTTGTTGGTGCAGGATATTTAATTGGAGGTTTACGTTCTGCCGTAGTGGTTTGTGCTTTAACTTTATTTATCGCATTTAGTCCTTGGTGGGATAGGGCTTTAGTTACAGCATATATGGCAACCTTTGGAGTAATTGTTTCTTGTATTATCGGATTTACTGTTGGAACTTTATGTTTTCAAAATAAACATTCAGCCAATTTTATGTTGGGAGTATGTGATATTTTTCAAACATTCCCATCATTTGTATATTTGATACCTGTGATGATGTTATTTGGTATAACTGATACATCCGTATTAATTGCAGTTATAGTCTACGCAACTATACCTGCAACCAGATATACAATAGAAGGACTTAGAAGTGTTCCAGCAGGTTTACATGATGCAGCGACTATGTCGGGTGTAAATAAATTTCAAAGATTAACAAAAATAGAATTTCCTTTAGCATTTCCGCATATGATGCTAGGTATAAATCAAACAATTGTATTTGCTTTATTTATGGTAATAATTGGAGCATTCATTGGAACAGAAGATTTAGGTCAATATATTTTAAAAGCATTATCAGATAAAAAAGGTGCAGGTATTGGATTAACACTTGGTATATGTGTAGCTTTCATAGCTTTGATATTTGATAATTTAATTAGATCTTACGTCCAAAAAAGAAAAAAACATCTAGGTATTGATTAATTCTAATTTATTTATCTAAAAAAGTTTTTAATGAGTCATCCATAGCAGTTGCCCATGGAGTATGGTGAATTGGGGCAACAGAACCCGTTACAGGTGAAGAAAAAGATTTGTTTCTATAAGTTAATATATCCTCTACTTTATGATGTTCCCATTCTTTAAAATGTTTTCTAATTAATTCAAAATCAATTTTAGGATAATCTGACATTTCATGAAGCTCTTTCGTATATTCAGTTTGAAAATCAATCATTTGATCTGGATTTTCTAATTTTTCTTCCATAGCAACCCATTTATTAATATCACTTTCGATTTCTTTATCATTTGGAATTTTAATCTTATTCATTATCACATCTCTTGCGTACCAAGCCTGACAGTCAAACATATTAAATGTATGAAACTGATCTTGCATGCCAAGATACAAAAGTTTGCGATTATCTTGCCAAACAACTCCTTTATATAGTTTTGGTGGATAAAGTCTGTTTCTAGTTTTTAATTGTAAACTTTCTTCTAAAAAAGGAAAATGATGAAGATAACCGGTGCATAAAATTACAACATCAGCTTCTTGTTCTGTACCATCTTTAAAAATTGCTTTTTTCCCCTCTAATCTATCTAGATAATGAACTTCTTTCATTCCCTTCGGCCATTTAAATCCCATTGGATTATGTCTGTATCCAATAGTCACGCTTTTTGCTCCATATTTATTACATTGAAGTGCTACATCTTCAGCAGAATAACTACTTCCTAAAACAATTACATTTTTATTTCTAAATTCCTCTGCATCTCTAAAATCATGGGAATGCATAATTCTTCCAGGAAAAGAATTCATTCCCTCATATTCTGGGATGAATGGAACTGAAAAATGCCCAGTGGATACAACTACAAAATCAAAATTATCTTTTAATACTTTATCGTTAACTTTATCTTGATAACTAACTTCAAATTTATCGTTTTTATAAATTGTGTTTACAACTCTAGTGTTAAATTTAATTTTACTTTTTAATTTTCCTTTGCTTACTCTACCAATAATGTAGTCATACAAAACTGCCCTAGGCGGAAAAGATGGAATAGGTTTTCCAAAATGTTCATCAAATGAATAATCTGCAAATTCTAAACATTCTTTAGGTCCATTGGACCATAGATATCTGTACATACTGTTATGCACCGGATCTCCATATTGATCAGAACCAGTTCTCCAATTATAGTTCCACAATCCTCCCCAGTCCTCTTGTTTTTCAAAACAAACTATTTCAGGGATTTTTTCACCATTTTTTTTCTGCTAATTCAAATGCTCTAAGCATAGACAATCCACATGGTCCAGCTCCTATTATTGCTACTTTCGTCATTAATTTATTAATTTAAAATTTAATAATTTATTTTACTAACAAATTAAGTGAATTTAAAATAAAATATTTGATTATAAGGGAAATTATTAAACATTACTTTCTCACGTATGTGTTGTATTTAACATGTAAGTTTTAATAATATTCATAGGCTATAAAAATGAAAAAAGTGTTAGTCATAGGTGGTGGGGCCATGGGATCGGCATTTACAGTACCATGTTTAGATAATAATAACAAAGTTACAATTACTGAACCCTATAGTAAAAAATTTATACAGGATTTATCCTCAAAAAATAAATTTCATTCAAGTTTAAAAATTAATCTATCAAAAAAATTAAAATTTAAAAAATTTTCTAAAAATTTATTTAAAGAAAAATTTGATTTGATTGTAATTGCACTTAGTTTGACAGGTATAGATTTTATTGGCAAAGAATTAAAAATCGCTAAAGTTAAAGCCCCAATTCTCGTTCTTACTAAAGGATTAAAATATGAGAAAAAAAAGAATAAGATTTTTACGATTTCTGAAAAATTGAAAAAAAATTATAATTTAATGAATATTTCTGTTTTAAAAGGTCCTTGTTTAGCAAAAGAGTTGGCAAGAAAAAATCAAACAAGTGTAATTATAGCTAATAAGAATATAAAAATTGCTAAACAGATTGGAAAAATTGTTTCAACAAAATACTATTTAATAGATTTTTCCACAGATGTTGTTGGTGTTGAGGTTTGCTCTGCAATAAAAAATATATATTCAATGTTGATCGGAGCAGGTCAAAACTTAAATACATCATCAAGTTTATTTCAAAGGTCAATAAATGAAATGAAATATCTAACGAGCTACTTCAAAGGAAAAGAGTCCACTACACTTGGACTTGCTGGAGTAGGGGATCTTTATGTAAGTGCTGCAGGTGGAAGAAATAGCAAGATGGGTAGTTATCTGGGAAAAGGATATACATTTAACACTGCAAAAAAAAAATTTATGCCAAATGATACTGTTGAAGGGGAACAATTAGTAAGAGAG
The DNA here is from genome assembly GCA_902627565.1 of uncultured Pelagibacteraceae bacterium. GTDB lineage: Bacteria > Pseudomonadota > Alphaproteobacteria > Pelagibacterales > Pelagibacteraceae > Pelagibacter. The sequence goes on from CACOJM010000008.1 coordinate 6,726, forward strand.
ATAGCACCATTTATATTAAGAAAAATAAACAAAAGTAAAATTCCTTTAATGATTAATTTGATTAGAGCAATATTGAACAATAAGAAACTTAAAGTAAGTTAAAAAAATATGAAATCTAATTGGAATTATCCAACAACAGTTTGGGTTGGTGAAAATAGAGTAAATGATTTGTCAATTGCATGTATAAATTTAGGAATTAAAAAGCCTTTATTTGTTACTGATAAAGATTTAATTAATCTGCCGTTCATTAATAAGATCATCTCTGAAGTTAAAAAAAAATTTGAAGAATTAAAGTTTTTTTCAAATTTTTCTGGAAATCCAGTAGGCGAAAATGTTGATGAGGGTGTAAATGAGTTCAAAAAAAATGATTGCGATGGTGTTATTGCAATCGGAGGAGGAAGTGCACTTGATGTAGGAAAGTCCATTGCATTTATGTCTGGGCAAAATAGACCTATCTGGGATTTTGAAGATGTAGGTGATTACTGGAAAAGAGCAAATGATAAAAACATTGCACCCATAATTGCTATTCCAACAACAGCTGGAACAGGATCTGAAACAGGTCGAGCATCAGCTATCATTAATAAAAAAACAGGTATTAAAAAGATTATTTTTCATCCAAAAATTTTACCCTCAATTGTAATTTTAGATCCTAAATTAACCTTAGAGCTTTCTCCAAGATTAACAGCAGCAACTGGTATGGATGCTTTGGCTCATAATCTGGAGGCATTTTGTGCACCAAATTTTCATCCAATGGCAGAAGGTATTGCACTTGAAGGGATGAAGTTGATTAAGAGATCACTAGTAGTCGCGTTTAAAGATGGAGGAAATATTGAAGCAAGACAAAATTTATTAGCAGCTTCATCAATGGGTTCAACAGCTTTCCAAAAAGGATTAGGTGCCATTCATTCATTGAGCCATCCAGTAAATGCCCAATATAATATTCACCATGGATTATCAAATGCAATTTTTATGCCATATGTCTTAACATTTAACAAAGACTCTATAGAAAAAAAAATAATTTCAATATGTGATTACTTAGGTTTAGATAAAAAATTTGATAGTTTCTTGGAATGGATCTTAGAGTTAAGAAAAGAATTAGCGATTCCCCACAAGCTCTCGGATGTTATGGATTGTTCAAAAATCAATTTAGATGAATTATCTTTAATGGCATACGAAGATCCATCAACAAGTGGAAATCCAAGAAAAATTGATAAAGATGATCTAAAAACGATATATGAGCACAGCATTACAGGAGACTTATTTTAATGAAAAGCATCTTAATTGTTGAGGGAAATTTAAAAGAGGAAAATCAAAGTTTTTCAAAAGTTGGAATACAAACTCACACGGAAAGTTTAAAGGACAGCCTTGCTTATTTTACTAATGAACTAAAATTTGATGTTATCAATCCATCATCAGATCAAAATATTCAATTAATATTTGATAAACTTGAAAATTATGATGGACTTATATGGGGAGGGAGTAGCTTAAATATTTATGATGATACTCCAGAAATCAGAAAGCAAATTGAATTTATGAAAGCTTGTCAAAAAAAAGTAAAAAAAATTTTAGCTATATGTTGGGGTATGCAAGTGGCAGTTACTGCCGCCGGGGGTCAGGTTAAGAAAGCAAATAACTCACATATTGGAATAGCAAATGAAATCGAAATAAATAAAAATGGAATAAGTCATCCTCTTTATGTTGATAAAGATAGAAAATTTAATTCTCCGGCTTTTAATTTTGATGAAGTTGTAAAATTGCCAAGGAATGGAATTTGTTTAGCCTCAAATAAAATTAATAAAATACAAAGTTTATATTTTGAAATAGATAATACCAAAGTTTGGGGATTACAATATCATCCAGAGATAACTTATGAAAAAATGATAAGTTTAATACAGTTTAGAAAAGACAGGTTAATTGAAAAAAGAAAAGTTTTTAAGAACTCATCAGATGTTGAAAAACATATTAATTTTATCAAAAAAGAAATTTTTGTTGAAAATAAATTAAAAAGAATGATGGAGTTAAAAAATTGGCTTGATCAATTAAAATAAACCTTCTATTTCACCTTTTTTATTTAATTTTATAGAGTCTGCTGCGGGAACTCTTGGCAATCCAGGCATAGTCATTATGGCTCCACAGACAACTACTATAAACTCAGCTCCAGATGAAAGTCTAATTTCTCTAATTGGTAATGCGTGACCAGTTGGTGCTCCTTTAAGATTAGGGTCAGTTGAAAAACTATATTGAGTTTTTGCAACACATATAGGTAATTCTCCATAACCACCTTCTTCAAAATTTTTAAGCTGATCTCTAATTTTAGTATCTGCAATAACTTCATCAGCTCTATAAATTTCTTTTGCAATTTTTTCAATTTTTTTAAATAAGGGCAATTTGCTTTCATACAAAAATTTGAAATTACTTTCACTTCTTTCACATAACTCAGCTACATGTGCAGCTAATTCTTTAGTTCCCTCACCACCATTGGCCCAATGAGTACAAAGGCTTGCTTTTATTCCTAATCCATCACAAAAATCTACTAAGGCTTTTACTTCTTTATCAGTATCTTTTATGAAATGATTTACTGCTATCGCTACTGGAAGACCAAATTTTTTAACATTTTCTACATGTCGTTGAAGATTAACCAATCCTTTTTTAAGTGCGACCACGTTCTCATTTTTAAGATCATCTTTCGCTACACCACCATGCATTTTCAATGCTCTTATAGTTGCAACAATTACTACACAACTTGGTTTTAAATTTGATTTTCTACATTTAATATCAAGAAATTTTTCTGCACCTAAATCAGCACCAAACCCAGCCTCAGTCACAACATAATCAGCAAGTTTTAAACCAGCTTTAGTTGCAATAACAGAATTACAACCATGAGCAATATTTGCAAAAGGTCCGCCATGGATTATAGCTGGATTATTTTCTAATGTTTGAGTCACATTGGGTCTTATAGCTTCTTTTAATAAAACAGTCATTGGACCTTGTGCTTTTAAATCTTTAGCATAAATTGGTTTTTTATCTCTAGTATAAGCAACAGTAATATTCCCGATTCTTTGTTCTAAGTCTTCTAAGTTATTAGCCAAACAGAAGATAGCCATTATTTCTGAGGCAACTGTTATGTCAAAACCATCTTCTCTAGGGAAACCATTGGCAACACCTCCTAGATTAACATTTATTGATCTTAAAGCCCTGTCGTTCATATCTAAAACTCTTTTCCAAACTACTCTTCTTACATCTATGTTTAATTTATTTCCCCAGTAAATATGATTATCTATAAGTGCCGACAAAAGATTATGTGCAGATGTAATTGCGTGAAAGTCTCCAGTAAAATGAAGATTAATTTGTTCCATTGGAACTACTTGTGCATAGCCACCACCTGCAGCACCACCTTTCATTCCAAAAGAGGGTCCTAAACTTGGCTCTCGTAAACAAACAATAGATTTTTTCCCAATTTTGTTTAAACCATCATTTAGACCTACAGAAGTAGTGGTTTTACCTTCTCCGGCTGGAGTAGGTGTTATTGCAGTGACTAAAATAAGTTTTCCATCCTTTTTACTTTTTAAACTATCTAAATATTCTAAATTTATTTTTGCTATATGACGACCCATTGGGCTGAACGCAGAACTTTCATCTGGTACATTAATTTTGGCTAAAATATCTTTTATTGGCAACATTTTAGCTTCCCTTGCTATTTGGATGTCTGACTTAACTTCACTCATTAAAAGTCCTAAATAAATATTAAAAAGTTGGTCGATTAGTATCTCTTTTTAACAGGTTTGGAAATATCTAAAAATTATATATAAAAAAAATATGAACTATTTATATTCATTATTATAAAATTCTAACATGCAAAAATACTCAATTTTTAGCTTAATGAAGAACGCTTTTTCTAATCATGAAAAGTGGGATTTGGCCTGGAAAGATCCTTCGCCAAAGAAAGAGTATGATGTCGTTATAATTGGAGGAGGAGGTCACGGTCTAGCAACTGCCTATTATTTAGCAAAAGAGCATAATATCACGAATGTAGCGATCATCGAAAAAGGTTGGATCGGTGGAGGTAATGTTGGTCGTAATACAACAATAATAAGATCGAACTATATGCATGATGATAATGCATTATTTAGTGAATTTGGAATGGATCTCTGGAGAAGGATGAGCCAGGATTTAAATTATAATGTAATGTTTTCTCCAAGAGGAATTATCAATCTTGCTCACTCAGATGCACAAATGAATGTTTATGCGAGAAGAGGCAATTCTATGAGATTGAATGGGATCGATGCAGTTCTTTTAAACAGAGAACAAGTTAAAGAAATTATTCCAATGGCCGATTTTTCTGAAAATGTTAGATTTCCAATTTTTGGTGGGTTAATGCAACCTAGTGCTGGGACCGCAAGACATGATGCGGTAGCTTGGGGTTATGCGAGACAGGCAGACTCAATGGGAGTTGATATAATTCAGAATTGTGAAGTAACTGGTTTTGATGTTGTAGGTGGAAAGATTAAAGGTGTAAGAACATCACGTGGAGATATTAAAGTAAAAAAAATTGGTTTGTGTGTTGCTGGAAGCACAAACATCTTAGCAGAAAAACTTAATATGAGATTACCAATTGAAACACATCTTTTACAAGCTTGTGTATCTGAACCTGTGAAACCAGTTTTAGATAGAGTTGTTACTTTTGGAGCTGGCCATTTTTATATTAGTCAATCAGATAAGGGTGAAATGGTTATGGGTGGTGATTTAGATGGATATAACAGTTATGCTCAAAGAGGTAACCTACCAACGTTACAACATGTTTTAACTGAAGGAATTGCGATGATGCCTTTTCTTAGTAAATTGAAAATGCTAAGGACTTGGGGTGGTATAATGGATATGTCTATGGATGGTTCACCTATAATTGATAAAACTCACATTGAAGGTTTATATTTAAATTGTGGTTGGTGCTATGGTGGATTTAAAGCAACTCCAGCATCTGGTTGGACATTTGCTCACACTATTGCACAGGACAGGGTTCACGAATTAAATGCTGGATATAATTTAAATAGATTTAATACAGGTTACTTACTTGACGAAAAAGGACTTGGTACAAAAACTTGGATTTCATAAATGCTCTATATTAAATGTCCACATTGTGGATGGAGATCACAAAATGAATTTTCCTATGGTGGGGATGCTACTGTTAAAAGACCTGAGCTAGGGAAAGAAGTTTCAGATCAAGAGTGGGATGATTTCGTTTATAATAGAAAAAGTTTAAGAGGAAAACATTGGGAGTTATGGCAACATTTATCAGGATGTCGACAATGGATCAAAGTTGAAAGAGATACAGCGACACATGAAATTTTTAAAACTCTTAAAGCGAATGAGGAAATTTCATAATGACTCAGAGTTTCAGATTAGAAAATATCGGGCTGATTAATAGAAATAAAAAGCTTTCATTTAAATTTAATGGAAAAGCTTATTATGGTTATGAAGGGGATACATTAGCATCAGCTTTGATCGCAAATGGGGTCCATTTAGTTGGTAGAAGTTTTAAATATCATAGACCTAGAGGGTTTTTTGGTGCTGGAGTTGATGAGCCGTACGCAATAGTTCAATTGTATAGAAATGGTGAAACTGAGCCAAATATCAAAGCGACAGAGCAGGAACTTTTTGAAGGTTTAGAGGCTAAAAGTGTAAATTGTTGGCCTAGTGTTAATTTTGATATTGGGGCGATTAATAATTTTTTAAAAATATTTCTTCCTGCAGGTTTTTATTATAAGACATTTATGTGGCCGAAAAGCTTTTGGTTCAAAGTTTATGAACCTTTTATTAGAAAAGCTGCGGGACTTGGGGTTGCATCCACAAAACATGACAAGGAAAGATACGAACATAAATATGAATATTGTGACTTATTGATTACTGGTTCTGGACCATCTGGATTAGCAAGTGCATATGCTGCTGCTAAGAATGGGGCTAGAGTAATATTAGCTGAAGATAAATCTAGGTTTGGAGGAACATTATTAACTAGTGAAGTTAATATAGGCAATCAATCAGGAAAAGAATGGGCTGAAAGTATTATTTCTGAACTTAAAGAAATGCCAAATGTGACTGTTAAAAATCGATCACAAGTCTTTGGTTACTATGATCATAACATGTTGGTGATGTCTGAAAGAATAAGTGACCATTTACCCAAAACAAAAAAATTTCATCCAAAACAAAAATTGTGGTACATAAGAGCAAAAGAAGTTCTTATTTCTTCTGGATCAATTGAAAGACCGATTGTTTTTGGTAACAATGATACACCTGGAGTGATGCTTTCATCAGCTGCGAAAGAATATTTAAAAGTTTACGGAGTGTTGGTTGGAAAAAATCCTTTAATATTTACTAATAATGATAGTGGCTATGAAACTGCTATTGAATTTCAAAAAAATGGTATAAGTCCAATTATTTTAGATACACGAAAGGATCCAAAGTCTGAAATAGTTGATGAAGCAAAAAATCTAGGAATAAATATTAAATTTTCTTATGTAGTGGTAGCTGCCCAAGGTTATAAAAAAGTAAAATCAGCTGATATCGCAAAAATTTCTGAAGATAAAGAGCAACTTGGAATAATAGAAAATATTAAGTGTGATTGTATATGTGTATCTGGTTTTTGGACACCAACAATTCATTTAGCCTCACAATCAGGAAATAAAACAAAGTTTAGAGAGGATATAGACGCTTTTGTCCCTGGAACACCAAAGCAAAATGAAACCACTATAGGTGCTGCTAATGGAACTTTTACTTTAGAGGAAACTTTAAAAAATTCATTTGAAACTGGTCATAGATTATCAAAAGAAATTACAAAAAATGATAACAAAACATCTTTCCCAAATGTAATTGAAAAAAAATCAACAGCTCATGATAAATTTTGGTGTGTACCTCTCCCAAAAGGAAAAAATTATAAAAGATTTTTAGATTTTCAAAATGATGTTGCAGTATCAGACATAGAAATTGCTTTAAAAGAGGGATATCGATCGATTGAACACGTCAAGCGGTATACGACTCTTGGAATGGCGACTGATCAGGGTAAAACAAGTAATCTTAATGGTTTGCAATTAGTATCAAAAATAGAAAACAAAGTTGTACCATCTGTGGGTCACACAACATTTCGACCTCCATATACCCCAGTTTCTATTGGAGCAATAGTTGGTAGAGAGGTTGGAAAACATTCAAAACCAACACGAAAATCTCCAATGCATTTATGGCATGAAAAGAATAATGCAGTTTTTGTTGATGCGGGTGTGTGGTTAAGACCAAGATATTATAAGCAAGGCGATGAAAATTTATTTGAAGGATCGAAAAGAGAAGCAAAAAATGTGAGAACAAATGTGGGTGTTTGTGACGTAACTACATTAGGAAAAATAGATATCAAAGGTCCAGATGCCGCAGAATTGCTTAATAGAGTATATACCAATGCCTGGTTAAAGTTACCAGTAGGTAAAGCGAGATATGGCGTAATGTTACGAGAAGATGGAATTGTAATGGACGATGGAACAACAACAAGAATTTCTGAAAATCATTACCATATGACAACTACCACAGCACAAGCTGCAAATGTTCTTTCACACTTAGAGTATTATTTACAATTAGTTTGGCCAGAATTGAATGTAAACGTAGTTTCAACGACAGAACAATGGGCAGGTGCTGCAATAGCTGGACCAAAATCAAGAGAATTATTACAAAAACTATTTCCAAAATCTGATGTATCAAATGAGGGTTTACCTTTTATGGGTTATATGGAGGGAGATTTGTTTGGTGTTAAGGCTAGAATTTTTAGAATCTCATTTTCTGGTGAACTTGCGTATGAAGTAAACGTTGAGTCAGATAATGGAAACTTCATGTGGGAAAAAATTATCGAAGTTGGTCAGGAATTTAAGATTCAACCATATGGCACAGAGGCATTATCAACTCTAAGAATTGAAATGGGACATGTGGCAGGATCAGAACTTGATGGAAGAACAATTCCTTATGATAATTCTCTTGAAGGTTTATTAAGTAAAAAGAAAGATTTTATTGGAAAAAGATCTTTAAATAGAAAAGCATTTATTGCTGACGATAGACAAAAAGTTGTTGGTGTTGTTCCCCTAGATAAAAAAACAAGTATTCCGGAAGGATCCCATTTAGTTAAAGATTCAAATGCACCATTGCCAAATCCAAAATTAGGATATATCTCGGCTTCATGTTGGAGCGTTGAACATGATAATCCATTTTCTTTAGCTATTGTCAAAGACGGAAAAAATATGATCGGTAAAAAATTATTTGTAATGTCCCCACTAAAAAATAAAATTATTCCAGTTGAAATTGTTTCTTCACATTATGTTGATCCAAAAGGTGAAAGGGTTAGATCGTGAGCCCAATATCAGCACTAGCAAATGTTCATTCACCAGGTGAATTTGGTGATTATGAAAATAAAAATGAGAACAATCTTTTAAAAATCTCAGAAATCAAAAATTTGTTAATAGTTCAAATTGTTCAATATAAAAATTCTACAGTTTCTATTGATAGTATTGATATTGATGGTTTAAAATTAAAAGATGAACCATTACGAGTAGTAAATAATGACGATACAAGATTATTGTGGAGTGGACCAAAAAATTGGCTTGTTGTTTCGACGAAAAAAAATTTGTTTAAAAATATTTTACAAAATTTCAAAGAATCAGATTTTGCTGTAACAGACCTATCTCATTCAAGAGCAGTAATGCAAATAGAGGGACAAGAAGTTAAAGAGGTTTTAAAGAAAGGATGTCCATTTAATTTTAATTCTTTAGAAAAAAATAATTCTATAAACTCTACTTATAATGGAATAGCTTTCACTGTTGATTTATTGGACGACGACCCAGATAAGGTGAGATTATTTGCTTTAAGAAGTTTTGGAGAATCTTTATACCACTCTATTACTGATGCATCTTTAGAATTCGGCTTTAAATCATTATAAGTATTTTAGTCACGAGTAGCGATATAAACCCCAATTGTAGTTATTAAAAAACCTACTAAATCTAAATGAGTTAAATTTTCATTTAAAAAAAGCCAAGCCATAAATGCAGAGGTGGCTGGTATTAGAAAAAAAATCGAAACAGTTTTACTAGCAGAATTTTTTTTAATTAAAAACATGAGTATTGTAAATGCACCAAATGACACCAAAAATATTTGATGACCCATTGCGATAACAAAGGTTTTAGTAAAATTAATATACGGGTCAACAAAAAATATTATAATCAAAATATGAAACAAACATCCACCTACAGCTTGATAAAAGTTACTCACTGGTAAAGGCAAGTTATTACTTAATTTTTTTTGCCAAATTGTCGAAGTTGTGATTGAAATTAAGGCTATTATTGTGGCAATTAATCCAAGCAAAGGAATGTCAGTACCTATATCTAAACCTAAAACCAATGCTGCACCAGAAAACCCAAGTAAAACTCCAATCCATTGCTTAGTGGTAACTTTTTCATTTAGTATAGGTCCACTCAGTGCATTAGTTAAAATAGGTTGAAGAGTTACTATTAGTGCGGCTATGCCCGTCGGCATACCAATTGAGATAGAGTAAAACACACCACCTAAATATAATCCATGAAAAAGAACTCCACTCAATAGAGATTCAATTAAATTTCTACTGTTAATCTTAATTGATTGTTTTGAGTAAATAGAAAATAAATAGAATCCTATTGCTACAAAAAAAAATCTAAAAGCTAGAGCAGAAAAAGGATCACTATTATCTATAATAGGCTTTGTTGTTATGAAAGCTGAAGACCATAACAAAATAAAAATGAATGGATATACTCTGATCATTTTAGGTTTTATAAATAAAATTCTCTTACAATTGATTCTCAAATTTAGTTAAATTTGTCCATGAAAAAGGAGCTTTTAACCCAAAAATTAAATTCTATCTTGAGTTGTAATTTAAAATGCTTAAGAATCCCATCAATGATTTATAAAAAAATTATTTTTGGAATTTTTATTTTAGGTTTTTTAGGAGCTTGTACATCTCCAACTGCAATGTTGGGCCCAGCATATACTTTAACTTCAACAGGAAATGTTCTTCAAGCTGGATTTTCTTATGGTTCAAGTCAAATGATAACAATGTATACAGGCAAAACACCAATAGAAAATATAGCTGAGTTTACTTCATCGGACAGAAATAATATTCAAAAGAAAACTTTAGAGAGTAAAGATTTTCAAGACTTGGTGAAAAAAAGAATTATAAAAACAAACAATATACTAAAATCATCTAATCAATAATATCTAGTTTTATCAATTTTAATTGTTTAGTTTCCTTACACCATAATTCATAGCTTTCACACATTCTCCAGATATGATCAAATGCTCTTTGTGAAATTTCAAGAGGAAAATGGCTTTTTGCATAATATAAATCAGGAAATTGAATTAACTGTTTGACCATCACATCTTTTTGCATATTTAGTAATCTAATTGTTTCGACTGGTATTTTTTTTCTGGTTTTTTTATCTATAAAATTATTTTGTTCTAATTCATTTAACCATTCTTCATGAAATTTACCGCTACTTATATGGTTGTATGTATCAGATCCTATAAAGGTATCCACAGCATCAATTTTAGATAAATCGAGATTTTTTTTTTTAATTTTTACAATTTCTGTATATATTATTTCTGCAACAAATAAAACGTAGGGAAGATCTTTAGATTGTTTCATTTACTCTTATATTTTTTTACCGCAGCATTAGCTAAAATTAAGTTTGGATCTAGAAAAATTTTTGATGATTTAATAATTTTAATTGATTTAAAAGCAAAAATAGCAATTGGTAATTCTGTACATCCTAAGATTATCTTTTTACATTTTTTTTTAATTAAGTAGTTTATTGCTGGTTGAATAACTTTAGCAGCTACCTTGACATTACCCATTTTGACATTTTTAATTGCTTTATTTACGCTTTGTTTTTGAAGTGTATTATTAGGAAAAAATAATTGATAATTTTTTTCAAAAATTTTACTATAAACTTTAGTTTTCAAAGTTCCTTCTGTTGCTAGTAAGCCTATTTTTGAATTTTTTCTACAATTTCTTTTTGTATGATTAAAAACTTCTTTTGGCATATTTATAATCGGTATCTTAATTCTTTTTTGAAGATCTTCGTACCAATAGTGGGCTGTATTGCATGGGATAACAATAAACTTACATTTTGCTTTTTCTAATTTTCTACATCCATCAACTAAACTCCTAAGAACTTTTGCGTATTTTTTTTTCGAAGCAATATTCTTAAACCTATTAGATAATGCTCCTGTAGTTTTTCCAATAGATTCTGGTCTACCGGGCACATTGGATTTATTGTATAAAAAAAATAAAGGGTAATCTTGATCAATTTTTCCTCTGTATTGAATTGCTAGTTTATTACAGAAATCTAATCCTGCCTGTGTTCCCATTCCACCTAGAATTCCTATCATAGATTTTTTATTTAATTAGTTTTAAAGAATAGATTATTGGCTACAAAAATAAATCAAATCTTTAAATGATTTATCTTATATAGCCAATAAATTGTATAATGAAAATTATGCAGTTTTTAAGTTAACTGCTGAAGGACCTTTAGGACCGTCTTCAACATCGAAAGTCAAAGCTTGACCCTCATCTAAACCGTTCATACCAGCATCTCTTACAGCTGAAACATGTACAAACACATCTTTTTCTTTATCTTCTCTTTCAATAAAACCATAACCTTTGGTTGGATTGAACCACTTTACTTTTCCTTGTAGACTCATATTTTTACTTACTTTTTGTTATGTTAATTTATTACTTATAATTAAGTAATTTACGCTTTCTTTAGAATTTTAGGACTTTTGTCAACTAAATTGATCTTTTTTTTTATTTTTAATCTTTATCGTTGCTTATTAGCTTACTTAAATAAAGCGAATTAACATCTACCTTATAATGGGCAAAGGGTTCGCACAACTCAAAATTACACTTTTTGAATAGTTTTCTCGCTGGTTCAAAAAATTTTCCTGCACCTGTTTCAATACTTATTCTTTTAATATTAAGTTTTTTTGCTTCATCAATAAGGTGATTAATTACTTTTATACCTTTCCCTTGATTTCTAAAATTATCATGGACTCTTATGGATTTAAATTCCCCGTGATTTTCATCTAAAAATTTTAAGGCACCACAACCCATTAGTTTGTCATTTTCCCATAAGCTCCAAAATTTAATTGACTCTACTTTTAAACCAGGAATGTCTAAAACATGTGCACTTCCTTCAGGTGATGCTGCTCTAAGTTCGATAAAATGCTTAGTAAGAAGCTCGTTTACTTCTGGATGATCAAAATTTCCTTCAATTGATTTAATCATGGAATTAAAGTTGTAATATGACCCATTTTTCTTTTATCTTTTATCTCTTTTTTTAAATAATCATAAAAAAATTCATTATCTTTTAACTTCATGTCTTGTCTATAAGGCTTTATTTGACTACCTATTAAATTAACCATTTTTGCATTAGATATTTTCTTTATTGGAATTTTACTCAGAGAACAAACAGCTCTAACATGGTTTTCGAACTGACTTACATTATAAGCGTTGATAGTTAAGTGACCGGAATTATGAACTCTTGGAGCTATTTCATTTACGTACAAATTTTCATTTCTATCTATGAAAAATTCTACACATAAAGTTCCAATGTATTTTAGTTCTTCAGCTATACTAACTGCCCACTCTTTTGATTGATTAAATATATTTTTACTAATTTCAGCTGGTATTCTTGAATATTTTAATATTTGATCCTCATGAATATTTTCTATTGGCTCATAAATTTCATAATCATTATTACCAAATCTTGTAATGATTACAGATATTTCCTTCTTAAGTTTAACAAGTTTTTCAAGAATGTATCCTTTAGAAAAATCAATATTCATTCTATCAATATCCTTAATTTCTTTAACTGGATATTGTCCTTTGCCATCATAGCCCATTGTAGTTGTTTTTAATATACCTGGAAGAAGATCAGTTAATGAATCTAAATCAGACTTTTTTTCAATTAATGAATATTGAGTAGTTCTAATATTTAATTTATTTATAAAATCTTTTTCAGCTATTCTGTGCTGAATGACTCTATTTATCGATGGTTTTGGTAAAACAGGTTTTTTTTTATTTATTTCATTTAAAGTTTCATATGGTATATTTTCAAATTCATAAGTAATTATATTTACTTTATTTATAAATTCTAAAATTTTCTCTTTATCATTATATTTACCAAATATAAATTCATTACAAAAATTTTGAGCAGGTGCATTAATGTCATCGCAATAAATTACTGTTTTTATATCTAATTTTTTTGCTGCTATTGAAAGCATACTACCAAGCTGACCACCACCAATAATACCTAAATTAATTACAGACATTTAATTTATTTAGGTCTCTTTTTTACTGATTTTGATTGTGACAGTCTCCAATTTTCTAATCTTTTTTTCACAATAGAATTACTGTTTCCAATTATGGAAGCTGCAAGTATCGCAGCATTTATTGCTCCATCCTCACCAATAGCTAAAGTTCCTACTGGTATTCCCTTAGGCATTTGAGCAATTGACAAAAGGCTATCTAATCCTTTAAGTTTTTTACTTTCGATAGGAACCCCTAAAACTGGAATTGTTGTTAAAGCTGAAATCATCCCAGGTAAATGTGCGGATCCACCAGCTCCCGCAATTACAACCCCAAAGTTATTCTCTTTAGCTGAAATGGCAAATTCGTACATTCTTTTTGGAGTCCTGTGTGCTGAAATTATTTTGGTTTCAAACTTAACACCCAAATCTATAAGCATTTTTTCAGTTAATTTCATTGTTTTATAGTCAGATTGACTACCCATAACTATAGCAACTTTAAGATTTTTATTCTTTTTCATGAATTATCAAGTTTAAACTTTATTTCAAAATTAAATTAAAATTTCAATAAAATAAATAGAATTTAAAAAAACATATTGATATGGTTTAAAAAAAATTAGCATAATGAATTTTAAAATTGACAATCTTCAGTACTGTAATTGGACAAGAGAGGTATTTGAAATAAATAGAGAGGCAGGACTTGATGCAGTACATGTCACAATAGTATATCATGAAGACTTTAAAGAATTAGGCAAACAAATAGAAAAATGGAATGAAATGTTTAAAAATAATTCAGATCTAATATTTTTAGGTAAAGATTTTAAAGATATAGAAAAAGCAAATAATGATGGTAAAACAGCTATTTTTTTTGGATTTCAAAATTGTTCTCCAATAGAAGATGATATTAATTTAGTAGAAAAAGTTCATGAGTTAGGATGTCGATTTATGCAACTAACATATAATAATCAATCTTTATTGGCGACAGGTTGTTATGAAAAATTTGATAGTGGTGTAACAAATTTTGGAAGGGAAGTAATAAAAGAAATGAATAGAGTTGGTGTTGTAGTAGATATGTCTCATTCTGCAGAAAAAAGTACTTTTGATGCAATTGATTTAAGTGAAAAACCAATTGCAATCACACATGCTAATCCATCTTTTTGGCATGCAGCTAAAAGAAATAAATCTTCAGAATTATTAAAAGTGTTAAGTGACAGTGGTGGAATTTTAGGATTATCGCTTTATCCCCACCATTTGAAAAATAATACTAATTGCACGATTGATAGTTTTTGTGAAATGGTCGCTAGAACCGCAGATATTATGAATATAAAAAATATTGGAATTGGTTCTGATCTTTGTTTAAATCAACCAGATGAGGTTGTTGAATGGATGAGAAATGGAACCTGGACAAAGAGTAAAAATTATGGAGAAGGTACAAAAAATAAACCTGGTTTTCCTAAACAACCTAAATGGTTTGAGGATGCCAGAGGTTTTGCCAATTTAGAAAAAGGATTAAGCAAAATTGGATTTAAGGAAACAGAAATAAACGGAATACTTGGAAACAATTGGTATAATTTTTATAAAACGATTTAATTATGAAAATAAAATTAAGAGACCCTAATATAATTATGAAACTTTCAAGACTAGGATCTTTCCATCAGTCTAAACTTTCATTTCTGAGAAGTTTCTTAAATGAATTTAAAGATTGGGAATATAAAAGAGATTTATTTGATTTAGATAAAGATGGTTTTGGGGTTGTAGTTTATTCATTTACAAAAAAAGAAAGAGTTTACTCTTTAATATGTTTTGCAAATAAAATACAGGATGATGAAAGGTCGGACAGAGTTATAGCCACTAAATGGGATGCAGCTTTTACGTTACATGATGGTATTCCAAATAGAAATGATATTGAGAGATTAAAAAAGGAAGTGCCTAAACAGGAAGTTGGAAGATTATCCTACAAAGAATTAACTTTATCGAGAGCAAATAAATCAGTAAGAGTCTTCGATCATGTTGTAGAAAATTTAAGTAATGGCAAACAACCAAATTTAGATTTAATTGAAAAAGTTGGATATCTTTATAGAACAACTGCAGTTTATGGTTCAGGAAAATTTGGATTAGCAGATCGTTTTAGAATAAAAAATAGAGATGAAATTAATGGTCCATTTAGATTAGAAATGATGCTAGTCTATTTAGTAAGACAATTTACATTTGATCAAGTTAATCACGTAGCAAAGAACAAAAACCCAAAAAAAGCTGTAAAATTAGATCTTAAAATTTGTAAAAATCTTGGTATTGGAAATTCAACAGGCTTAGGTATGGCTCCATTTATAGTTAATCATCCTACTTTATTAAATAATTGGATTATGAGTAGAGAAAAAGCCCTCAAGGAAATTAGGGAAATTAAAAAAGTAAATCAAGAAGACTTTGATTTATTCAAAAAATGTCTAAGAAATTCAATTAAAAATATAACAAGTTGGAATACTGAAAGTGAATACCAGCTAAAAAAGATTAAAGATTTATTAAATGATGTAAAAAAACTTTTAGACTTTATTGAAAAAAAATTTGATTTTGAGACAGATTATCCATTCAATAGATTGTACTTATGGGTTGAAAAAGAAACGTGTGAAGAGTGTATAGAGTACATCGTTTCATTAATGATGGAGCCATATAATAAAATTATTGAACCGCTTGTAAAACAGATGAGTTCAGATGAAGATAAGTATTTTACTATACCAACAAATAGAAAGGTTGAGGATTTAAAATTGATAATTGAATCTAAATATCAAAATATTTTATCAGTTAATTTTGAAAAAAAACAAAATAATAAAAAATTTTGGTTTATTTCAAAAAATAAAGAGGAACCTCGTATTGCAGATAGATTTGAAGAATCAGGATCTGAATTAGAACAACCACTTGCAATCGCCAGAGATATAAAAAAACTCTATGAAAAATTATTAGTAACAAAAAGAAATACAACAATAGATAATTTTTTAATTGATAACTCACATTTAAGACATGTAGTTAGAAGAGCTTTCATCATTGAAAAATTTCCTTATTCTGAAATTCAAGACAATACTATTAGTGAAAAAACCATCCCAATCGATATGTTAAGACTAAAATTATCTTTTTTTGGTGCACTTAAATTTGATCCTCGCTCTGATAAGTGGCTAAGAATATGCATGTTTCAGGGAGCGCCATTACCTAATGAACTGAAAAATTATGATGATCATTGGGTTTATAAAGCAAATTCTTGAATTATGAAATCTCTAAGTGAAATAGAAACCACATCAAAAAGAGCAACTCGAGCTGCTGGATTTTCATGGGGCATTTCTGAGGAGGTAGGTAAGTGTATTAGAATACTAGAACTTTTCGGGTTACCAGGCATTAAAAATTTAAATTCATATTTTAAAGAAAAAAACTCAAAAAATTTCGAAAATTTAAAGTTAATTAATAAGCAAAATCAACCTCAGAAAAATATCTTTTGTCCAATAAATATTGGAGTAAATTTTTTAGATCAAATAAGAACTATTGAAACATTCAATAATTGTTCTTTTAAAAATATTGCTTATCCAATATTACTTTTACCATTTTTGAGTCGTTCTTCTGAGGTTATTGGAAAAAAAATTATTTTCAATTTTGATGAAAATCAATTTTTACTGAATTTTAATATAAGTATTTTCTCGAATTTCGATAATGAACAATATCCGTTTTTAGCAAAGGATGTTAAAATTAATTTTTTAGATAATAAAGATAACTTTAGTGAAATTGAATGGAAAAATCTTTATAAACTCTCTGAAGAGACATTTGTTGAGGAGACAGATAGTTTGAAAAAAAGTGCGGCAGGAGCAGGTTTGACTGATAATGATTAAAGATGAAAATTTGAAAGAGGAAGATCTGAGAGAACTAGATGATATATGCGATGAATGTAAAGAAAAAGATGAAAGTGTTTCTCAAAATTTAATTTTGACTGGTTTTAAAATCTGTAAATCTTGTAGAGTATCTAAAACTATTTTTCCAATTTAGATTTGATTTATTGGCAGAGCATCCATTCTGCTCATAACAAAAGATATAGATAAAAATACAATAATCAAAAAAGATAAGAAAACAATTCCAAAAGATTTAAAATTAGATTTTAGATTCAAAATTTGCTTTGTTGAAATAATTAGTCCAGCAAAAATCCAAAATTGAGTTAAAAAAATTATTGTAATCATCAAATCTGGAGTAACAGCAAAGAATCTTAATAAACCAGGAGCGTGGGCAAAACCTACTGCTGTTAGTACTTTTTTAAAAGACGCCTTAGTTTGTTTTTCTGGAAAAATTTTTACTCCTAATACGTAAATTAAAATCGACCAAATAAACCATGTTAAAATAGCAGTTAGCCCAGACATCGCTACTGCAGTTTTAACAACAGTATTTGCAGCAAAAGCCCCAGCTATGCCATCTAAGATCATTATTATTCCTGCAAAATATATTGAGGCTTCTCCAAAGTTTTTTGAATCACTATAAAGTGATTTATCTAACTTTATAGATTTAAATACTATATTAAGAAATTCACCAAACATTATTATTTTTTATTTTTTTGCTCTTTATAAGAAATAACTAATAGAAAGATTATTAATGCAATAACAATAATAATGCAAACTGCAATTAAAAAAGCTTTTGACATTAAATGGATAAGGGAGGGGCTTAATACCCCTCCCAAAAAAAATTAACCTTTTACAACTTCTCTAGTATTAGCATTGAAAGATTCTTTAAATGGTATGTCAACAACAACAGCATCTACTGGTTTACCTGGAGTGTTTGAGTATTTTTCAGGTAAATGGACTTGAAATTTTGTGCCAACTTTACCTTTCGGAAACCCATTAGCATTTAATGTCCCATCAAAAGGAACGTAACCCATAGCTATATTAGTTTTCTTCTCAGGGTGATACCAAGGAGATGTTAAAAATCCAACTGGATCACCTCCATTTTCAGCTGAAACTAACCAGAAATCCGGGGCATAATCCTCGATTGGTTTTCCACCTAATTCAAATCCTACCAATTGTAGTTTATATGGTTTTTTTCCAGCCTTGATTTCTGCTTTCATTTTTTCAAGTGCAGCTTTGCCAACATAATCAGCTTTTTTATTCCATTCACCTTTCCCAGATAAAGAAACTTGATAACCTAAATTACATTGAAATGGATTATGTTGTTGATCCATATCTTGCCCCCATGAAAGAATACCAGCTTGAATTCTTCTGTGGTGTGCTGGAGCGATAACCATTAATTGATGTTTTTTTCCTGCATCAAGTACTGCATTCCACATATCTTCAGCATATAATGTAGCATTTCTTAAGTATATCTCATAACCAGCTTCTCCTGAAAAGCCAGATTGAGAAATTACACAACTTCTTCCACCAATTTTTGCTTCTGCTAATCCATAGAAAGGCATGTTATCAAAATCAACTTGGTCTCCACAAAGATCTTTCATTAAAGCTTTTGATTTAGGACCTTGAATTTGAACTGGACATGCATCTATTTCTTCTACTGTACAATTAAATTTACCATCAGCATTTACTCCTTGTAAATACATTCCTATATCAGAGTCTGATAATGAGAACCAAAATTCATCTTCTGAAATTCTTAAAAGTATTGGATCATTTAAGACTCCTCCATATGCATTACATAAAATCACATACCTTGCTCTCATTGGAGAAATTTTTGTTGCATCCCTTGTAATAACATAGTCAGTAAATTTTTCTGCATCTGGACCTTTAACTCTTATTTGTCTCTCAACAGCCACATTCCACATTGTCACGTGATTAACAATAGCATCATATTCAACCATTGCTCCACCGTCTTCAGGTTTAACATAACCTCTTGGATGATAAATACGGTTATAAACAGTTGCTCTCCAACAACCTGCTTGCATTGACAAATGCCAATATGGTGATTTTCTTACTCTTGTTGAAATTAACATTTCAACTTTAGTTGGTCCACTTTGTCTTAAATTATATGGTACTTCTCTATCTGATTGATCAACCGAAGTAACATGTTTTAGTTTGGTATAGTCAAATTCTTTAGACATAACTATTCTCCTTCAACCACTTGTTAGTTTCCTTCAAGCCGCCGAATGTATAAATGTGGAAGAAATCAGTATGTGATTTAATTTTCCCAATTAATTCATTAGGGTCTTTAGGTTTTAATAAATCTAACGCCTTACTAAAATTAGATTTAAGAAAATTTAGAGAATTTTTTGCTCCAACAATATTAGCAAATTTAATCAAACTAGATATTTTTAGAGGTCCAGTAATTCCCACATGTACTGGTACGCTTTGTTTAGATATAAAATCTATAATAGGCTGAGGATCTAATAACCACTGGGTTACAATATAGTCAGCGTAAGGCTTTTTATCTATCATA
Organism: uncultured Pelagibacteraceae bacterium; assembly: GCA_902627565.1. Taxonomy (GTDB): domain Bacteria; phylum Pseudomonadota; class Alphaproteobacteria; order Pelagibacterales; family Pelagibacteraceae; genus Pelagibacter. The sequence continues at coordinate 26,484 of CACOJM010000008.1, forward strand.
GCTTTTTCTAAATCTGAGTCGGATATATCAGGACTCCCCTCTGGGTGTCCAGCAATTCCTATTGTCATCTTCTCAAAATAACCAGTTTCTAAAAGTTGAAAGGAGCTATCAAATTTACCTAGAGGCTCTCTACCTCCACCAATAACCAAAACCTGTTTTACCCCTCCATCTTTACATCTTGAAACATAATCCTTTAGCTGCTTTTCATCATGCATTGATCTTGCTGGAAAATGAGGTACAGGGTTAAAGCCCCTCTTAACTAACTCAACTGCTTGTTGTGCAGTCTCTCTATAGTCTCCACCGGGCAGCATAGTTATATAAATATCATTTACCGGGGGAACTGTTTCAAGATCAGTTGTTGGACTAATTTCTAGAGAAAAATTCATTTCTCAGATCATTATCTTTTTTGAAAATGCTGTCAAAGAAATTCAACACAAACTTAAACCGAAATCTGTTGCCCAAAAATAATAGGCATGATAATTTTTTTAATGGGTCAAAATCAAAAAAATAAAAATCTCTCAAAAATACTAGATTTAGAAAAACTTAAGCGAGTAAATAAGCCAATTGAGGCTGCAAATGGTCTTCCAAATGAGTGTTATATTAATGAAGATTATTTAGCCTATGAAAGAGATAAAGTTTTTCTAAATAAATGGACTGTTATTGGAGTTGGAAGCTCAATACCAAAAGCAGGAGATGCAATACCATACAATCTTCTCGGAATTCCGTTGATAATTTTGAGAGATAAAGAAATGAAGATACGTGTTTTTCATAATGTTTGCAGCCATAGAGGACATAAACTTTTAGATAAACCATGCAACCTAAAAAACATGATTAGATGCCCTTATCACTCCTGGTCTTATAATTTTGAGGGTAATCTTGTTGCGACCCCACACATCGGAGGTTTAAATGTTCATAATTCAAAAAAATTTAAAAAAGAAAATAGTGATTTAAAAAGTATAAAAACAAAAGTTTGGATGGACATTATTTTTGTAAATATTAATTCAAACGAAATGGAATTTGAGGAATATATTAAACCACTTGAAAAAAGGTGGTCTAGATTTATCAATAAAGAAGATCAAAAATTGATAGTTCATTCTAATGATTATGGATATTTTAATCTTGAAGTTAAAAGTAATTGGAAATTTGCTATTGAAAATTATTGTGAAAGTTATCACTTACCAACTATTCATCCTGAGCTAAACAAAGTTTCTAATATTAATGATCATTATCATATTCAGGGTTTACCAAATAGATTTGCTGGTCAAGGAAGTAAAAAATACGAACAACCAATAAAAGGTAATAAAAAATTCAAAGCTTTTCCTAATTGGGATAGAGGTTGGTTAAAAAATTCAGAATATGTAGCTCTATTTCCTAATGTCATGATAGGTTTACATATTGATCATTTTTATGTTTTTTGGTTAGAGCCTATTACAATGAATAAAACAAAAGAACACATGCAAATGTATTATATTGGTGACGATAGTGCGAACGGAGACGAACTAAAAGACTTAAGAAAAGAAAATGTAAGATTTTGGAAGGATGTGATGATTGAAGATGTAAGCGCAATAGAGGGCATGCAAACAGGTAGAAGCTCTCCTGCTTACAATGGAGGGAACTTTTCTCCTGTAATGGATCAACCAACTCATCAATTTCATAAATGGGTTGCAGAAAGTTTAATTTAGTATGAAGATAATTTTAATAATGGGTTTACCTGGATCTGGTAAAACAACTTTAGCAAATGAATTAGCTCCAATGTTAAATGCAAAAAGATTAAATGCAGATGAAGTTAGAAAGGAAGCTAATGATTGGGATTTTTCAGAGGGGGGAAGAAAAAGGCAAGCCAAAAGAATGGCAGACTTTGCTTTAAAGATGAAAGAAGATGGAAGCTACGTAGTTGCAGATTTTATTTGTCCAACACCTGAAGCAAGAAGTTTATTTCCAGCTGATTATATTATTTGGGTTGATACTATTAAAGAGGGTAGATTTGATGATACCAATAAAATGTTTGTTAAACCTGATAAGTATAACTTTCATGTTACTACCCAAGATGCTAAAAACTGGGCACCAAAAATATTAAAGGAGATAGAATAATGGCTTACAAATGGGATAACAAAAAACCAACTGCACAAATGTTAGGTAGATGGCAACCATTTCATGATGGCCATTATACTTTGTTTAAAGAAATTATTAAAAAAACTGGTCAGGTTTGTATTCAGATCAGAGATGTACAAGGAGTAGATGATAATCCTTTTGATTTTGAAACAGTAAAAAAAAATATTGAGGAGAGACTAAATCCAGAATTTGAGGGTAGATTTAAAATAATGTTAGTGCCTAATATTACCAATATTTGCTATGGTAGAGGTGTGGGATATAAAATTGAGGAGATTGTGTTACCTGAGGAAATACAAAAAATTTCAGCTACTAAAATTAGAGCTAAGATGAGAGAAGAAGGAAAACTTAAATAAAATTTTTAATGAATATAAAGGTTAAAAATTTATCTAGTGGAATATCTGTTATCACAATTAATGAACCTAGAACATATAACTCATTATCATTTAAAAATTTAAACGATTTAATTCAAGTTTTTAAAAAACTCGATAAGGATAAAAAAACAAAAGTAATTATTCTTGAAGGATCTGGTAAGGGTTTTAGTGCTGGGCATAATCTCAAAGAAGTCAAAAATTTAAAAATAAGAAATAAATATCAAAAATTATTTAATCTATGCTCTAAATTGATGCTTCAAATTGTTGAAGGCAAAAAACCAGTTATAGCTAAAGTTCATGGAGCTGCTTATGCTGCAGGATGTCAATTAGCTGCAAGTTGTGATTTAGCATACAGCACAAATAATGCTCTGTTTGCTACACCAGGTGTTAACATAGGATTATTTTGTAGTACTCCAATGGTTGCTGTGAGTAGAAAAATTAGCAGAAAACCAATGATGAAAATGTTGTTAACAGGAGAACCTATTAAAGCAAATTATGCTAAAGAAATTGGATTGATTAACGATTATTTTCCGAAATCTAAATTAAATAACGAAGTTCTAAAAGTAGCTAAAAAAATTGCTTCAAAATCTAATCTAACAATTAAAATTGGAAAGCAAGCTTTTTATAAACAATTAGAGATGCCATTAAAGAAAGCATATGCTTATACAAGTGAGATGATGACACGTAATATGATGGCAATGGACGCGAAAGAGGGAATTTCAGCCTTTCTTGAAAAAAGAAAACCAAAATGGAAAAATAAGTGAAAATAAAAAAAACTATAACTTTTGTCTTGATTATTGTTGGTCTCTATTTTGTTTTTACTTTCAGAGATCATAACTTTAAAAGGGCTATAGATGCATGTATTGCAGGTAGTCAAAAATTAGAAAAACCTATGACTGTTCAAGAGGCAAAAAAGTTTTGTGAAGATAAAATTATGAATAAGGATTAAGATAAATGAAAAACACAAAAGAAATTTTAGAAAAATATAAAAAAATTGCTTTAGTAGGTGCTAGCAAAGATTTAACAAAAACCTCTTCTGTTGTGATGAAGTATTTACAACAATATGGATTCAAAGTTTATCCAGTAAACCCATCAATGAGAGGAGAAGAAATATTAGGTGAAAAAGTTTTTGGAAGCATTTCAGAAATTGATAGTGCTGTTGATATAATTGATGTATTCAGACCTTCTAATGAGGTTATTGAAATTGCTAAAGAGGCAATAAAAATTAATGCAAAAGTTTTATGGTTGCAATTAGATATCAAAAACGAAGAGGCAAAAAGAATTGTTGAGGCAAATAACATTTTGTATATTGAAAACAAATGTACAAAAATAGAGTTTGAAAAGTATTTTACTTAATGAAAAAAATAATTCTTATATATGGACATTATAATGATAAATCATTTAATGCAGCAATTAGAGATACTTTTGTTAATACAGTTAAAGAAAAAGGTCATTCAGTTGATATTATTGATCTTTACAAAGAAAACTTTAATCCAGTTTTCGCAGGTGAGGAACCTGATAATACAGTTTTAAATCACAGAAAAAAAATAGAAAGTTCTGATGCAATTGTCTTAATTGCTCCAATATGGAATTTTAGAATGCCAGCTATTGTTGAAGGTTGGATAGATAAAGTTCTTGCTCCACCGTGGGCATTTAAATTTAAAAGATTATTTGGAAATTATGGTTATCCCTTGGGTAACTTAAAAGGCAAAAAAGCAGTAGTATTTTGTACTTATGGCTCTCCTCAATTTGCAGTAAGAACTTTCTTTCTAAATATGCCAACTAAAAGACTAAGAAGAGGAGTTTTTAATATATGTGGCATAACGGATGTTGTTTACAGAAGATACTTTGCTGTACCATTTGTTAGTGAAAAAAAGCGCAAACAGTTCCTTGATGATGTTAAAAAAACTGCTCTTAGCGTTTAGCTTTATTTCATTTTATTTTTTGACAACGGTATCTTTAAAGGCTGATTTAATTAATCCAAGCAGTTTAATAAAACCAAAGGAAGTTATTCAAATACAACTATCTGGATTGATGAATAACGATAATCAATTTAAAGATAGTGGAATTGAGCAAACATGGAATTTTGCACATCCAGATAATAAAAAAAATACTGGACCGTTACCCAATTTTAAGACAATGATAAAAGGTAGATCTTATCAAATGCTTTTAAATCATCTGAGTCATACAATAACTGAAGTAGGTAGTAGTGACAAATGGGCTCAATTTGAGGTTATAATTTTAGATAAGGAAAAGATTTATCATAAATTTAACTGGCAAGTAGAAAAATATACAAAGGATGGGCCTTTAAAGGACTGTTGGTTGACTACAATGGTCTCTAGTCCAATTCCTTTAGGAAGCTCGATTTGACTTTCCACAATACAATTTTGTTTCGTAATGAATAAAAATTTAGTAGGAATCGTTTAATGAAATCTAAAACAAAAGTTGTAGTTGTTGGTGGAGGAGTAGTTGGTGTAAGTGCACTATACCACTTAGCAAAAAAAGGGTGGTCAGATGTTGTTTTAGTTGAGAGAAAAGAATTAACATCTGGTTCAACTTGGCACGCAGCTGGATTGTTGCCTCTTTTCAATATGAGTTACTCAGTCGGCCAACTCCACAAATATGCAGTCGACCTTTATAAAAAATTGGAAGAAGAAACAGGAAAAAATGTTGGTTTTAGCGTTGTATCAAATATTCGTTTAGCAAGCACTAAAGATAGAATGGATGAGTATCATCAATATGCCGGTGTCGCAAAAACAATTGGAGTAGATGTAAGATTTTTAACTCCTCAACAAGTAAAAGAAATTTGGCCTTTATGTCATACAGATGATTTAGTTGGAGCAATACAACATCCTGAAGATGGATATATTCAGCCAGCTGATTTGACTCAAGCACTTGCAACGGGCGCAAGAAATAGGGGTGCAGAAATTTATAGAAACACAACTGTCTTAGCTATGAGACAAACTAAAGATGGATGGATAGTGGAAACAGATAAAGGTTCAATTGAATGTGAGCATGTAATATCTTGCTCAGGAAACTTTGCAAGACAAACTGGAGAAATGGTTGGATTAGATATACCGGTTATACCTGTTGAACATCAATACATAGTAACAGAACCACACCCAGAGATTCAAAAAAGAAAAAAAGAAGGTCTACCTGAAATGGGAGTGTTAAGAGATAGTGATAGTAGATGGTATATGAGAGAAGAAGCTGGTGGATTAATTTTGGGCCCTTATGAAGATGGAGCACCTGCATGTTATGTTGAGGGACCATCAAAAAATTCAGAGTATGAATTATTTCAAGAGGATTTGGATAGGCTTGCTCCTCATATTGAAGGTGCAATACATCGTGTTCCAGCTTTTGGAGAAGTTGGAGTAAAAAAAGTTTACAATGGAGCAATTTGTTATACGCCTGATGGTAATCCTATAGTTGGTCCAGCTTGGGGATTAAAAAATTTTTGGATTAATGAAGGACACAGTTTTGGAATTACAGCTGCAGGAGGAGCGGGTTGGCAATTAGCTGAATGGATTATAGATGGAGAACCAACAATCGATATGCTTGGAGTTGAGCCAAGACGTTATGGAAACTATGCAACTAAGTCATACTTAAAAGCAAAAAATGAGGAAGCTTATAGTCACGTATTTATTGTACATTACCCAGACGAAGAAAGACCAGCAGCAAGACCACTTAGAACATCACCTTGTTATGAAAGAATGAAAGATCTTGGAGCAGTTTTTGGTCAAAAATTTGGATGGGAAAGGCCTAACTTTTTTGCAACAGATGGCATGGAACAAAAAGATGATTGGTCTTTTAGAAGATCAAAGTGGTTTGATGCAATAAAAAAAGAATGTGAAAATGTAAAAAAAAATGTTGGTTTGTTAGATATGACAGCTTTTGCAAAGTGTAGAATAAAAGGGCCTAAAGCTGAAGAATTTTTAGATTATTTAGTTGCTAACAAACTTCCAAAAAAGATCGGTAGAATTAATTTATGTCATGCTCTTAATACTAAAGGTGGTGTACACTCTGAATTTACAATCATGAAGGAAGCAGAAAATAGCTATTACCTTGTTTCTGCTGGAGCAAATTTACGATTAGATCATGATTGGATACAAAAGTGGATGCCTACAGATGGATCAGTAATATTTGAAGATCTTACAAATAGCACTGGAGTACTTGTTGTTGCAGGACCTAAAGCAAGAGAATTAATGCAAAAAGTCTCAACTGATGATTTTTCTAATGAAAATTTTAAATGGTTAACAGCTAAAAATGTGAATGTTGGATATGCTCCAGTTAATGCTATGCGAGTTAATTTTGTTGGTGAATTGGGTTGGGAATTACATCACCCAATTGAATATCAAAATCATATTTTTGATAAATTAATGGAAGCTGGTAAAGACTTAGGCATAAAACCTTTTGGAATTAGAGCTATGAATAGCTTACGAGTAGAAAAATCTTATAAATTAGTTGGTACAGAATTATCAATTGAATATTCACCTTACGAGTCTGGCTTAGATAGATTTGTTCATCCAAATAAAGGAAACTTCATTGGTCTTGAAGCACTTAATAAATGGAGACAAAAAGGTTTTGATAATAAATTAGTTACACTTGAAGTTCATAATACAACAGATTCAGATGTATTAGGAAATAACCCCATTTATAAAGATGACAAAGTAGTTGGAAGAGCAACTGGTGGTGAATATGGATTTAGATTGGACAAATCTATTGCTTTAGCAATGGTAAAACCTGATTTGGCTAATGTTGGAGAAAAACTTAAAGTTGATATTCTTGGAAAAATGCATGAAGCTACAATACTAGAAGAAAGCCCGTATGATGCAGAAAATAAATTATTGAGAGCTTAATGAAAATCCTAGTCGCAGTAAAAAGAGTAATTGATTACAATGTTCAAATAAGAGTTAAAGAAGATGGCTCAGGCGTTGTTACAGACAATGTTAAAATGTCCACTAATCCACCTGATGATAATGCGATAGAGGAAGCTGTAAAAATAAAAGAGGCCGGAAAAGCATCAGAGGTCGTGGCAGTTTCTGTTGGAGAAGAAAAAGCGCAAGAGACAGTAAGAAAAGCTTTGGCTGTAGGTGCAGATAGAGGTATTCTTGTAAAAGCTGATGGATCTATTGAACCGTTAGCAGTATCAAAAATTTTACAAAAAATTGTTGAAAAAGAAAAGCCTGATCTGGTTTTTATGGGTAAACAAGCAATAGATGATGATTGTAATCAGACTGGACAGATGTTAGCAGCATTATTGAATTGGCCTCAAGCAACTTTTGCTTCTAAAATTGAAGTGAAAGATAAATCTTTGGAGGTTACAAGAGAGATAGATGAAGGCTTAGAGACAATAGAGGTAAATGTTCCTGCAATAGTTACTTGTGATTTAAGATTAAATGAACCCAGATATGCCTCTTTACCAAACATAATGAAAGCTAAAAAAAAACCAATTGAGCAAATTATGGCTTCAGATCTTGGTGTAGATACGAAACCAAGAATAGAGCAGATTAAAGTTGAAGAACCACCAAAAAGAAAAGCAGGGATAAAAGTCGCAAGTGTCGAAGAATTGGTTCAAAAATTAAAAAATGAGGCTAAAGTAATATAATGTCAGTTTTATTAATAGCAGAACATAATAATAAAGAATTAAAACCTTTTACGTTGAATGCGATTTCTGCAGCATCTCAAATAAATGAAGCTGTTCATGTTTTAGTACTGGGGTCAAATTCAGATAGTGTTGCTAAATCTATTTCTGAAGTACCTAACGTTAAAAAAGTAATACATGTCAATAACAAGTTATATGAAAATTATTTAGCTGAGAATTATTCATCAGCAGTAATCAAGTTTGCTGAAAGTTATTCTCACATTGTTTGTTCAGCAAATACATTTGGTAAAAATTTAATGCCAAGAATTGCTGCTTTATTAGATGTTTCTCAAGTAAGTGATATTACAAAAGTAATCTCAGAAGATACTTTTTTGAGACCAATCTATGCTGGAAATGCATTTGCAACAGTAAAAAGCACAGATAAGATAAAATGTGTAACGATTAGACCAACATCTTTTGATCCTGCACCAACATCTGGAGGATCTGCAGAAATTATAAATGGTGATCCTGGAGATCAAATTGAATTGTCGAGATTTATTAAAAAAGAGGAAATTAAATCGGATAGGCCTGAGCTAGGTACAGCAAGAGTAGTTGTTTCAGGTGGAAGAGGTATGCAAAGCGGAGAAAACTTTAAATTAATTACAGCTGTTGCTGATAAACTCAATGCCGCGATAGGAGCATCAAGAGCAGCAGTAGATGCAGGTTATATAACAAATGATCATCAAGTTGGACAAACAGGGAAGGTCGTAGTTCCTGATCTATATATTGCTGTAGGAATTTCTGGAGCTATCCAACATTTAGCTGGGATGAAAGAAAGTAAGGTGATTGTAGCTATTAATAAAGACGGGGAAGCGCCGATATTTAGTGTTGCAGATTATGGCCTAGAGGCAGATCTTTTTGAAGCACTTCCCAAATTTCTTGAAGAATTGAACAAATTAAACACTATACAAAAATAATATAATCTGTAAAAAATTGAAATATGTCCAGAGAGACAATGGAATACGATGTTGTTATTGTAGGTGGAGGTCCATCAGGTTTATCCACTGCTATAAAACTTAAACAACTAGACTCAAATTTAAATGTTTGTATTTTAGAGAAAGCCTCTGAAATTGGCGCACACATATTAAGTGGAAATGTTTTTGAAACTAGAGCATTAGATGAGCTAATTCCAAATTGGAGGGAATTAAATTCTCCAATTAAAATAAAAGTTACTAAAGAAAAATTTTTATTTTTAGGTAAAAAAAAATCTTTAAGCTGGCCAACATGGTTACTTCCTGCTGTTCAGCAGAATCATAAAAATTATATTATTAGTTTAGCAAACTTATGTAGATGGCTTGCAGAACAGGCTGAAGCTTTAGGAGTAGAAATTTTTCCAGGTTTTCCAGCTACTGAAGTTTTATATAATGAAGATGGTTCTGTTAAAGGTGTGGCTACTCAAGATATGGGGATTGATAAAGAGGGAAATAAAAAAGATAGTTTTGAACCAGGCATAAATCTTTTAGGAAAAGTAACAGTATTTGCAGAAGGTTGTAGAGGTCATCTTGGAAAACAATTAATAAAGAAATTTGAGTTAGATAAAGGTAAAGACCCGCAGCAATATGGAATTGGTTTTAAGGAAATTTGGGAAATAGAGGAAAAAAATCACACAGAAGGATTAGTAATGCATACTGCTGGCTGGCCCTTAGATAATAACACATATGGTGGAAGTTTTATGTATCATGCTGAGAATAAACAAATCTTTTTAGGTTATGTAATTGGTTTAGATTATAGAAATCCTCACCTATCTCCTTTCGATGAATTTCAAAGATTCAAAACACACCCAGCAATTAAAAAAATTATTGAGGGAGGAAAAAGAATTTCTTATGGAGCAAGAGCACTAATAGAGGGTGGATTTCAAAGTTTACCAAAAATGTTTATGCCTGGAGCTTTGTTAATAGGATGTGATGCAGGTACTTTAAATATGCCAAAAATTAAAGGATCCCATACCGCTATGAAAAGTGGAATAATTGCAGCTGAAACTATAGAAGAACATTTAAAATCAAATAAAGATCTATCTATTTTTGATGAAAAATTAAAAAGTAGCTGGTTATATAAAGAGCTATTTCAAGCAAGAAATGTAAAACCAAGTTTTAGCTGGGGTTTAATATTAGGAATAATATTTACTGGCTTAGATCAAATTTTATTCAAAGGAAAACTTCCATTTACTTTAAGACACAAACATGCGGATCATGAAACTTTAAAACCAGCTAAAGATATGCCAAAAATTGATTATCCAAAGCCTGATAATATAATTACTTTTGACAAAACTAGTTCCGTTTATTTAACAGGAACCAACCATGAAGATAACCAGCCAGTTCATTTAAAACTGAAAGATCCTAATTTACCAATTAGTTATACTTTAAATGAATTTGATGAGCCTGCTCAAAGATATTGCCCTGCTGGTGTATACGAAGTGCAAAAAGAAAATGATATTAATAAATTTGTAATTAACGCTCAAAATTGTATTCACTGCAAAACCTGCGATATAAAAGAGCCTTCTCAGAATATTACTTGGGTGACACCCGAAGGTGGTGGTGGTCCTAAGTATGGAAATATGTAATTAAGATAGATCTATTGCAAATTTCTTTAATGTTTCTATTGATATAATCTTAAGGGTATTTTCATGAGTTCTTTTTAAGAAAACTGGACATCCTTTTCCTGCTTCAACTGCTTTTGCATACCATGAAGCACAAACACACCAACCATCACCATCTTTAAGGCCTGGAAATCCAAATTCTGGATGTGGTGTTATTAGATCATTTCCAGCTTCTTTACACCACTCAAGAAACTCAGTGGTCACTTTTGCACAAACAGTGTGTTGTCCGTGATCATTCTCATCTGTATTACAACATCCATCTCTATACCAACCTGTCATTGGATCTTCAGAACAAAGTTCAAGTTTTTCACCTAAAACATTTTTTTGTTGATTAGTTTCTGTTTGCATAGACATTATAGACATGTTCATCTACCTTAGCATTAAAAGAAATAGATCGTCTTTCTTCATTAGTCTCTTTAAAAGGATATACTGTATGCATCATATAATTTGGAAAAAAATAAAATTCACCTACTTTTGGTTTTATTCTAAAGGTTGATTGACTTAAAAATTGTCTTGTACCATGTATTAACTCTAATTGACCGTTTGGATTATTTTTCTTACTATCTTGAGCTTTATCACCTAAATCATCTGGAACTTTTAAATAACCTACACCAGAAATATGTCCATTATGCCAATGTGTAGGATTATATTCACCTTTAAACTGTCTTACTACCCAAGTTGATATAAGATCAAATTGTTTAACTTCCGGCAAACCCGAAAGTTTCAACCATTGTGCGGTACAAGTACCTAAAAATTTTAACCAACCAGAGGAGTCTGCAAATTTATTATCTAATATAAATTCTTGAGTAACCTGACCAGCAAGATTTCTTCCATGATCTTGAAGCTTAATTTTCTCTTCATCTTTAATGACTTCATCTATATAATTATTTAGTTTTAAAATCATATTCTCAGGTATACTGACCTTTGCTATTGAAGGTCCAAAAGGTCTTGCAATGCTGATATTAGTTTTTTCCATTATTTTTTAAATTTTTGTAGGATTTGGTTGATCTTTATAAATTATTTCTGGATCAAATTTTTTTTCTTTTTCTAAAAATTTCATTTCAATTTCCCTCCCATTTTTTATAATACCTAAAGGAATTGATCTATAAAAACAGGAACGATATCCAACATGACAACTTGCACCATCTCCTATATCTACTACGAGCCATACTGAATCTTGATCATCATCAATTCTGATTTCTTTAACTTTTTGAACAAAACCACTCGTATTACCTTTGTGCCAAATAGAATTTCTTGATCTGCTAAAATAATGAGCTTCCTTAGTTTCAATTGTTTTTTTTAATGCTTCCACATTCATATAACCATGCATAAGGATATCTTTTGTTTTATTACACATCGTGATTACAGGTATTAATCCATTATTATCAAATTTTGGGGAAAATAGATTTCCTTCTTCAATTTCAGCTACATTTTCTCTTTTTTTGAACATATTTGGTGATTTTGTAGCACATATATACAGATAATAAATATTTTAAAAATAAGCATTTATATGTATAAAACGTCCCATGAAACTTGTTAAAAATACAGAACAGAGCCAAAAACTCAAGAATGTTACAGATAAAGAGGCTGAGGATGCTTTTAGAACAATTTTATCTTGGATGGGTGAAGATCCATTAAGAGAAGGTTTATTGGAAACCCCTAAAAGAGTAGTAAAAGCATTTAAGGAATATTTTAAGGGATACAAAGAAGATCCAAATCAAATTTTAGATAAAACTTTTGGTGATGTGGAAGGTTACGATGATATGGTTGTTCAAAAAAATATTTCAGTACAAAGTCATTGTGAGCATCATATGGCACCAATTATTGGTAAAGCTCATGTTGCATATATACCAAAAGATAGAGTAGTAGGTTTAAGTAAATTAGCAAGGGTTGTAGAGGTATTCTCAAAAAGGTTACAAACTCAAGAGAGATTAACTATGCAAATTGCGAATACCTTAATGGAATCTCTCGATGCAAAAGGTGTAGCAGTTACTATTGATTCTACTCATCAATGTATGACTATGAGAGGTATTAAAAAGGAACAAGCAACTACAGTTACAAATTATTATTTAGGTCAATTTAAAGATGATCTTAGTTATCAAAATAGATATTTGAGGTTTATAAGCGTACCAAAAGATTAAAGTGTCTGATCAATTTAAAGCATTAATTTTAAATCAAAAAGACGAAGAATTTACCAGAGAGATAAAAACTATAGATAGAGGTTTCTTAAAACATGGAGATGTATTTATAAAAGTTAGTTATTCAGGTTTGAATTATAAAGATGCATTAATCTTAAAAAATGGAGCAAGATTAGTTAAAGAATTTCCTCATATTCCAGGTATAGACTTTTCAGGAGTTGTTGAAGATAGTAATCATAAAAATTTTAAGTCTGGCGATGAAATTGTTTTAACGGGGTGGAGAGTTGGAGAAATTTTTTATGGTGGATATGCACAATATGCAAAAGTCAATGGAGATTTTTTAGTAAAAAAACCAAAAAATTTAGATCTTAGGCAAGCAATGATTTTAGGTACGGCTGGTCTTACAGCTTTAATGTGTTCGTTTACAACTAAAGCTACTAGAGAAGAACTTCTTTTAGGAGATAAAGTTGAGAATGTAATTGTTAGTGGTGCTTCGGGTGGTGTAGGAAGCATGGCAGTTATGATGTTGAGTAAGCTTGGTTGTAATGTAACAGCAATAACAGGAAAAAAAAGTAATGAAAATTATTTGAAATCTATAGGTGCAAAAAATGTTGTAAATACTAGCGAAATGACAAAAGACTCAAGACCGTTAGATAAAGGTTTGTGGGATGGTGCAGTAGATACAGTTGGTGGAAAGGTTTTGGAAAATATAATTGCACAAACAAAAGACGGAGGAATAGTTTCAGCATGTGGTAATGCTGCTGATATAAAATTAAATACTACAGTTATGCCTTTTATAATTAGAGGTGTTAAATTATGGGGAATTAATTCAGTAACAGCATCAATAAAAAGAAGACAATTTTTATGGAATGAGGCAGGAAAGTTAATTAATTTCGAAATTCTTGAGAAATCAATTAAAGAAATAAAATTAGATGAAGTAATAGATATTTTTCCAAAAATGTTAAAAGGCGAAACTTCGGGAAGATATTTAATAAATTTAGATAAATAATGGACTGGGATAAATTAAAGATATTTCATGCAGTTGCCGAAGCAGGAAGCTTTACTAATGCAACTGTAAACCTTAATCTAAGTCAATCAGCAATAAGTAGACAAATTCAATCATTAGAGCAAGATTTAAAAGTTCAATTATTTGAAAGACATGCAAGAGGTCTTACTTTAACTGAAAATGGTGAGTATGTTTTTAAAACTGCTCATGAAGTTATAAGTAAATTAAAAGAAGTAGAAACTTCATTAGGTGACCAAAAAAATAAACCTACAGGAAAACTAACAATTACAACTGTTAGAAGTTTTGGAACACACTGGTTAACTCCAAGAATTCAGGAGTTTATGAGGCTAAATCCAGAGATAGAAATAGAATTAATTTTTGAGGATAAAGAATTGGATTTAAGCACTAGGCAAGCAGATATAGGTATCTTTATGAGAAGGCCTAAACAATTAAATTATATTCAAAAAAAATTAGTAGATTTAAAGTATTATATATATGGTTCAAATAAATATCTTGAAAAATATGGTATGCCAAAAACAATCAATGATTTGAATAAACATAAATTTATCTCTTTTGGAAAAGGAGCGCCTTCACCGGTTTATAACCCAGATTGGGCTTTAAAATTAGGTATGCCTGATGGAAAAAAAAGAAAAACAATAATGAAAGTTAATAGCGTTATGGGATTACTTCTTGCAGTAGAGTCAGGTGTAGGATTAGCAGCATTACCAGAATATTTGGTTAGTAATTCAAATAATGTTATTAAAGTATTACCTAAATCTGAGGGACCAATAACAGAGGCACACTTTGTTTATCCTCAATCATTGAAAAATACAGCTAGAATTCAAGCTTTTAGGAACTTTTTATTTAGTAAAATAGGTGACTGGAAGTCTTAAATTTATCTCTTAAGAAATAACTTGGTTCTGCGACATTCTTGCAATTGATAATCATTCGCAATGAGAATAGTTATCATTCACATTTAATTAAATAGTAGGAGATAAATGAAAAAAATAACTATTTTAGCATTAATAACATCTTTATTTGCATCCGCATTTGCAATTGCTGATGAAGTAAATATTTTTAATGCTAGGCATTATAAAGCTGATGGAGAGTTATATGCCAAATTTACAAACAAGACTGGTATTAAAGTAAATCTGATAAATGGGAAATCAGGTGCCTTAGAGAAAAGAATTCTCGAAGAAGGTGCTGACTCATCTGCAGATCTTTATATCACAGCAGATGCTGGAAGATGTGGTGCTATGGATGCAAAAGGTGCGCTCCAAGGTGGTTTAACATCTGCAGCTATCAAATCAGCTGTTCCAAAGAGCTTTAGAACAAATAAGTGGGTTGGAATAGCAAAGAGAGCTAGAATAATTTATTATTCACCTGAGAGAGTTACTGGTGCAGAGTTATCTGGTATGACTTATGAAGGTCTAGCTGATCCTAAATGGAAAGGTAGATTGGTAATTAGAAAATCTAGTAACATCTATAATAAATCTCTTGTAGCGTCATTGATTAAAAACAATGGAAAAGCTGCAACAGCTGCATGGGCTGAGGGAGTTGTTGCTAACATGGCAAGAACACCAACAGGTAATGACAGAGCTCAAATAATGGCAGTAGCAGCTGGAGAAGCTGATATTGCTGTGGCTAATACTTACTACTTAGCTCTAATGTTGTCTGGAAAAAAAGGTGCTGAACAACAAGAAGCAGCTAAAAAAGTAAAAGCTTTTTTCCCTAATCAAAATGATAGAGGAACGCACATGAATGTTAGTTGTGCAGCTTTAGTAAAAGGTGCGCCTAATAAAGCTAACGCTGTTAAACTTGTAGAGTTTTTATTAACTCCAGAATCTCAAGAGCACTTTACAAATAACACTTTTGAGTTTCCGATGATTGACGGTGTTTCACCAAGTCCATTAGTGGTAAATAACTTAGGATTAGATTTCAAACAAGATATGAAAACTAAACTAGCTTCTTATGGAAAAAATCAAGCTGCTGCAGTAGAAGTAATGACAGCTGCTGGTTGGAAGTAGTAATAATGGTGAAAGAAAAAGAAAAATTTATATCTAATATTGATTATAATAAATCTTCTGAAGCATGTTCCCCATGTAGTTTGGAGTGTGAAAAAATCAATAAGAGAATAAATGACAGAAAACTTTCAGAAATAGAAACGAAGGAACTTCCGCATATCCTTAAAGTTTTTAATTTTTGATTTTCTGGCAAGTCCATGCTTTGGTTGGTATCTCCTTCCTGAAGCATGGACTTTTGAGAAGGAACTTTTCCTCTGTTGAAAGAGTGTTCACTGTGATCAAGATGTCTCCTTATTATGATGAACACTCTTTGAACAGATGAAATAAAAAAATGAAATCTGGTTTTAGATTAGGTGAAATAAACTTTAATTTAGATAATTCTACTCTAAGCTCAAAAAAATTTTTTGAAAAAAAAAGAGTGACACTTTTTAGTATGGGTCAAAATCTAAAGATTCAAAATATAAATGATAAATTAAAAGATTTTGAAAATAGTTATGATAGCATTAAAAAATTAGGCATTCACGAAATTTATTATTGTGCTTTAAAGAACTTTTTTGATCTCAAATCAAAATTTAATGAAATCAACTTAAATAAGATTAAGATTTTACCAGATGAAAAGGGTATTTTCACAGAACATCTTGGAATGCTTTCATCAAAAAATGAAGACAGTGAAAAGTACCAAGATAAAAATTATATGGCAATAATAACAGATGGGATAATTGAAAAATGGTGGGAAGATATTAGCAATTCCAAAAATAAGGATAAAGAAACATTTTTTTCTAAAATCAGAGTTGAAAACTGCTTAGAATATCTTCATGGATCAGAGTAATTTCTATTAATTTTAAATAACTGTAATATAAAACTATTATGACTAGAAATTTAAATATTTGGTTTTTATCTTCTCTTATTGTATCGTTAATCGTAATCATTCCAATATTGACTGTCTTTTCTAGTTTCTTCGAAAATACAACAGATTATTTCAAAATATTAAAAAATACGTTTCTTTTAGAATATACATTAAATTCTATATGTTTATTGGCCAGTGTTTTATTATTAACATTTATAATTGGAACAGGTTCAGCTTATTTGGTATCTTTTTATGAGTTTCCTCTTAGTAATTTTTTTAAATGGGCTTTAATTTTATCATTTGCTGTTCCGCCATATATTTATGCATATTCTTTAACTGCCTTTTTTGAGAATTATGGTACTGCATATACGATTTTAAAAAATTTATTTGGCGAAGCGAATTATAATAAACATATCCCAAAGTTTGATGGTATGTTGGGTAGTATATTATCAATCTCCCTCTCATTATTCGGATACGTTTACATTCTTACTAGAGCATCTTTTCTATATCAGTCACAAAATTTGTTAGATTTAGGAAAAAATCTTGGTTTTTCAAATTTTAAATCTTTTTATTCAATAATACTTCCATCAGCTAGACCAGCAATTGTAGCTGGCTTATCTTTAGTAGCTATGGAAACTTTAGCTGAATTTGGCGCGGTTGATTTTTTTTCTATTAATACACTTACAACTGGAATTTATAATTCTTGGATTGCTTTTGATGATTTAGCTTTTGCAAATCAATTATCATTTTTTTTACTTTTATTTATATTTGCTTTATTCATATTAGAAAATTTGTCTAGAAAAAAAGCCAAATATCATTTTAATTCGAGAGGTGGGTTTAAAAGAAAAGAAAAACTAAGGTTAACTAAAAACAAATCTTTTTTAGCTTTTATCTTCTGCTTTTTAATTTTCTTTTTGAGTTTTTTATTCCCATTGAGTCAAATGCTTTACTGGACGATAAAATTTCCTGATAATATATATGACTTAAATATATTTGAACTTTTTTTAAATACCATTTACTTAGTTTCAATATCAAGTTTAGTGTTGATTTTATTTTCTTTAGTTTCAAACTATGGAAATAGAGTATCTAATAATAAAATACTTAATTTATTCTCAACTTTATCAATTTCGGGCTACGCAATTCCAGGAGTTATATTGGCGGTAGCCTTCATCACTTTTATTGCTTGGTTTGATGAAAATATAATTAAAAGCTTAGGTTTTTTATCAATTAAGAAAATATTTTTTGGATCGATACTTGGTCTTGTATTAGTTTATTTCATAAGATTTTATTCTCTAGCATTTAATGGAATAAAATCCGGGTATGAAAAAATTAATATTTATGTCGATGAAAGTGCATATTTACTTGGTTATTCTAAGAGAAAAACTTTTACGAATATTCACATTCCTTTTTTAAGAAATTCTCTATTATTCGTAGGTATTTTGATTTCTTTAGAGATTATTAGAGAATTACCTATCACTCTGATTTTAAGACCTTTTAATTTTGAGACTTTTGCTACTACCGCCTATATTTCGGCATCAGAGGATTTATTAGAAGCTGCTGCAGTTCCATCATTATTTTTGATTTTAATTGCTGCATCTTTTATTATGATTACATCAAAATATATATTAAGAGATAATAATGAATAATAATTTTTTTGAAATTAAAGATGTTACGTTTTCTATTGGTGGACATAATAAAGTAAACGACGTAAATATTTCTATTAAAGAGGAGGGTGACATAATTTGTATTCTTGGACCTTCTGGCATTGGAAAAACAACAATGCTAAGAACAATTGCTGGTCTTGAAAAAGTAAATAAGGGAGAAATAACTCTAAAAGATACAGTTATATCATCCAAAAAAATTCATGTTGAGCCTGAAAAAAGAAATATTGCTTTATCTTTCCAAGAAAATTCTTTATTCCCTCATTATACAGTTAATAAAAACATTCATCTTGGTGTTAAGAAAAATCCTATAAAAGATAAAATTATTAATTCAAGCGAGATAATTGATATTTTAAATATTAGTGACATTTTAGATAAATATCCACATCAAATAAGTGCTGGTGAAGCTCAAAGAGCATCATTAGCAAGATCTATAATTTCACAACCAGATCTTTTATTACTAGATGAACCTCTTTCTAATGTAGATCAAAGTTTTAAGGAAGAAATTCAGGTTAATCTTAAAAAAATTTTAAATAAAAATAGAATTACAACAATTGTAGTAACTCACGACTCATATGAGGCATTTTATTTAGGTAGTAAATGTGCACTTATTTTAAATAATGAGGTAAAGCAATTTGACGATCCATATAATGTTTATCATTTTCCAAATTCTGTTGAGGTTGTGAATTTTCTTAATAGAGGCATATTATTGCCAGCAAAAGTAACAGGAGGCAATTCTCTTGAAAATGAGGAATTGGGAATAATCAGGGGGAAATTTGTTAAACATTATCCAACAGGTTCTAATGTACAATTATTACTTCAGCCAGAAGACTTAGAACATGATGATGATAGTAATTTGAAGTTAGAGGTTGTAGATAGAAAATTTAGAGGAACAAACTTCATTTATACATTAAGAACACCGAGCAATAGACTCATACCAGTTGCAGTTCACACTCATCATTGGGAACAACATGAAATCAATGAAAAATTTGGAATTAAAAGACCAATTGAGCTTGAACATGTAGTTTGCTTTTAATAAAAATAAAACATCAATTAAAATGAATAATTTTAAAGTTTTTCTTAAAGGTATTATTGATGTTAGCCCATTAATGATACCTGTAGTACCATTTGGTCTAATTTTTGGTGTACTAGCAATCGATATTGGATTTAGTCCTGTTGAGACAATGGCAATGTCTTTAATAATTTTCGGAGGAGCATCACAAATAGTTCTTTTGCAATTATTTTCTGGAGGTGCCTCATCACTTGTAATTATAAGCTCAGTAGGAGCTGTTAACTCACGCCATTTGCTTTATGGTGCTGTAGTTTCAGAGCATTTATCAGATCTAAAGCTAATTTGGAAAATTATTATCTCATACTTTCTAATTGATCAAGCATTTGCGATATCAAATAATTATTTAAAAAAGAATAAAAATAGTAATAGGTATTTTCATTTAGTTGGTGGCGGAGCTACTTGTTGGTTAATTTGGCAATCAACAACTTTTTTAGGAATTATGTTAGGAGCAGCAATACCAGAAAAATTAGGATTAAGTTTTGCAGTACCTTTAACATTTTTAGCTTTATTAGTTAATGATTTTAGAAAACTTATAAATGTTATTGTAATAACCATTTCAGGCCTGGTAGCTACATTAGGTTATAATTACATTCCATTTAAAGCTTATGTAATTGTTGCTGCCGTAGCAGGATTAATTACAGCAATGATATTAACAATTAAAATAAAAAAAAATGAGTAACTGGGCACTAATTTTATATTGTGGATTAATAACTTATTTAACAAGATTTTCCATGATCGCCTTGATTAAAAAAGAAATGTTTAATGATAGAATTAGAGAAATACTTTCATTTGTACCCTCAGCAATATTTCCAGCAATAATATTTCCTGCAATTTTCATTAATGAAAAAGGTTTATTTGAAATAGATGATAATCCGAAGATATTAGCAGCTATAATAGCAATGATTATTGGTATTTTATCAAGAAGTATAATTGCGACAATATTTTCAGGATTAGCTTCTTATTGGTTTTTAATATTTGTAGTATAAGAATTTATGAAAAATTTATTAGTATTTTTATTTTGTTTCTTTGCATTTAGTGCAAACGCTTTAGAAAAAAAAACAACCTTTGATAAAGATTTATTTAATAAAGCTCAATCAGAGGGAAAAGTAGTTGTAATTAATTCTTGGATTAAATATTGCACTTCTTGTACTAGCCAAATGAAAGCTTTAAACAAATTAAAAAAAGAATTTGATAACGTAGAATACTTTTCATTTGAAGTGACAAACAGAGAAATTGCTGACCTTTTGAGGGTTCAATATCAAACGACACTATTGATTTTTAAAAATAATAAAGAAGTTCATAGGAGCATTGGGGTAACTAAAAAAGATAAAATTTATGAAGTTATAAAATCTTCAATATAACTTAAGCACCTAATTTTATATTTCTAGAAACATTAGTATCTATCTCAGCAGGTTTTTTTAAATTTAGGTTATTCATAATATCAATATACTCATCAACACTACTTACCTGTAGTCTTGGATTAAATTTTCTTTCTTTTCCAATTGTACTAAATTTTTCACCTTTATAATCGTGAGCAGGATATAAAAGAGTTTCCTCTGGTAATTTTAACAGTTTATTAAATATTGAATTATATGCATCCTTAGCATTTCCATTTTGAAAATCAGTTCTACCAGTCCCGTTAATTAATAGTGTGTCTCCTGAGAAAAGATAATTATCCATTATAAAACTATAGCTATCAGAAGTGTGGCCAGGGGTATACATAGCTCTAATTTTTAGATTATCTAAATTTATGTATTCATCATCTTTAACTTTTATTTCGACAGTCTCAGCTGGAGTATGTTCACCCATAATTATTGAACATTGAGTTATATCTTTTAATTTTGAGGCTGCTGTTACATGGTCAGCATGAATATGTGTATCAATTACTTTCACTAAATTTAAATCTAACTCTTTGAGTATTTCAATATAGTCACTTACATTTTCTATAACTGGATCAATGAATAATGCTTCTCTACCTTTGCCTGAAGAAATTAAATAAGTATAGGTTGAGGATTTTACGTCGAATAATTGCTTAAAAATCATTTGTTTATAATAACATAAAAGTACAAATTGACCCATTGTTAAAAATTTACATATTATTATTTTAATTTTATGAACGCTGTAAAAGTTTTATTTTTCTTAATTTTTATAAATTCATTAGCTTACGCTGATAAGGATATGAAAATTGGCTCTTTAGGTAAAGAGAGTGAAGTATCTCGTGTTATAAAAGTCATTATGTATGATAACTATTACTCACCAAGCTCATTTCAAATCAAAGCAGGTGAAACAATTAAGTTTGAAGTTGAAAATGCTGGCATGCTTGTTCATGAGTTTAATATTGCAAATAAAATGATGCATATTAAACATCAGCCTGAGATGGTAAAAATGGCTGAGAATGGAATTCTTCTTGCCTTCTCGATTGATAAAGAAAAAATGAAGAAGATGGCAAAAATGGATAAGTCAATGGGTCATTCACATAGTAATAGCGTTTTGTTAGAGCCAAAACAAAAAGGAAATATCATTTGGAAATTTGATAATGCAATTAACATTGAAGTAGCTTGCAATGTACCCGGTCATTATCAAGCTGGAATGATTGCGAAAGTTAATATAAAATAATAAAATGGATAAAATCGCTGCCGCCAATTTTAATTGGTCTTGTAAACATACCTGGGTAAGAAGTGCTAAAAATACTGGATGGTGTTTATTTGGATGTGCAATAGGTGATTTTGGGACTATTTTATTTTTTCAATTGACTAAAATTCCATTTCCAGTGATAGGCATTATGACATTGGCTATTATTAATGGTCTAATTACAAGTATCATTTTAGAAACAATAATTTTAACTAAACAAAATTTAGATTTTTCAAAAGCTTTTAAAACAGCTATGGGAATGAGTTTTATATCAATGATAAGTATGGAAGTCGCAATGAATTTAACCGATTATTTTTTAACTGGTGGAGCTATTTTAACTTGGTGGGTAATACCAATTATGCTTTTAATTGGTTTTTTAACACCTTGGCCTTATAATTATTGGAGACTTAAAAAATTTGGTATTGTGTGTCATTAAAAAATTGGGACAACAAAACTTGGCTTTCATCAAAAAGATATATTCAATCATTTAATAGTTTTTTAATAAAACAAATTAAATTAAATACAAATTCTCATATTTTAGATATTGGCTGTGGAAGAGGTAAGATAATAGGATCTTTGTACTCCAAATTAAGATTAAAAGAAAAACCCACAGGAATTGATATAGAAATTCATAAAGATAAGGATAAAAGAATTAATTTTAAAAAAATTGATGCAATTAGATATCTTAAAAATAATAATAAAAAATTCGATTTAATTTTGATTAAACAGACCATTCACTTTTTAAGTTTTAAGGAAATAAAGAAGCTTATTTCTTTGTGCAAGACTAAGCTCAAAAAAGAGGGAAAAATTTTGATATTTACCCTTGAAACATCAAAAAATGAGATACCAACTTTTTTACTAATGAAAAAAAAACTTAAAATCTCATTAAATCGAGATAAGAAAATAATTTTATTATTATCAAAACTTTATCCAAGTATTAAAAAAAGGAAATTTACTTTTAAAGTAAGGATATTAATTAAAAAATACATACAAATGATTAATAACAGATATATTTCAATATTATTAAATATGAGTAAAAATCAAATTTTAAAAGGCATAGATGAAATTAATAACAAATATAGAAAAACACTAATCTTTAACGACAAACTTATTTGTCTAATTTTAAATAAGTGAACTATTTACTTAAGGGTTCGCTCTTTTGTTCTAAAACCAAAAGAGCTCCCTTAAGTCGCCTTCTTGGCATTTAAGTCCAAATGGACTTTTAGTTTTTTGTTTTCGTTTTTATGAAATATGAAGCTACCCAGCTAAGTGTCAGGTGGCATTTGATTCATTAAAACTACCTCCTTAAATTAAAGATAAAATTTACAAAGGTTGTATTCAACAATTTTATTTTAACTTAATGAAAATATACTTCTTGAATACAACCTGACTGTTTTATAGTATTCGCGCAACTAAAAATTATTCTCTTAAAAATAGAAATTTTAAATTGCATTAAAAATACAATATCTATATTGTTTGCTCATGAAATATGTAAGCGGATTAATTAACTTAATATTAAGTTTAATAATCTCTACAATAATAATTTATGGAATAAACATTGTCGCTGGATATGCTGGTGCAGATTATTCCTTCACTCATGGTGAAACTTTTGTAATTTGGATATTAATGGCAATACTAGTGAACAACTGTTTCAATAAATAGTTCTAGATATTAAATTTTCTTTTTAAGTGTTTAAGTTTTCCTTCAGTACTGTCATAATCTATGTAACAACCTTGTAAAAAACGATTACCTTCATTAGCATTAAATGAAGTTCTTCCATGAAGCAATCTATAATTATCCATCATTAGTAAATCTCCCTCAACTAATTTAAATTCTAAACGATAAACATCTGAGTTATAAAATTCAGAAATCTTATTTCTTGCAGCATAATAAAGATCTAGTTTTTCTTTATCCATAAGGGGAACAAAATCAAGTCTGGGGCTAAATCTTACTTGCTTAAAGTTTTGATTTTCGTCTAATTGAATCATTTCAGACCAATCCTCCAAAACAACATCTTTATCAATGAATTGATATCTAACTTTGATTTCTGTTAAAATTTTAAAAAAGTCTGGAAAATCTTTTTTTAACTTTTCAGTTACAGTAAAACCATCTACTAAAGTTGAATTACCACCACTAACTTCATTTTTAATACAATGTAACATTTGAATACAAGGAACAGGATTTCTATAAGGGTTGTCTGTATGTGGGGCTAAAGGTAAAGATGTGTAGGCTAGATCATTAGGGTTTGGTTTTGATTTTACATTAAAGAATTCACCAAAATTAGTTCGTCTGATGCTACCTATTGAATTAGCAAATTTAACAATAAAATTATTTTCTGTTGGAACTTCTTTAAAAATGACAAAGCCATATTCGTAAAAACTTATTAATGCTTCATACATTGTTTTTTCCTCAAAAATATTATTGTTAAATTTAAAATTATTAAGATTATTTAATGTTGAATCCCATTTTATCTTTTTTATAAATTTAATGTCATTGATATTCGAAAATTCATTGAGAATACTTTGGATACTTAATTTGGTTTGAACACCGTCATTAAAAATCACACTTAAAAATTTTTCTGATAAATTTACATTTTTGATCTCTATAGCTCCTTTAAGCTCAGTTGGATCAAATAATCTTTGTTGAGTTCCTTTATCAACAAAACTTTCTCCATTAACTCGCTCTCTTAACCAAAAAGGGTGAATTTCTTTTTTTGAACCATTATTTTCAAAAAAAACTTTATTATTGGATAATTCAATTTTCATAATTAGTTGATGATTATTTAAAATTTTACTTTAATCAATACAAATTAAATTGTATTAGTTTCTTGTGATCAAATTAAAATCTTCAGAATATAAAAATTACTCTAGATTTCTCGATAATTTAGCTAACAAATTAACTAGATTCTATTACCTTAAATTAAATAGACCATTTAAGGTTTTCAATAAATTAAAGGGTAGGGGTTATGATCCAGTCACAAATGCGGATAGAGCTTTCGAAAAGTTTATCAGCAAGGAAATAAAAAAACGATTTCCGAATCATCAAATCATAGGCGAAGAGTTTGGTCATAAAAAAACAAAAAGTGATTATTCTTGGGTGATAGATCCAATCGATGGGACAAGATCATTTGTAATTGGAAATCCTACATGGAGTAATTTAATATCATTAAATTATAAAGGAGTTCCTGTTTTAGGTCTTGCCAATTTTCCTATATTAAAAAAATATTATCTAAATACTTCTGTAAATTCAGCATTTGTTTCAGAGCAGGGAAAAAAAAGAAAAATAAAAGTTAATCATAGATCAACTTTTTCAAATATGAAATTATCAGCAGCTTTTCATGGAAGTTTATCTTTAAATCAACAGAAAAAAATTCCTCAAATACTTAAGCGCATGCAGTTTCCATGCTCAGATGCTTTAAGCTATTCTCATTTTGCTGAGGGTAAACTTGATGTTGTCATCCAGTGCGGAAATAAGATTTGGGATATACATGCTCTCATCCCAATTATCAAATCAGCTGGTGGAATAGTGACAACTTGGAAAAATGATGATCCCAAAAAAGCTGGAAATATAATCTGCACAGCAAATAAAAGTCTTCACAATAAAATCCTTAAAATTTTAAAACCTGTCTCTTAATTTGTTTTACCAAGTGTATTAAGCAAAATTACACCAATAATAATCAATGCTATTCCAATAATTCCATAAAAATTTGGTATTTGATTATATTTAAATACACCAAATAAAGTTACAGCAGTAATAGTTAGCCCGCCGTAAGTTGCGTAGGTGAAACCCACAGGAATAATATTCATTGCTTTTGATAAACAGAAAATACATGCCACTATTGAAATTGTACAAAAGATGGTCGGCCCTAAATTGGTAAATCCATTGGTTGATTTTAAAAAACCATTGGAAGTTATTCCAAGAATTATTCCTAAAAGAAGATAAATATATCCAGATAAGTTTGACATAGATTTAATTAGTTTTTCCAAGAAGGTTTACTATTAATACTCCCGAAATTATTAAAGTTAGACCAATAATAGTATAGAAATCTGGAGTTTGATTAAATTTATATATTCCAACAATTGTTGTAGCTATAATACACAATCCAGCAAAAGAGGCATAAGTTATTCCAACAGGAATAGTTTTCATAACAATAGATAAAGTAAACATACATCCAACTATTGTTAATGCTGTCAATAAGCTTGGCATAAATAATGTAAAACCATTTGCACCTTTAGCAAAGCCATTTGCTGCAGTACCTAAAATAACTGCAAGTATAAGAACAATGTATGCAATTATATTACTCACGATTTAAAGAATATTCTTATTTAGTAATTTTATCTACAAATTTTTGCACAATAGGTGCTACAATTGTTGTTGCTATCATTGCAACAGGTAAGCTAACTGACCAAGCTTTTAAAAACCTTTTGTAATAAAGCTCGTCATAACCAGTATTAATAAAGGTAATTATAAGCGTCATTAGCAAACTCATCCCCAAACCCATAAAGAAAATAAATAAAAGATTAGAATATTTTTTTGAGAACATTATTTAGATA
The DNA here is from genome assembly GCA_902627565.1 of uncultured Pelagibacteraceae bacterium. GTDB lineage: Bacteria > Pseudomonadota > Alphaproteobacteria > Pelagibacterales > Pelagibacteraceae > Pelagibacter. Next base: position 53,139 of record CACOJM010000008.1, read on the forward strand.
ATGGAGTAGCACCAGTTTCTAAGCTAATAATTTTTCCATCTTTATATTTATAAACTGCCATTACAGATTCTACATTTCCATCATTAAAAGTTACAATTGAATGGTGTATACCAACTTCATCATTTTCATAAACAACTCGTGCTTTATCTTGATTAATATCGCCACTCATTGCCCATTTGATAACATCAGCTTTTCCTAAAGAATTTCCAGATTTATGCATCGTGAACTTAAAATCATCATGCAAAAGTTCATTCATTGTCGCTTCATCTTTCTTATCAATTGCATCAGTATATCTTTTTAATATAGACAAGTTTATTCTCCCCACATTCCATGAAATTCATAAACGACAGCTGGCTCATTGCCTACTACCCATCCATCATGACCAGGCTGAATCGAATAAGCATCCCCAGCTTTATAAGTTAGTTCAGTTCCGTCATTATGTTTTGCACAAACAGCTCCTGAAACAATCACACCAAGATGTGTTGCTTGGCAGCTATCACCACCTACTATAGGTTTGATATCTTTTGACCATTTCCATCCTGGTTGTAAAGTAAGTTTCATTACTCTCTGATTTCCTACCTTTACTGCCTCGATTTTTGCATTACTAAAATTAGTATTAATTTCATCTGCTTTATCAAAAGTTTTTACTTCTACGCCAGCCATTGTTCCTCCTTAATCGTTAAATATAACTCTCATTTCATCCTGAATAGTTCCTTCTTTAAAAACATCCTTCATTTTTTTTTGAAGTTCTATAAACTTAGGATCTGCAGACATATTTTGATCATTCTGAAATGCTTTGTCTGTAAACTGTTCACCTATAAGAGTTTCTCTTACTGTTCTAGGATTTCCACCGACTTGAAATGAAAAATAAACCTCATGGTCAGGATAATGCTTCTTTCTTACTTCAGCTAGACCCTTGGAAATTTCCATAGCTTCATTAAGTTTATCGTCATAAACACCGATGGTTCTTGTATAGATTACTTTCATTCTTAAGCGTTATAATCCATTACATTGTCTTCACATTCAACAAAATTATGAGGTTCAAAGAAATCATTCATTTGACCTAATTGCTTATTTATTGCCTCTGGATCAGTTCCCTTCCACCAACAAAACATCTGTAAAGTATCTCCAGGTGTGTTCCATGTCATTTGACATTTTGCACTATCACCAGTCATTGCTTTGACGATATCTTCCATCTTCATCGAACCAACCATTTCCATCATTTTAGCTTTGGACTCTTTTGATTTAAATGTATGGGTCACCATATAGTTTTTCATATTTTTCCTTTTTTAAAAAATTAGCTTTTAAAAAGATCTAAAGCTTTACCTAAAAGCTCCTCAGATTTACCATGATCACCAGCTTTGTGAGCATCCATACCTTGATCTCTAAGTTCTTGAGCTTTTTTAATTTTGTCATCAATATCCTTTGCCATCATAGGGCAAGAACCAGCAAAAGCTGAACTAGTAAAAAGTACAAAACATAATGTTATTATTATTTTCTTCATTTTTTTCTCCATTGTTTATTGTTAATATATCCCTGATTCCGCAATTTTCTTTATTTTATCTTTAGAACTAGGGATCAATTTAAAGATAAAATTATCACATGATTTTGTTGCTTCTTCTTCGTATGGTTTCCCATATCGAATATCTACAATTTTTAAAATTTCTTTATTTAGTTTTTCTTCTTCAAAACCTTCTTTAACTAAATGTGAGGTTAAAAATTTTTTTGCTGCAAATGAGTGCACAATTTTTTCTAATTCAAGTTCTCCCTGTGGTATCATACTATTTGCGTAATAAATTCCAGTACATTCAATTGTGTTAGCTTTTTCGCTATCACTCATACCAGCATAAGCCACGTTGCAAATTAATACAAAAATTAAAGCTGTAAAAATTTTCTTCACTAAAATTAGTATAAGGTTTGAATTACTTTCTTAACTCTTTCAGAGCCATTAGGGATTGAACTTTCAATAAATGAGTGACACGCATCAGTTTTTACTTTGTCATATTTAGAGCCATAGTATTTATCTACGGCTTTGTTAACACCATCATCCCACTCTTTTTCTGGAACTCCAGTTTCTAGAGCATAGGCTTTCATTACTTTAACTGAAGCCATTGATTTCTCTTTCATGCTGTACTCAAATTGTTCACCTGATGGTAAGAAGTAGTTTGCCATATAAATACCGCTACATTCCCACGCTTTAGATTTATCGCTGTCACTCATTCCTGCAACTGCAATGTTATTTATAAGTATAAATAAGAGAATTGTTAAAAATTTTTTCATTAAGGATTTTTAACTCTTTTAACTTAAGAGAGATATGCGATATTATAGCCAACTAGGGATAGGAAGCTTTTTTTCCTTTAAAAAAGATTTATTAAACATCTTTGAGTTGTATTTATCTGATTTATCACAAAGGATTGTGACAATTGTTTTTCCTGGACCAAGTTCTTTGCCTAATCTTATTGCTCCTGCAATATTTATTCCACAACTTGTTCCTAAACTTAAACCTTCGTTCTGTATCAAGTCATAAAGTATTGGTAATGCCTCATGATCATCAATTGAATAAGCATCATCAATTTTTGCATTTTCAAAATTTTTAGTAATTCTACTTGAGCCAATACCTTCTGTTATTGAACCCCCTTCAGATTTTAATTCACCATTTTTTATATAATTGTAGAGAGCTGAACCTTTTGGATCAGATAGATAAATCTTTATATCTTTATTTTTCTCTTTTAAAGCATTACTCACACCTGAAATTGTTCCACCTGTACCTGATGAACAAACAAATCCATCAACTTTTCCATGAGTTTGTTCCCAAATTTCTTTTCCAGTCCCTTCGTAATGGCCTTTTGCATTAGCTGTATTGTCAAACTGATTAGCCCAGACAACTCCATTATTATTTGTGGGTCTTAATTCATCAGCTAAACGTCCAGCAATTTTTACAAAATTATTTTCATCTTTATAAGGTTTGGCAGGCACCAGCCTTAATTCAGCTCCCAGATTTTTAATAGTATCTTTTTTCTCTTGAGTTTGGTTATCATTCATAACAATAATTGTTTTATAACCTAGTGAATTTCCTAGTAGCCCTAAACCAATACCTGTATTTCCTGCAGTACCCTCAACAACAATTCCACCTTTTGATATCAATTTTTTTTCTTGTGCATCTTTAAGAAGAGCAAGAGCAGCTCTGTCTTTTACAGAACCACCAGGGTTCATAAATTCTGCTTTTCCATAAATATTACATCCTGTAATTTCTGAAGCAGCTTTAAGTTTTATTAATGGAGTATTCCCAATAGAATCTATAAAAGTATTTCTAATATTAGACATTATTCTTCTTTATCAGTGACTGCGTAAGGTTTAAATCCTTTAGTAGCATCACCAACTCTCTTGGCTGGAATTCCAACCATTATAGATTTTTCTTGTACATCTTTTGTTACAACAGCATTTGCTCCTATCAAAGAATTTTTCCCTATAACAACTGGCCCTAAAATTTGAGCTCCAGAACCAACAACCACATTGTCTTGTAATGTTGGATGTCTTTTTGTATTTCTTTGATCATCAGAGTTAATGCTAGGAGCAATTCCACCCAAAGTAACATTATGGTAAATAGTAACATTATTACCTATCTCAGAAGTTTCACCGATTACCACGCCCATTCCATGATCAATGAATAAATTTTTTCCAATTTTTGCTTTTGGATGAATTTCGATCCCAGTAAAAAATCTTGAAAGTTGAGAAATGATTCTTGCAATTAAATCAAATTTAGCAATTGCAAAAAAATTAGCAATTCTATGAAAGAAAATTGCTTTAACTCCTGGATAAGTTAATATTAAACTTAATTTAGATTTTGCCGCAGGATCTCGGTCAATTATAGATTGTAAATAATCATTCATAATATTTGTAAGCTTGATATCAAAAGTTGATGGATATATAGTCACTTTATTAACTTTTTAAAGGATTTATTATGTACAGAAATACTAATTGTTTTCATTTAGCTATTCCATGTGGAGACTTAGAAACTGCTAAAAAGTTTTATAGTGAAACACTAGGATGTAGATTAGATAACTCAGCACAAGAGTGGGCAGATGTTGATTTTTGGGGAAATGAATTAACTCTTCATGCAAGTGAACACAAGCTCGACAATGAAAGACATGATGTTGATATGGGCAATGTTTCAGTTCCACATTTTGGAGTTCATTTATCTAGAAAAGATTTTGACACTTTAAAAAATAGATTAAAAGAAAAAGGTGCTAAATATTATGATGAACCTTACTTAAGATTTAAAGGTACAAAATATGAGCAAGAGACATTTTTTATTAAAGATCCAAATGAAAATGTTTTAGAAATTAAGACGCTCACTGCAAACTCTGAGTAGCTTAAATTTATTAAACCTTAAATAATCCTAGATGGAATATTTAATTTTAGGGTTTTTCACTGGTTTAAGTTTAATACTTGCAATAGGTGCTCAAAATATATTTGTAATAGAGCAGGGATTAAAAAAACAGTATGTGTTTTTAGTTTGTATAGTTTGCTCTGTTTCAGATTTTTTACTTATTTTTTTAGGTATATTTTTATTCCATTTTTTTCATCAGTATTTTAATTTAGCAATTGAATTAATTTTAAACATCTTATTAGTAATTTTTTTAATTTTTTTTGTTTATTCAAAGGCAAAATCTTATCAAACAAATTTTCATTTTAATGCTGATATCAAAGAAATATCTAAATCAGATATATTTTTTAAAACTCTTGGTTTTACATACTTAAATGCACATGTCTATTCAGACACTGTCTTTTTTTTAGGAAACTTTTCTAAAAATTTCCTTTTTGAGGAAAAAATAAATTTTGGGATAGGTGCATCACTTGCCTCATTTTTATTCTTTTTTGGACTAGGTTATTTATCTAAATATTTTTCTAAGTATGCTCAAAGCAACAAAATATGGAAGTATATAAATTTATTTATAATCATTTTTATGAGTGTATTAATAATTTTTGTTATTAGAGAAACTATAAATTTGCTGTAAAATAACATCTTTTGTAGACAATTTTAGCGCATAGTAATTTTCTGAATGGTGGTTATTTATCTGTATATGAGTGAATTAAATAAACATTTTGAGCCTAAAAATTTAAGTGACAAAGTAGCTTTGTCATTTACAAAATTTTTAAGATTCTTGGCGGACACTTTTTTTAAAAAAAGATATGGTCACAGAGCTGTTGTGCTTGAAACAGTTGCTGCGGTTCCGGGTATGGTAGCTGGAATGTTAATTCATTTAAAGTCCTTGAGAAAAATTGAAGATGATAAAGGTTGGATTAAGACTTTATTAGAAGAAGCAGAAAATGAAAGAATGCATTTGATGACTTTTATTCATATTGCAAAGCCAACTGCAATAGAAAGATTTATAATAATGATAGCCCAGTTCATATTTATTATTACTTATGCAATAATTTATATTGTTTCTCAAAGAACCGCTCATAGAATTGTTGGTTATTTTGAAGAAGAAGCAGTAATAAGTTATACAGAATACTTAAATGAACTTGAAGCTGGCACTATTCCAGATCAACCAGCACCAGAGATCGCAATCAATTACTGGAATTTACCATTACACGCTACTTTAAAAGATGTGGTTAGAGTAATTAGAGACGATGAAGCTGGTCATAGAGATGTTAATCATACATTTGCAGATTTGATTAATATGAAAAAAAATAAAGAAGCCATTAATAAAAAGAATAAAGAAAAAAAAGAAACTGGTAAGGAAATTTTAGATTAGTTTCTAATTTGAAAAACCATATTTTCTGAGCCTTACATCACCTGTTCTAGCGTGAGCCTCCATACCTTCATATCTTGATATTCTAGCACAAGCGGCTCCAACAGATTTTGTAGACTCTTTTGTCATTCTTTGAAAACTCAATGTTTTAATAAATTTACCTACAAACAATCCACCAGTGTAACGACCAGCTCCTTTAGTTGGTAAAATATGATTTGTACCAGAGCATTTATCCCCATATGCTACAGTTGTTTCTTCTCCAATAAAAAGAGAACCATAATTTTTTAGTCTTTTATGAAACCAATCAAGATTTTTTGTTTGTACTTCCAAATGTTCTGGCGCATATTCATCACTTATTGTTGCCATCTCTTCGTCTGTATCACATAGAATTACTTCACCATAATCTCTCCAAGCGGCCTCAGCACTTTTTCTAGGTAATTCTGGTAATTCTGCAATTAACTCTGGAACTCTTTTCATAACTTCATCAGCTACTCTTTTGCTGGTAGTATATAGCCAGGCAGGGGAATTATAACCATGCTCAGCTTGTCCTACTAAATCAACGGCTACCATTTCTGCATCAGCTTCATCATCTGCTATTACAGCAATTTCTGTAGGTCCTGCAAATAGATCAATACCGACTTTGCCAAATAAAATTCTTTTTGCTTCAGCTACAAATTGATTTCCTGGTCCTACTAAAATATCTGCTGGAGGATTGTTGAATAAGCCATTTGTCATCGCAGCTATTCCAGGAACACCCCCTAAATTTAGAATTACATCTGCTCCACACAAATTAGCTGTATAAATAATTGCTGGATGAGCACCTATTCCCTCTTTTGGAGGACTACAAGCTATAATATTTTGGACACCTGCAACTTTTGCAGTTGTAACACTCATGACAGCAGAAGCTATATGAGCATATCTACCTCCTGGAATATAACAACCAGCTGTATTTACAGGAATTAATTTTTGACCCGCGTAAAGACCTGGTGATAGTTCTACCTCAAAATCTTGTCCATAGTTTTTTAATTGAGCCTCAGCAAATTTTTTTACTCTTTCATGTGAAAACTGAATATCGTC
>CACOJM010000009.1 GCA_902627565.1 uncultured Pelagibacteraceae bacterium
CCAATAGACATTCATTTAAAAGCCTTATCGAAATTAGGAGTTAAATACAAAATAATAGATGGCTACGTCCATGCATCTGCTCCCAGAGGTTTAGTAGGAAATACAATTAAATTTTCAAAAATCTCAGTAGGCGCAACAGAAAATTTAATAATAGCTTCTTCTTTGGCTAAAGGTACAACAATTTTAAAAAATTGTGCAATGGAACCTGAAATAAAAGATTTAATAAACTTTTTAAATAAAGCTGGATGTAAAATCAGTTATCAATCAAATAGAACAATTAAGATTATTGGTGTTCATAAAATAAATGAAATTAACTACAAAGTGATGTTTGATAGAATTGAGGCAGGAACATATTTAGTTGCAGCTGCTTTAACTGAGGGAAAAATTAAGATTAAAAATGTTGATCCAATAATGATAAAAACTGAAATAAAAACTCTCAAAAAAATTGGAGCAAAAATTTCTTCAAGTAATAACGAGATTATTATTATTGGAAAAAAAAAGATAAGAAATTTAAATATTAAGACGGCACCATATCCTGGATTTCCAACTGATTTACAGGCACAGATAATGGTTTTACTATGTAAGGCCAATAAGAAATCAGAAATTAAAGAAAATATATTTGAAAATAGATTTATGCATGTTGCAGAGTTAAATCGAATGGGTGCCAAAATATATATAAAAGGTAATAAAGCTATAATTAATGGTGGGACTACTTTTTTGGGTGCAGAATTAATGGCAACCGACTTGAGGGCTTCAATATCTTTAGTTCTTGCTGCTTTAAACGCTAAAGGTAAATCTGTAATTAACAGAATTTATCACCTTGATAGAGGATATGAAAATATAGATAAAAAGTTAAAAAAACTAGGAGCTAAAATTAAAAGAATTAATTAATGAAAAAATATTTTGCTAAAATTATAGCCACCGATAATGAGGGTTTAAGAATGATTTCAGCATGTTGCTCTGGAGCTAAAGTAAAAACTTCTGATATGAAATATTTGAAGACCAATAAAATTTTTTTATTGTCTTTAGAAAGAAAAAATATTGAGGGTCAAGATGCAGAAAAAAAAATTAATAGTATTTGTAAATTTGATTTTGTAGATGGCGTAAAATCTAAGAATATTAATCAAAAAAATCAAGATTTAGTATTAGAATTAATTGCAATTGACTACTTAAAAAATAAGAATGATTATGAAGTAAATTTGATATTTAATAATAATGCTCATATAGCATTAAAAACCGAGTCAATAGAAGTGAGTTTAGAGGACCAAAATGAATTATGATAAATTATGAAATTTTTAACTAGTAACAAAAAAAATTTTGACAAAAATTTGAATAGAATATTACAGATTAGAAAGAACAAAATAAAAAAAAATTCAAATTCTGTGTTAAAAATTATTAAAGATGTAAAAAAGAACGGTGATAAAGCATTATTGAGATATGAGATAAAATTTAATAAAAACTCTACGATCGTTCCATCAAAAAAACAAATAACTAGATCAATCTTAACTTTGAATAAAAATGTTAGAAAGGCCATTGATCTTGCCTATGAAAGAATTTACAAATTTCACTCATTACAAAAATTTCGTAATATTAGTTATACCGACAAGCTAAATAACAAAATTGATTACAAGCATGTACCGATAGAATCTGTTGCGATATATGTACCCGGTTCAAATGTTTCATATCCTTCGAGTGTTTTAATGAATGCAGTTCCAGCAATTGTTGCTGGAGTAAAGAGAATTGTAATGCTTAATCCAGGTTATAAGGGAAAACAAAATCCTGCTGTTTTATATGCAGCAAAAAAATGCAAAATAAAAGAAATTTATTCTATTGGTGGGCCATCAGCTATTGCAGCAATTACTTATGGGACAAAAAAAATTAAACCTGTAAATAAAATTGTAGGTCCAGGAAACTCTTATGTGGCAGCTGCAAAAAAAGAAGTTTTTGGAGATGTGGGAATTGAAAGTATGACAGCAGGCCCATCTGAAGTAACAATAGTTTGTGATAAAAGTTCAAATCCTGCATGGGTTGCTAGTGATCTTATAGGACAAGCAGAACATGATGTTCTTGCTCAGTGCATTTTAATTTCTAAAGATAAAAAAATTCTTGATAAAATTAAATTAGAAGTTTTTGATCAATTAAAGAAAATACCACGATCCTCAATTGCAAAAAAAAGTTTGATTAATAATGGTATATTTATGCATATAGTTTCAGATAATAAGATAGCAGAAGTAATTAATAAGATTGGACCTGAACATTTAGAATTGAATATCAAAAATTATAAAGCTTTAGTTTCGAAAATAAAGAATGCCGGATCAATTTGTTTAGGAAAATATGCGGTGATGGCAATGACTGATTATGGTGTTCCTGGTACAAACCATATATTACCGACAAATATGACTAGCAAATATTCAAGTGGTTTGAGTGTTTCTGAGTTTATTAAAAAGATCTCATATATTAATTTATCGAAAAAGGGTATTGAAACTCTTGGACCATCAGTTATAACTCTTGCAAATTATGAAGGATTAGAGGGTCACGCTCAATCAATCATAAAAAGAATAAGGAGAAATTAAATTTGTCTAAACAAGATCTACTTGAATTCAAAGGTAAGGTTACAGACTTATTGCCTAATGCAATGTTTAGAGTTCAATTAGAAAATGGTCACGTAGTAACAGCACATACTGCAGGAAAATTACGTAAAAATAGGATTAGAGTTTTGCAGGGTGATAATGTTACTGTTGAGATGACTCCTTATGATCTTACTAAGGGTAGAATTATCTTTAGAGGATAAACTTAAGGCTGAGTAGCTCAGGAGTAGAGCAGAGCCCTGAAAAGGCTTGTGTCGGAGGTGCGAATCCTTCCTCAGCCACCATCTAAGATTACATCTTGAAATTAATTTAAAACAATCTAACTTCTTAATATATCAATTAACAAAAGGACTAAGAAATAAGATGAGTACAATACAAGGAAAAGTAAAATGGTTTAACGGTAAAAAAGGTTATGGTTTTATCGAAAGAGATGACAAAGAAAAAGATGCGTTCGTTCATGCTTCAGCAGTTAAGGCAGCAGGTATGCGATATTTAAATGAAGGTGATAAATTAGAGTTTACATTAGAGGATGGTCCCAAAGGTCCTTCAGCAGTAAATTTAAAAAAATTAGACTAAATTTCAAAAATTATTAAAAGGGCGATATATCTATCAAAGTTGGTATACGTCCTTTTGTATTTAAGCTCTTTTTGGGTTGAATAATTTTATTTTTTCTTTAAAAACCTTTTCATGATTATGAAAACACTAAAAAGATACCTAGAATACAGTACTCTAAAAGAATACATTGGAGGAAACAATAAAGGTGTGCATAGTCATTTTCATGCTGGCTAAAGCTAGCTAAAAATCATTTATATTATAATTTTAAATCCACATAAAATAAGATAAAAACAAAGAGGATAAGCCCGGGTGGTGTAATGGTTAGCACGGAAGTTTGTGGAACTTTAAGTTTGAGTTCGACTCTCAGCCCGGGTACCAAAAAATGAATAAAGAAAATAAATTAATACCTGGATTACCGTCAGGTTTTGAAGATAGATGGAATAAAAAATTACTTCTCAAAAAAAAACTATTAAAGGTTATTGAGAAAAATTTTATCAAGTATGGTTTTGATCCATTGGAAACTCCATCATTTGAAATAAGTGAAAATATAGGATCCTTTCTTGCAGAGGACGATACCAATCCTATGTCTGATGTTTTTACATTTGATGATGGTGAAAAGAATATTACTCTGAGATATGATTTATCTAGTCCACTTGCTAGATTTGTTGCCCAGAATAATCAAGAGCTTCCCTCAATATATAAAAGATATGCAATTCAAAATGTATTCAGAAACGAAAAATCTGGAAATGCTAGGTTCAGGGAATTTACTCAAGCAGATTGTGATATAGTTGGAAATGTTAATCCAGCTCAAGCTAACGCAGAACTTTGTAATTTGATCTCAAATACTCTAGCAGATTGTGGTTTAAAAAAAGATCAGTTTACTATCAATGTCAGTAATAGAAAAATCATTCAAGGTTTAATTGAAGATTTAAAAATTGAAAAAGATAAACAAATCAAAGTAATGAGAGCTATAGATAAACTCGATAAACCTGGGTTTGGTTTAAAGGGTGTTGAAGAATTATTAAAAAAAGAAAGAAAAGATAAAAGTGGAGCTATAACAAAAGGAGCAAACTTAAATAATGATCAAGCTTCAAAAATCTTAGATTTTTTAAAGATTGAAGATTTAAAAGAACTTAAAGAAAATTTTAAAAATCCTGTTACCCAAGAGGGGATTAAAGAATTAGAAGAATTATTTGAAGTTTTAAACTTTGGAAATTACTCTGATCAAGTAAAAACTAATTTTACGATAGTTAGAGGTCTAGATTATTATGATGGTTTTTGTGTTGAAACCAATTTAAACTTTAAAGCAAAAAATATTAAGGGAAAGGAAATTGATATTGGAAGTATTTGTTCAGGTGGACAGTATAATAAATTAATTTCAAGATTTAAGGGTGTAGATATTCCAGGGACAGGTGTAAGTATTGGTGTTGATAGATTACTATTTGCGATGATGCAATTAAATCAAGTAGAAGTTGATACACAAAATCCAGTTATTGTTTGTGTAATGGATGAAAAATATTTAAAAAATTATTACGAAATTTTAGACAATTTGAGAAAAAATAATATTAATTCTGAAATATTTTTGGATAGTAAAAAAAATCTAGGTAAGCAACTTACTTATGCTAACAAAAGAGAATGTCCAGTTGCAGTTATCTGTGGTGAAAATGAATTTAAAGATAATAAAATAACATTAAAAAATCTACTTGGGGCTAAAGGGAAGAATAACCAAATTACATTTCCAAAAGAAAATTTAATAAATGAAATCAAAAAATTTATCTGACACAATCCTTAGATCAGTTCAGTCTAAAGGATTTAAATATATTGAATTACCATCAGTTATTGAGACTAATCATATAGTTCAAAGGTCTGGTGAAAGTTTTAGAAAATTTATTTTTTCATTTATTGATCAGACGGGTAATGAATTATGTTTAAGACCTGACCTTACCATTGTTTCTTGTCTTAGATATTTAGAGAACAATCTAAAGGGTAAAGAAAAAATATTTTATAGTGGACAGGCTTATAGAAAATCTCAAAATAAAAAGGACTCTATAATCCGAAATCAAGTTGGTTTTGAAATTATAGGATCAAAAGATGAAAAAAATGATGACAAAGAAATAATAAATACATCGCTTAAATCACTTAAAAATATGAAGTACTCAACTGGCACTCTTACTATTGGCAATGTTGAGATTTTTAATCTTCTAATATCTAAATTAGATATACCAAAAAGATGGAAAATGAGACTTACAAGACATTTCTGGCGAGAAGATTATTTCAGTGATTTATTAAAAAGATTAGAGACAAATTCTGATGTAGATCCAACTATTGTTGAGGTTGATAAAAAACGATATTTAAAAATGTTAAAATATGATCAATCATCAATTGTTGCAGGCAGAACATTGAAAGAAATTTTAGAAAGGTTTGATAAAAAAATTAAGGACCCAAGGAGAGCAAGTAAAGGAAGTAGTACATCAAAAATTATTAAAGAGTTTTTGAAAATTAAATGTCCGATAAATAAAGCTGCAAGGGAGTTAAATAAATTTTTTAAAAAATATAAGATAAATTTATTTGTTGATCAGAAATATTTTCCTGTCTCAAAAAACAAAATATCTAAATTAAATGTAGTTTTCTCAACTGCCTTTGGTAGACAATTAGAATATTATACTGGCATAGTTTTTAAGATAGACATCAAATCAAAGTCGAAAATTATCAATTGTTGTAATGGTGGTCGTTATGACAAATTAATTTCTGATCTTGGTTCAAAGAAGCAAGTACCAGCAGTTGGAGCAGCTCTTAACTTAAATTATCAAGTATGAAAAATTTAATAAATATAGGAATACCTAGTAAGGGACGGTTGAGAAAAGATGTTTTAAAAATTTTTACCAAAAAGAAATTAAAGCTTATTTCTGAGCGAGGCGAAAGAGATTTGATAGGTTCAATAAAAAATAAATCAAACATAAAAATTTTATATTTGCACGCTAGAGAAATTATTGAAAGATTAGGAGATGGCTCTTTAGACATCGGTTTTTCTGGTTTTGATTTACTAAAAGAAAGTGAGATAAATACTCAAAACAAAATTAATGTTATTAAAAAACTTAATTTTGGAAAAGCTAATTTAGTTGTAGCTATACCGGATCCTTGGATCGACGTTCAAACAATAGCTGACTTAGAAGAAATTGCATTTGAATTTAGAGACAAGAAGAAAAAAAGATTAAGAGTTGCTACCAAGTACGCTAATTTAACCAGAAATTTTTTATTTTCAAAAGGCGTAACACAATTTAGAATAATTGATAGTTTGGGAGCGACCGAGGCATACCCTTTTACAGGTTCAGCAGAATTGATCACAGACATAAGTTCAAGTGGTGAGACTTTAAAAGCAAATAATCTTAGAGTTTTAAAAGATGGAGAAATTTTAAAATCTCAAGCTTGTATTTTCACTTCTAAAAAAAATAGTAAAAAAAAAGGGTTAAAAAACTTTGTTAAATTACTTTCCAAGTAATTTATCTTTAAAGTATATGAGAATAATTTTGATTATGTCTAAATTTCTTACTACTAAGTAAGTAGCTATTAGAAACCCTATTCCAAAAATAATTTTCAAAATAAGATATAATTCCATAAAAATCACTTATAATACAAGATACGAATCATGGACACAATTTTATTAATAATTTTGATTTTAATGTTTGGAGCAATCCTGGCTATTTTATATTTAAATATAAAATCTAAGAAAGAGAACAGAGCTGATGAAACTAATGAAATAGCAAATTTGAACGCTGAAATTATAAGATTAAAAGATAGCTTAAACTCTACAATCAATACATCTCTAAGTTCGATGTCTACCTCGTTTAACTCTTTATCAACTGGGGTTACAAAAGATATGACCGAGGCACTTACTAAAGTTGATGAGAAGGTTGGTAATTTTAATGAACAAGTAAAGCTTTTAAATCAAAGTCAAGAAGGTATTACTAAAATTTTAGCAGGGGTCAAAAAATATGGAACTCTAGCCGAATATTCTTTGGATGCTTTAATTAAAGATTTATTACCTGCTTCTCAATATATGACCAATGCCAAAATGAAAGAAGATACTAGTGAAAATGTAGAATTTGCAATCAAGCTACAAGGAGATGTTTTGGTTCCGGTAGACTCTCATTTTCCAGTAGAAAAATTTAAAGCCATTACTGATGCACATGAGGCAGATGATAAAAAAGCTGTTGCTGATGCTAGAACAAAATTAGCAAGTGCATTTAAAGCAAAAGCAAAAAGTGTGATGGAAAAATATATTGTTCCGCCCAAAACTTCAAATTTTGCAATAGTGTATGCTCCTACAGAAAGCCTTTATAAAGAATTAACTGAGTATCAAGATCCAAGCACTAAAGAGTTATTAACCCAAGAATTAATGAAGAAATATAAAATAGTAATTTGTGGCCCTAATACTCTTTCAGCTTATTTACAATCCTTGCACATGGGCTTTCAGTCTCTTAAAATTTCAAAACACGCAACAGAGATTTATGATCATTTAAAAACCATAAGTACGAGATTTTCTAGTCATTTTGATAATATTTATAAATTAAGAAAAAAACTGGAAGAGGCCATGACGGTTGTTGATAGTTTTGGAAAAGATGCAAGATCAATTACTAGAACTTTAGAAAACATAAAAGATCCCGAGCAAGTTGAAAAGGCTGTTCTAACAGAGAACGTTGAGAGTTTTATTGAAAGAAATAAACAAGTCAAAAAATAATTTCTTTTTTTAGATAATACCGATTATAAGAAATCACATGCGTTGGAATAAAAAATATGACTATCCTACAAGTTCAAGAGCAACAGAAGATGGAATAAGAAGATACGTTTTGGGAGAAACTAAGTTACCTAGTGTTACTTCAATACTTGATGCAACAAAGTCTGAGGAAGATAAAGCAGCTTTGGCTAACTGGAGAGAGAGAACCGGTTACAAAGAAGCTGAAGCTATTACAAAAGCAGCAAGTAGCAGAGGTTCTCAGATGCATAGCTATTTAGAGTCTTTTCTTTTAGGTAGGGAAAATTTAAGTTTCTTTGAAGATAATGAGCAATATAAAAAAATGGCAAAAGAAATTATTGATAAAGGCCTAACAAATAGATTGGATGAAATATATGGTGTGGAATGTACAATGTATTATCCAGAGAGATATGCGGGTACAGCAGATTGTGTGGGGGTCTTTGAGGGAAAAGAGACAATAATTGATTTTAAACAATCTAATAAACCAAAAAAAGCTGAATACATAGATAACTGGTTTTTGCAAACTGCAGCCTATTCTTTAGCACATAATGTTGTGTATAATTCTAATATCACAACGTGCGTTATTCTTGTTTGCACAGTAGATAATTTATTCCAAGAATTTAAAATTCAAGGATCAGAATTAATAACATATCAAAATTTATTTTTAGGGAGATTAAAAAAATTTCACGAGATGAATAATTTAATTCAATAAATATGGATAAATTTGTAATTTACGATACTGAAACGACTAATAGTACTATTTGGGGATCAATAATTGAAGTAGGGGCAGTTGTAGTTGATAAAAATTTAAAAGAGATAGGAAAATTAAATATCAGGGGTCGAATGCCAGAAGGTGAGGTGCCTAGTGCTAAGGCGTTGCTTGTAAACTCAACAAGTATTGATTTGTTAACAAAAGGTAATTATTCACATTATGATTTTTTAGGTGCTGTTGAGAATTTTTTCTCTAAATGTGCTCCAGCAATGTTTATGGGCTGGTCAAATTTAAATTTTGATCGAAGAATGTTTCACTTTAATTTTTTTAAAGGTAATCGTTATCCTTATGCTACTCACTCGTCACCTAACAGCGAACATGATGGTTTACATATAGCCAGAGCCGCTCAAACACTTAACTCCGAAACCTTAAAAACAGAACTTACTGAAGCTGGAAACCCAAGTCTTGCATTAGAGTCATTATCTAGAATGCAGGGTTTTGATACTTCAGCAAGCCATACAGCTTATGTAGATGCTCAAAATTCATTAAAAGTTCTTAGGATTATAAGAGACAAACATAAAGAAAACTGGCAAACATTTTTAAAGACATCAACAAAAGCAAGTGTTGAAACAATTTTAAAAAGTGATGGAGTATATTCAATTTTTGAAAATGTGAAGGGAAGAAATATGATGTATTTAGTTAGCACATTGCATCCAAATCAATGTTTTCACCCTTCATATGCATCTTGGGGATACCTTTGGGATTTGAGAAGAGATCCGGAGCCCTTATTAAACCTATCAGTTAATCAATTAAGAGATACATTAAAAAAAATTAGCCCAAAAGCATTGAGAGTTTTAAAAACAAATAAAGCCCCAGTAGTTTTGGATAAACAATTTGCTCTAAAACAAAAACCTTATTCAGATTTAGATTTGGAAACAATAAATAAGAGAGCAAATTTAGTAAGAAATAATGAAAATTTTTGTAAAAATATTCAAATTATTAATAGAGAGGCAGCAGAGGAAAAAGAACAAACTAAAACTCAAGAGGATTTATTACCAGAGGAAACTTTATACGAAAAATTTATTCCAAATAAAGATACAGCTTTATTCAAAACATGGCACAGTTCATCATGGGAAGATAAGTTAAGATTATTAGATAAATTTCAAGACAAAAGATGTAGTTGGTTTGGACAAAAAATTATTTATCAGGAAGCCCCTCAAATTTTACCTCCAGATTTATATAGAAATATCAAAAGTGAGATAGCTAGAAGAATATTAAGTAAAAATAAAGAGAAATGGCAAACAGTTAATATGGCTTATACTGAGATTGATTATTTAAGGGATCAGGCATCAAATAGAGATGATGATTTAGAATTAAAAAAATTGGATGAAATAAATGAATTTATTATGTCAATAGAGAAAAAATATGAAATTGCATAGTTGACTTTAAAAAACTTATTAATAAAAGGTATTAATGCTTGTAGATTTTAAAGATGAAGATTTTGATAATAAAATTAAAAATGAAGATGTTTCAGTAGTTCAATTTAGTGCTGCATGGTGTGGACCGTGTAAAGCTTTAAAACCGATAATGGATAAGCTTGCTGATGAGTATAAAGACAAGGCAAGTTTTTATTATGCAGATATTGAAGATGGTGGAATTAATACTGGAAGTGCCGCAGGAATAAGAGGTGTGCCAACCGTAATAGTTTATAAAAAAGGTGTGGAAGTTGATAGAAAAGTTGGTGGTGTTCCTGAAAGTAATATGAAAGAGTTTTTAGAAAAAAATATTTAATTTAAATTTAGCACTTCTCCTGCCAAATATAGAGATCCAGTAATTATCAATAAGTCATTTTCTTTTAATGGCACAGATTTAATAGCCTCTTTTATACTTTTTTTATATTTTACATTTGAAATATTTTTAAATTTTTTTCTTAAATTTTTTCCACTTATAGCATTGGGCTGATTTGGAATATCAATAGTTGTTAAAGACGAAAAATCTTTGAAATAACTTATGAATTTTTGATGATCTTTATTAGCCATCATTCCAATAATTAAATGTTTTTTACAATCTAAAGTTTGAAGATATTCATTTAAAACTCTAGAACCATCTTCATTATGAGTACCATCCAATATTAATTTATTATTTCTAACTAAATTTTTTAGTTTTCCAGAATTTATTTCTTGAAGTCTTCCAATACTTTTGATCTTAGCTATTCCCTTTTTTATATCTTGGTCATTAATAATAAGCTTTAATTGTCTTAAAGTTGCAATTGCTGCTGAAATATTATCCAATTGAAATTGTCCTAATATATTTGGTAATGGAAGTTTTAAGCCTCCAAATTTGTCCTCATAATAAAAGAAACCATTTTCTCCATTTGAATAACTAAAATCCTCATTAAAAAATAATTTATTTGATGAATTTTTAGAAATTGTTTTTTTAATACATTCAATAGTATTTTTAGTATTTTGTTTTGATACAATTATATTAGAACTTAAGAGCGAGGAAGTTTTTTCAAATATAATTTTTTCAATTGTTTGTTTATTTTTAGGAAGCCAATCCAAATGATCTTTACTTATTGAAGTGACTATACTTGCAAGGTTGTTTTCAAAAATATTAGTTGCATCAAATCTATGAAACAATCCTGCCTCAATCAGATTTATATTATTTGGATACTGAGCTGCTTTATGTAGATAACAAGCAGTTAAAATTTCAAAAAAAGTAATTAATTGATTATTATTAACTTTTTCTACTTCTTCAAAAAGATCTGATAATTCATTATCATTTAATTCTAAATTATTAAAAACAAATCTTTCATTAATCCTTTGTATATGCGGACTTGTATAAACGTTACATTTTATTTTTGCTTCTTTTAAAATTGAAAAAATTGCATTAATTGTAGATTGTTTTCCATTCGTCCCTACTACAGATATAACTTTAATTTTATTTTGAGGGTTACCTAATTTTTTACAAAGATTCTTTATACGATCTAGACTAAGATCAATCTCCTTAGGATGCAGCTTTTGTAAGCGATTGAGAATTTTCTGAAGTTTCATTTTCTTCAGTGCTTATAACAGAATTTTTCTTTAACAATATTGATAATAAAGTTCCAATTTTTTCAGCAAGATCTTTTCTTTCAACAATTAAGTCTACAAAACCTGTTTTTTCAACATACTCACTTTTTTGAAAACCTTCAGGTAATTCTTCTTTAACAGTTCCTTGGATTACACGAGCGCCTGCAAAGGCAATTAAAGCTCCTGGCTCAGCTATGTGAATATCTCCCAACATAGCATAAGAAGCAGTGATACCTCCAGCAGTGGGGTCTGTGATGCAGACTATGTAAGGAAGATTATTTTTTTTTAATTCATTAATTGCAAGTGTAGTCCTTGTCATTTGTGATAAAGAAATTAAACTTTCCATCATACGCATACCACCACCTGCACTTACACAAATAAATGGTGTTTGTTTTTCTATTGCATGTTGTATCCCATATAAAAAAGCTTCACCTTCTGCTGCAGCCATTGAAGCACCTAGAAAATCAAAATCTGATGCAACTGCTGTAACTTTAAAATTATTTAATATCCCGCTAACAACCATCATTCCACAATCCATACCAGTTTTCTTTCTAGCACTTTTTAATCTATCTTTATAAGACTTTGAATCAGTCCAATTTAAAGGATCATCTTTTGGAATTGGTGTTTTAAAAATTTCGTAGTTATTTTTTCCAAACAAGATATCAAATCTTTGTTTTGGTTTTATTCTGTGATGCTTTTTACATTCAGGTTCAGGACAAACCCAAAGATTATTCTCTAGGTCTTTTTTTAATATTGGACCTTTACAACATGAAGTCCAGTCACTTTTTTCAATGTCTTCCTTCGTGGCTCTTTTATGTAAAGCAGTTTTAATTTTTTCACCTGCTTTAATAATCTTTGTTATCCAATTCATATAATTTTATTTTTTAATCTTTTTACAACTTTATTGACATTTGTGACAGGATTTTGTCTCTTTTCTACTGATTTAGAGATTTCCTTACAAATCGCACTTCCTACGACTATACCATCAGCTTTTTTAAGAGATTTAATTGTTTTTTCCGTAATCCCAAAGCCAATCACAATATTTTTTGATGGATTAAGTTTTTTAATTTTATTGTATTTATTTAATATTTTTTTTGGAGAAACCTTAAGTTTTCCACCAGTCGTAGATAACATACTTATATAATAAACCATATCATGTGAGTCTTTTATAATTTTCCTTAGTCTAATTTGAGAGGTAGTTGGTGAAACCAATTGGATAAAATTTATTCCTTTTTTTTTACATTTTGAAGCAAGTTTTTTATTTTCAGGATAAGGCAAGTCAACAACTATTAATCCATCGACTTTTGAAATTTTACATTTTTTTAAAAATTTATTTTCATTATATTGATAAATCATATTGTAATAACCCATTAGAATAATTGGTTTATCTTTTTTGAATTTTTTTAGACTTTTTACAATTGAAAATACATCGTTTATTTTAATACCATTCTTAATTGCTCTATAGGCACTGGTTTGTATTTGTCCTCCATCCGCTATTGGAGTGTTATGTGGAAAACCCAATTCACAAATATCGGCATAGTTAGAGATAGATTTAAGTATCTCTAAAGATTTAGTTTTAGAATTATCTCCAGCTACAGTATAGGTTAGTAGAGCTGGTCTTTTCTCGTTTTTAGCATTGGAAAAAGCTTTATTGATTAATGAACTCATAAAATTTTACCTAATCTTTCTCTCAAGATATCTCGATCTTTTTTTGCATCACCACAAGAATTAACAATTATAATTGTTTCTTTACTTAATTTAGGAGCAATCTTAATTGCTTCCGCAAAAGCATGACAAGGCTCTAAACTTGGATTGAGTTTTTCAAATTTAGTGACCATTATGTGAGCATTAAGTGCCTCCTCATCAGTAGCATAAGTATAACTAGCTCTTTTTGCGTCTTTTAAAAAACAATGTATTGGGCTGACACCAGGGTAGTCTAACCCTGCACTTATAGATTCTGTATCATTAATTTGACCTTCATTATTTTGACATACATAAGAGGCAGCACCATGTAAAATCCCAATTTTAGCATTTCTACTCAGAGGCGCAGCATGAAGTTTTGATTTTTTTGGACCACCGGCTTCAACACCGATTAATTCAATTTGTTTTTTATTAAAATCAATAAATTCGCTCCAAAAACCATAAGCTGAGCTTCCACCACCTACACAATTAACTAATTTAACTTTATTTGGAATTTTTTTGAATTCTTTTTTAATTTGCACTTTTAGTTCTCTTGAAATCTGTGCAGTGCTCCATCCACATATTTTTACAAAAATATTTGGTCCAACAGTACTACCTACGCACATATGTGTACTGTCGCAATTAGATACCCAATATCTCATACATTCACTTACAGCATCAACCAAAGTTTGACTGCCAGAATATACAGGTACTATTTCAGCTCCATTTTTTCTCATAGCATCACAGTTAGGTTTTTGTCTTTTAATATCCTTTGCTCCCATGAAAATTTTGCATTTAAGACCGAATTTTTTAGCGGCCATACTTAACATTTTTCCAGCATAACCAGCACCAGTATCTCCAACTATGTATTTTTTCCCCATTGCTTTACAAATTAATGCATGAACTGTCGCGTTATATATTTTGTGTGCACCTCCATTGGCTTCAGATACAACTTTAGCCCATATCTGTGCACCACCTAAATGATTAGATAAATTTTCTAATTTAATAAAAGATGTTGGTGATCCTATATAATTTTTGAAATAATAATCCCTTTTTTTTAAAAAATTTTTGTTATTCCTCAATCTTGAAAATTCTTTTGTTAAATCTTCTATAGGTTTTTTTAGTGTCTCAGGAATAAAACTTCCTCCAAATTTTCCACCCCAGAAACCGTGTTTATCATGTTGGTCAATCAATGGTATTTTTTTTTTAATTTTCATTTTTTATTTTATTCATATTTTTTAAAAAAATTTCAATTTTGGATTTATCTTTTAATCCAGAAGTTTCCAAGCCTCCAGATAAATCTATAAAATTAGCAATTTTCTCGTATTTTTTAAGATTATCATTAAATTGGATATTTCCTGCGAGCATTAATTCTTTATTTAGTTTTATATCTTTAAGAAGACTGTGATTAAAGGAAGCGCTTTTTTCATAACCTTTACTATCAAATAAATAAATATCAGTTATGTCAGAAAATAATTTGTGGTTATTGACATCTTTTTTTTCTTTAATTGTAAAGGCAGTTATAATTTTTTTTTTATATTTTTCTTTAATATTTTTTACTTCAACAGGGGAACAATCATATAGTTGATAGTAATCAAATGGTAAATCTTTTATATCTTCTAAAATTTTATTTTCAGGTTTTACTAAAACAGCAACAAATTCACTTTTTTTTTTGTCAACACTTAATAATTTTTTTAGGTCATTAATTTCAATATATCTTGAACTTTTTGGGTAGTTGCAAATAAAACCAATAAATCTTGGAGACAAGGGGTGATTAATAAGGAAATTTAAAATATCTGGATCTGAAATTCCGCAAATTTTGCAATCTTTAATCATTTGTTTAAATGATCTAAGAGTCTTTTTGTATTATTCTTAATATTACCTTTTATAAGAGATCTTCCTATAACGATACCAGAAACTTTATTTTTAAATGCGTCTTTAGGAGTCATGATTCTCATTTGATCATCTGAATTGTCTCCAGGCAATCTTATTCCAGGAGTTATAATTAAAAAATTTTTATATTTTCTTCGGACCATCAAGGCTTCTTTAGCGGAGCATACTATTCCATCACAATTAGATTGTTTCACTAGAGCAGCTTGTTTTAAGACCAATCTTTTTACTTTTTTTGTATGTCCAATTTGTTTAAGAGATTTATCATTAAGGCTTGTTAGAACTGTAACAACTAATACTTTTAAGTTTTTATTTATTTTTTTTGTCTTTTTTTTTACTGCCTTTAGCATTTCAAGGCCACCGCTTGCATGGACGGTAATATATTTACATTTTTTTAAATCTTTTAAACTATCTAAGGCAGAGATTGCAGTCTGAGGAATATCATTTATTTTCAAATCTAACCAGAAGTCGTATTTCATTTTTTCTAAAAATTTTCTACCTCGTTTTGAGTAAAAGAATTGTAATCCAAATTTTGGGATAATCTTAATTTTGTTATTTCTTGTTTTATTAATTATTTTTTTAACTTTATCTAGGTCTGAAGTATCACAAGCAACAAAAATGGTTTTATTCTTCATTATTGTTTATTTTTTTAAACAACTCTTTAGCCATTTTAAAGTGAATTGTTTTTTTTTCAGGAGTATTTACTTTTTCCCCGGTTTTTGGATTCCTTGAAATTCTTGCTTTTTGAATATGTGTTGAGAACATACCAAATCCTCTTAGTTCAACTCTTTCACCTCTTTTTAGTGTATTTTTAATTTCGCTTAGTATTATGTCAGTGAATTTATTAAGATCTTTCTTAAGGAAATTTGGATAATTTTTTGAAATTTGTTTTAGTAATTTTGACTTTACAATTCCCAATTTAATTCTTTTACTTTTTAATCACTTTTTTTTTCTTTTTTCTTTAGATCCTCAGACAATGATGAAAAAGGTAAGTTTTTACCTGAACCTTCTGCGCCATATTTTTCTAAAGCTTCTCTTTTTTCTATTTCTTCTAAAAGTTTCATACTTAACGAAACTTTTCGCTTATCAAGATCTATATCTGCGATTGCACAATCTATCTTTTCTCCACCAGTAAATCTAGCTGGTCTTGCGTCAGCTGCATTAATAGCTATTTGAGACTTTTTAATAACAAAATCCATTTCACAACCTTCAGGTCTCACAACTAGCCCTTTATTATCTGTCGATATAATTTTTACCGTAATAGTTTGATTTTTCTTTTTGTCCTTGAACCAGTCAAAAGGATCCTTTTGGGTTTGTTTAAAACCAACTCTAATTTTTTGATCATCAGTTTTAATCTCTAGAACTTTTACTTTAATCTTATCGCCCTTTTTATACTTCGATAGTTCTTCTTCTCCATTATTAAAATAAGTTAAATCATTACAATGTAAAAAAGCATCAACATTTAAATCACCAACCTTAACAAATAAAGAATACTCATTTTTATTTACAATTTCTCCATCAACAACTGTGCCGATAGGGTATTTTTTTTCAAATTGTTCGAAGGGGTTTTCAAGAGTTAGTCTATGAGAAACTGCAACTCTTCTTTTATCCTTATCAATTTCGGTAATTATACAGTCAATTTCATCTCCAACTTTAAACATTTTTTTTGCAGAGACATTTTTTTTAGTCCAACTAAGCTCGCTGGAATGAAGCAGAGTAGTTAAACCAGGTTCTAATTCACAAAATGCACCAAAATCCATTATCTTAGTTACTTTTGCCTTGTACACTTTATTTAATTGATAATTCTCAATATGTTCAAATGGATCTGGTGACATTTGTTTCACTGAGCATCCTACTTGAAGTTTTTCCATGTCTACCGAGATAACTTTTAAATCATGCTTTTCACCAATATTAAAAACTTCATCAGGATGATTTACCCTACTATAGCTTATCTCCTGAAGATGTACTAATACATCTAATTCATTATTAACATTAAAGAAGCATCCAAAAGAACTATAACCTTTTACTTCAGCATTTTTTATGATGTCACCTACTTTAAATTTCTCAATGATTAACTTCTTATCCTCTTTTTTAAAATTTGAAATTATCTCTCTCCTAGAAACGCACGCATTTCCCCTTACTTTATCAAGTTTAATTAATGCAAATTTTTGTGGTTCATTCATTAAATGACTAATATCTTTTAAAGGTTTATCTGATATTTGACTGCCTGGTAGAAACATGAGTGAACCTGTTTCGATATGTTCAACAATACATCCACCTTTACATTTTGATGTTATTTTTCCCATTATCGGTTCATTTTTTTCATAGGCTTCAACTAATTTATCCCAACCTTTTATTTTTTGTGCTTTACTAGCGGAAACAACAACCTCTCCCATCTTATCTTCTAGTTTTTCTAAAAGAACAGAAATTTTTTCTCCTATCTTAATCTTCTCATTAAGTCCCATCGTCTTAAGTTCATTGATATCTAGCACTGGTTCTGATTTTAGGCCGTCTACATGTAAGAAAACATATTTATCTGTTATCTTATTTATTTTACCATCAATAATTTTACCTTCTTCAATATTTATTTTGGAAAGTTGACTATTTAAAAGTTTTTCAAACTGTTGGTTATCAGGGTTATTTAGATCTTTATATATTTCCATTTATTTCTGCAATTCTTTGTCTATAATTTTTTTAATTTTTAAAAAACACGCTTTTTTAGTTAAATTTGTTGTATTTATCAATACCGAATCTTTCGTTCTTTTTAGTGGTGAAATTTTTCGATTATAGTCACTTTTATCACGTTTTTTAATGCTTTTTAGCACTTCTTTATAATCGATCTTTTTTTTTAGCTTTTTTAACTCATTAAATCTTCTTAAAGCTCGAGTTTTTATATTAGCAGTTATAAAAAATTTAAATTCTGCATCTGGTATGATTTTATAAGTAATGTCTCTTCCATCTAAACAAGATCCATAATATTTTTTAGGGGGGTTATAAGCACAATTTATTTGAAATGAATGAACTAGTTTTCTGATTGAAGTATTTTTTGAAATTATAGAGGCTTCTAAACCAACTTTATCAGAAATTAATGACTTATTTTCTAAGTCTTTAATCTTAAGCTTTTTAATTCTTTTTCTTAAAAAAGATAAATTAAACTTAGATGGAAATTTCAACTTTAAATAAGCTATTAGTCTATAAATTTTTCCAGTATCTAAATAGAAAAGATTATAGTATTTTGAAATTGCTTTAGCTAAAGTCCCCGCACCAGCTGCAGCAGGAGAGTCAATTGCAATTTTTATGATTTTTTTTCTTTTTAGTTTCATTTTTTTAAATCAGATACAATTTTTAAAAATGATGGGAACGATGTTTTAATTGAGTCTTTGTCATATATTTTCCACTTCCCTCCAAATGACAGTGCAGCAATTACACATGTCATAAAAACTCTATGATCTTTAAGGAAGTTTTTTATAACTATATTTTTTTTAATTTCTAATTTTGGATTTCCAATTATTTTAATTGAGTTAATGGTTTTAAATGTTTTAATACCCATCAATTTAAGTATCTTAAACGCCCAATCTAATCTTGGACTTTCTTTTTTATTTAACTCAGATAGTCCCTTAAAATAAGAAATACCATTTGCTTTAGCTGCGACTAAAAATATTATTAAGAATTCATCAATAGCTTCACTGTTCAAATTACTAGGGCAATTAATACTTTTTATAGCTTTTGGACTTTTAACACATATATCAGCTATTGGTTCCCCTTTATAAATTTTTCTATTTTCAAAATTAATAATAATCCCCATCTTTTTTAATATTTTGATCACTCCAGTTCTTGAGGGGTTTATATTAACATCTTTAATTTTGATACTGGATTTTTTAGATAGTGCTACTAATACTATAAAAAATGCTGCTGAGCTGATATCTGATGGAATTTTATATTTAATAGATTTTATTTTGTTCACCTTTTTAATTTCAATTAAATCAAACTTTTTTTTATTTTCGATTTTAAGTGGTATTTTTAAATATTTACATAAAAGTTCAGTATGGTTTCTAGATTTTTTTGCTTTAACGATCGTCTTACCTTTTGTTCTCATACCTGCAAATATGATGGAACTTTTGCATTGAGCAGAACCTCGATTTTCTCTATAAAAAATAGGTTTAGGATTTTTAGTACCTTGAATTACAAGAGGTAAACCAAATTTATTCTTATGTTTAAATTTAACTCCAAATTTACTTAATGGTGCAGAAATTCTTTTAAAATCTCTTTTTGATAGACTCTTATCACCTATCAATTTAATTTTTTTTGTTGAATTAATTAATAAACCAAGAATCAGTCTACCTAAAGTACCAGAGTTTTTGGCATCCAAAGTAAGGTTGTTTTGATATTTATATCCATTAAACCCCTTACCATAAATTTTACATAAGTTTTTTTTTATTTTAACTTTAATACCTAATTTCCTTATCAAATTAATTGCAGCCATAACATCCTCAGACATAAGTAAATTTTTTGCCTCCGAGATTCCACTCGCTAAAGAAGAAAATAATACCCATCTTATGCTAATACTTTTATCTCCACTCACAGAAATTACTTTATTAAAATTTTTAATTTTTTTTTTTATTGAAATAAAATCCGACATTGAATTTTAATTAATTTTAAAACTCTCACCAAAATATGCATTTTTAGCATTTATATTTTTAACTAAATTTGAAGGAGTATCTTGAGCAACAATTTTGCAATTACTTAAAATCATTGCTACATCAACACAAGCCAAAAGATCCCTAGCTTGGTGGTCACATATGCAGATTGTAATTTGATTTTCTTGTTGTAGATTTACTATAATTTCTTGTAGCATTTTAATCGTTAACACATCTAGAGCAGCAAAACATTCGTCTAGTAACAGCACTTTTGGATTACTCATTAAAGAAAGCGCTATAACAAGTTTCTTTTTTTGGCCACCAGATAAAAATTTAGCTTTAATATTTTTGACATTCTCTAATTCAAATTTTGACAAAAGATAATCAATTCTCTCTTGTCTTAAATTTTTATTATCAATTACAATTTCACTTATAGCTTTAAGATTTTCATTTAAGGTCATATCATTAAAATAACCTCCGTATTGAGGAACATATCCAACTTTAAATTTTTTAGTTCTCAAATAAACCGGAAATTGAGACGTATCTTGGCCGTTAATTAAAATTTTACCGTGCTTAGGATAAATTAATCCTGTAATTAAATTAAATATTGTAGATTTACCAACACCATTAGGACCCAACATTCCGAATATTTGTCCCTCATTAATTTTAAAGTTAATGTTATCTAAGATTAATCTATTCCCATAAGATAATGAAACATTTTTAAACTCAATAATTGTGTTTAAATTTTTAAAAGACTTGATCCTAAATTTTTTTATTATAGCCATATTAATTAATTGATTTAATATCTACTTTTTTATTATCTTCTAACATAAAAATTTTTGTATCTTTAGTTCTTATATCAATTTCAACAACATCTGCTCTTAGCATATTATTTAAATTTGAATAAACAACGTCTTTAGAGATTATCATTGAATTTCTATTTAAGGAAAAATCAAGGTAATTTCCTTTAATTTTATTATTCAGGTAAGTAATTATTACATTTTTTGAAAAAATTGTATCATAATTATTAATGTTATATTTTCCAAAATCTGACGTAATATTAATTTCATTTCCATTGGTTAGCTTGATTAAAGCCTTAACTTTTGTTAAAAAAATTGTTTTATTGTCTGATAAATCGATCTGTCCCTCAAGAGCATCCAAAATATATTCATTTCCCTGAGTATCTTTAGAGAAGTATTTTACATCTTGAATCACATTTGAATTTGATTTTACTTCCTCTTTGTTGATATTTTCAGAATTAATAGTCTGCTCTTTTTTCATGAATTTGGTAAAAATTATAAAAATAATTATTATAGATAAAGATATAAAAAAAATCTTCAGTACCAAATTTCTATTCATTAAGATATATTTGATTGCAAAATAGTATGAACATGAAGTACGCCAATCGTTTTATGTTTATTTTTTTTATTAAATACAACCAAAGAAGTAATTTTTTTGGCGTTCATTATTGACAAAGCTTTTGCAGCCAAAGCATCTTTGTTAATACTTATAGGATTTTTTGTCATAACTTTTTTTACTTTAATTGTTTGTAGATTCAAATTTTTTTGATTGAATCTTCGAATTTGACCATCAGTAATTATTCCCTTAGTAAATTTTTTTTTATCTTGAACAATCAATATACCAAGATTTTTATTACTTAATATTTTTAAAGCATCTTTCATTTTTAAATTTTCATTAACAAATGGAATTCTTTTTCCTGTAAGCATAATATCCTCAACAGTTTTTAATTGAGCTCCCAAAGTTCCAGCTGGATGTATTTTTTTAAAATCAATTCGATTAAATTTTTTCTGTTTCATTGTCGCAATAGCCAATGCATCCCCTAAAGCTAGTTGAACAGTTGTGCTTGAAGTAGGTACAATTCCTGCTGACTCAGTGACCTCTGGAATTAATAATTTAATATCTGAAGCTTTATACAAAATAGAATCTTTTTTTGCCATTATACCGATTAGAAAAATTTTATTTCTATTAGCATATTGAATAATATTTTTTAATTCATTTGTTTGACCTGAATAACTTATAATAATTAAAATATCTTTTTTTGTTAAACTTCCAAGATCGCCATGAGATGAGTCTCCTGCCGATAAATAAAAAGAAGGTGTTCCAACAGAGGAAAGAGTTGCAGCTATTTTGTTGGCAATCAATCCACTTTTTCCTACTCCACATAGTACAATTTTTGATTGACAATTTACAATTTTATCGACGGCTAAATTAAATGAACTGTTTAGATTTTTTTTTAGTTTTGTTAAAGATTTTATTTCAAGATCAATTACTTTTTTTGCTGTATTTATAAAATTTTTATTTTTCATTTAGTGAGACCAAATATCATCTCTAAAAAAGGCTAAATCAAGATCTACTCGCGTTTTTAAAAATTTAAGACATTGATTATATAATTCAATTCTATTCTCCCTTTCTAAAATTTTTATTAATTCACTGTGTATTTTATGCAAATAAACAACATCATTTGCACAATATTTTAATTGAGCCTGATTCAGTTGACCTCCAAAATCGGAATTTTGAAATTGTTTACTAATATCAATGTTTATAAATTCTTTAATCAAAGCTTTAAGTGAATGGTTATCAGAATATGATCTTGCTAATTTTGAAGCAATTTTTGTATCAAGAATGTTATTTGTTTCAGTTTTAAGATAATGTTTTATATGTGCTAAGTCTGCTCTTCCATAATGAAATATTTTAGTAATTTTTTCGTCTATTAATAATTTAGTTAAATTTGGAGCTTTATAATTTGATCTATCAAATTGTATAATGTGAGCATCTGAATTGCCTGTGGATATTTGGATCAAACATAAAGGGTCTCTTCTAACATCTAAACCCATAAATTCACCATCCACAGCAATTACATTGCCTAATTTTAAATCATCTGGTAAATCATTTTTATGAAGTTTAATATCAATATTCATTTCTAAACATATATATATGAAAGAAAAAAATTGTCTAATTTTTGGCGGAAGTGGTCAAATCGGTAGAAATTTAATAAGGAAGTTGGCAAAAAATAACTATAAGATGACTGTTGTTACCAGAAACATACATCAAAAAAGCTACATAATTAAAACTCAAGCAAATGCAGGATTTATAGATATTGTTGAGGCAAAAATATTTGATGAGAGGAAAATAAGAAATTTATTCGAAAATTCAGATATATGTATTAATTTAATTGGTATTTTATATGAAAGTAAAAGAGGAAGCACATTTAAAAATATACATACATTATTTCCATCTATTTTAGCAAAGTTATCAAAAGAATATAAACTGAAACAATTTATTCATTTGTCATCTTTAGGGATTAATGAGGCTACCGATTCACAATATGCTAGAAGCAAATTAGAAGGTGAAGCAAATATACTCAACAATTTTCCTTTAGCTACAATTTTAAGGCCTTCTATAGTTTATTCAATAGACGATAATTTTACCACAAACTTTATGACATTATTGAATCGTCTACCAATTTTTCCACTTTATTATTCCGGAAAGACCAAGTTTATGCCAATTCATTGTTCGGATTTAACTGAAATAATTTTAGATATTATATCAAAGAAAAGAAACCCAAATATTATAGAGTGTATTGGACCAGAAGTAATAACATTTAAAGAAATAATAAAAAAACTTTTAGATTCAATCGGTAAAAAAAGAATTATTTTTAATATGCCATTTTTTATTGCAAATCTTACCGCAAATTTTTTCCAATTATTGCCCCGACCATTATTGACAGTCGATCAATTGAAACTATTAAAATATGACAATGTATCTTCAGGAAAATATAAGACAAACTTCGATATAGGTATTCCAAGTAAGAAATATTTTGATGAAGAAGTAAAAAAATATTCTTATATGTGGAGGGAAGGTGGCCAATTTTCAACAGACAAATATAAATCTGATGATGAACAAAACAAATAGTTAAGCTGATTTGATTTTTTTTTCAATAAACTCGGGAACTTCTTCTTTTTCTATAATATCTTCTTTTTTTCCTTTAGGCTGGTAAGCATATAACAAATGTAGCTTACAGTAAGAAAAATCTTTTAGGGAACTCCTTCCACAAAAATAAAAAGAATTCTCATCAGGATGACCAATTGGCCACTTACATGAATTTTCATCAAGTTCTTCTAATTGCTTTGGATTTTCAGGTTCAAAATCTTTATCAATAATCAGTGATTTAAACTTACTTCTTCTTCCTTTCTTAAATTTAGAATTTTTTTCTTCTAAAGAATTTTCAAAATTTTGGTTATTTGTTGCTGTCCTAGTTTTAATTTTTGCAGATAAATTCAATCTATGAGCTTTTCCGATAACTGCATTTCTGCTAATACCACCAATAATCTCAGCTATTTGACTTGCAGTGTTTCCTTTACCCCAAAGTTCTCGAAGTTTTTTTACACGCTCTTCAGTCCACAAACTCATAAAATTTACATATCTATATAATGTGTTTTATATTTATTAATATACAATATACTGATATATGTTTTGTTTAAACAAGTAATTATTTAGAGTTATCAACAATTCTTGATTTAAGGTGTAAATAAGAGGTTCAATCCTGACTTGTATTAATTATTTTTATTAATACAAAGTTTTATTAAAAAAAAAATGAGCTATTTAGCAAAAAATTATAATAGAAAAAAAATTTCATTTACAAGAGGTAAGGGGAGTTATTTATATACTGCTAATCGAACTAAATATTTAGATTTTGTTCAAGGTATAGCAGTAAATTCTTTGGGTCATGCAAATCCCAAATTAGTTAAAGCAATAAGAGAACAGTCAAAAAAACTATGGCATGTGTCTAACGCTTTTCAAATTCCAGAAGGAGAGAAATTAGCAAAAAAAATATGTCAAAAAACTTTTGCAGATTACGTAATATTTCAAAATAGCGGAGCAGAGGCTACAGAAGCTGCAATAAAAGTAGCTCGAAGATATTTTTATTCAATTGGAAAACCGAACAAAAATAGAATTTTATGCATTAAAAATTCTTTTCATGGAAGAACAATTGCTGCCATTTATGCAAGTGGATCAAAAAAAATGACCGAAGGGTTTGGGCCCAAAATTCCTGGGTTTGATCATATAAATTTTTGCGACACAAAACCAAGATTTCCTAATATAAGAAATAAGATTAAGAAAAATACAGCAGCTATAATGGTGGAGACAATTTTGGGCGAGGGTGGTATTAAGCAAATACCTGATAAATGTTTGAAATATTTGAGAAAAATTTGTAATCAAAAAAAAATATTATTAATTTTAGATGAGGTCCAATGCGGAATAGGTCGTAGTGGAAATTTTTTTGCATTTGAACAATCAAAAATTAGTCCAGATATTGTTCCAATAGCAAAGGGTATTGGTGGAGGTTTTCCAATAGGAGCGGTTTTAATGAATAAAAAAGTTGCATCAGGAATGACACCTGGTACTCATGGATCAACTTTTGGGGGAAATCCATTAGCCATGGCTATTGGAAATTCAGTAATAGATACAGTTTCAAGTAAAAAATTCTTAAATAATGTAAAAAAACTATCAAAATATTTTTTTTTAAAATTAAACCGATTAAAAGAAAAATATCCAAATATTATTAAAGAGATAAGAGGGAGAGGTTTTTTAGTTGGAATAAAACTTTATAGCGATCAAACAAAGTTTATTGAGAAATTAATGGATAACAAACTATTAACTATACGAGCTGCAGAAAATGTTGTGCGAGTTCTACCTCCTCTAAATGTAAAAAAAAAAGAACTAGATTTAGCTTTAAAGATTATCAATAAAGTTTGTACAGAACTTAATTAGAATGAAAGATTTTATAAATTTAAAAGATATTTCTAGCAAAGATCTAAGAAAAATTATTAATGATGCTAAAAAAAGAAAGTCCGCAAGAAAAAAACTTGATAAACTTGAGATAGATAAAGATGCCCCATTAAAAGGAAAATTATTGATTCAGATGTTTGAAAAATCAAGTTTGAGAACAAGATTAAGTTTTTTTTTAGCTATAAGACAACTTGGCGGTAATGTTTTGACACTTAGACCAGATGAGTTACATTTGTCAAATGGTGGTGAGAGTATTGAGGATACTGCTAAGATATTATCTAACTTTGGAAATATTTTTATGCTAAGAACCAATAGTGATAAAAAGTTAGAGGAATTTAAAAAATTCTTATCAATTCCTATTATAAATGGTTTGAGTCCCTCATCTCACCCTACCCAAATTTTATCTGATATTTTTACAGTTGAGGAAATTAAAAAAAAACAAATCTCAAAGTTACAGATAACCTGGATAGGAGATTCCAACAATGTTTTAAATTCTTTAATTGCTGCATCGATAAAGTTCTCGTTTAAATTAAATATTGGTTGTCCAAAAAATTATCTGCCAAATCAAAAAATTATGAGTTATATTAAAAATAATAAAAATAAAATCGTTATATATAACGATCCAAAAAAGGCTGTTAGTGGATCTGATGTTATCTTTTCAGACAAAGTAATATCTTTGAATGATAAAGTTAATAAAAATAAAAAATTGCGAGACTTCAAAAATTTTAAAATTACCAATAATCTAATGAAACTATGTCCTAAAGCTATATTTTTGCATTGCCTTCCAAGAGGAACTGAGGTTGATGAAACTGTTTTTGGGAGTAAACAGTCGAAAGTTTGGCAACAAGCTGTTAATAGAGTTCATGTTCAAAAATCTATATTACTTTATTGTCTTGGAAGATTACGGTAGTGTTAATGGATTATCTGAATTCTTATTCAAATATAAAATTACTGAAGCTCTATCTTTCTCTTTTCTTAAACCAGCGAAAGCCATTTTTGTACCTTTTATCCATTTAGCTGGTTTAATAAGATATCCATTTAATTCCTCAAAAGTCCATTCTTTTCCGTACTCAGAAAGTGCTTTAGAATATTTGTAATCATTTACCTTACCAATTTTTCTGCCAACAACATTGTAAAGTGCTGGACCAATATTATTTTTACCCCCTTTTACAATTGAATGGCAAGCAGCACATTTTTTAAAAACTTTCTCTCCCGTAGTAAGATCTCCCATTGCCATTAAAGCTGATATATCGATTTTTTCCACAGCTGCCTCCGTTTTCAATTGTGTGTCAGTAGCAACCGCTTTCTCTATTTCTACAGAATAACCAGGTGTTTTTGGCTTTTCTACATAAAAAATTATATTTGATAGTTTTCCTATACCTATTACCAAAAGAGCTACTAAAAGTATGGCTGCAACTATTTTATTTATTTCAAAAGAATCCATTTTATAAAAATTATTTTAAACGTATAACATTATAAATTAAAAGTTGCTTATATATTTTAATGGATAATTTTGTCTCTATTTATATTGTTAGCATGAATAAAAAAAACCAATGAAAACATTAGTTATAATTCCATCAAGATTATCAGCTTCAAGATTACCAGGAAAACCATTATTAAAGATTAACGGTTTGTCAATGATTTCTCATGTTTTTAAGAGAGCTGAAAAGGCCAATATCGGAGAAGTTATTGTTGCTGCTGAAGATCAAGAGATAGTAGATGATGTTAAAAAAAATGGTGGGAATGCAATTCTTACAAGTAATAAACATAAGACGGGAACAGATAGAATTTACGAGGCATTTCAAAAACTTAATATTTCAAAGATTGATTTGATTATGAACCTGCAAGGAGATGAGCCTTTAATGAACGTCGAAGATATAAGAATTTTAAATAAGCAAATGATCAAAACTAGATCTCAACTTGGAACATTAGCATCTATAATACAAGATAAAAAAATATTCAATAATCTTAATATCGTAAAGTTAATAACTTCAGAAACACTTAATGACCTAAATTTTCCAGAGGTAGAGAATTTTTCAAGAAAAATTATAGATAAAAATAAAAATATTTATCATCATTTAGGTATTTATTGTTATACTGCTTATACATTGAACAAATTTGTATCTTTAAGGCGAACCCCAAATGAAGTTGAAAGTAATCTTGAACAACTTAGAGCTCTAGATAATGGAATTAAGATTAATGTAGCTTTAGCTAAATCAACATCCATTGGAGTTGACACAGAAGAGGATTTAGTGGCTATAAAAAAAATAATGGAATATAAAGTCAAATGAGTAAAATTTATTTTCAAGGAACCTTTGGTGCATATTCACATTTAGCAGCGTTATCAATTGATCCAAGAGCAGAAATTATACCTTGTAAAACTTTTGATGAATGTTTTCTGAGTGCTTCTAAAGACCCTAATTCAAAAATAATTATCCCGGAGTCAAATAGAATCACTGGAAATATAGGAATAGAATATTTAATATTCAAATATAGATTAAATATTTATTCTGAATATTTTCAAAAAATTGAACACAATCTTTTAGCTATTCCAGGTACAAAAATCTCAGATATCAAAAATGTTTATTCTCATTCTCAAGCCTTATCTCAGTGCTCTAATTTCATAAAATCTAATAACTTGATTGAGCATGTTAGAGCAGACACTGCTGGATCAGCTGAAATGGTCTCAAAAACTAAGAATAAAGAAAATGCTGCAATTGCATCATCTCTAAGCGCGAAAACTTACGAATTGAATATTGTTAAAAGAAATATTGAAAATGAAAAAGGTAATCTTACAAGATTTTTGATAATGGGAAAAAATATTTTGCAACCAGAATTTGAAAATAAAAAATATATAACTTCTTTTTTATTTAAGCTAAAAAGTAAACCTGCAGCATTATACCAATCACTAGGTGGTTTTGCAATTAATGGTGTTAATCTAACAAAATTGCAAAGTTATCCTGAAAAAAATTCATTTGAGTCATTCTTTTTTTTATGTGATCTGGATGGTCACATTGAAGATCCAAAAGTTAAAAAATCTTTAGAAGAATTAGGATTACATTGTGAGGATTTTCACGTCCTAGGTGTTTTTGAGGCTGACAAAATAAGAGAAAAATAAATATTAATCTTTATATTGTAGAATAGAAAATATTACTGCTATAATAGTAATGGAGGCTAGGGCGTTTACTGCATGAACCCGACCAGGTCCTAACGGAAGCAGTCGTAATGACAGTTAAACGGGTCTAGTCTCCTAAAATATTTTATGAATAAAACTTCTAAAGTCCTTGCTTTAAAATATAGGCCAACTAATTTCAGTGAGCTGATTGGACAAGAAATTGTAGCCGAAACAATTACTAATTCTATTAAATCTGATAAAATTCCTAATGCATATCTTTTTACTGGTATACGTGGTGTGGGTAAGACGACAATTGCAAGAATAGTTGCAAAATCTTTAAATTGTAAAAATGGCATTGATGATTTATGTAAAAATAGTCTTTGCGATAATTGTGAAGCTATCTCCAATTCAAGTCATATGGATGTACTTGAGTTAAATGGTGCTGATAAGACTTCAATTAATGATATTAGAGATTTAATCGAATTTTCAAGATATGCACCAACTTCGTCAAAATATAAGATTTTTATAATTGATGAGGTTCATCAAATATCATCTAGTGCATTCAATGCATTATTAAAAATTTTAGAAGAGCCACCAAAGTATTTAAAATTTATTTTAGCAACTACAGAAATAAAAAAAGTCCCTGTAACTATTTTGTCTAGATGTCAAAGATTTGATTTATCTAGAGTAAGATCCTCAGAATTACTAATGTTTATTAAAAAAATTAAGAATAAAGAAAATGGCAATATTTCAGATGAAGCATTAAAGTTGATTGTAAAAATATCAGAGGGGTCAGTCAGAGACGCCCTATCTTTACTTGATAGAGCTTTGTTAAGTTTAGATAAAAAAATTGAGTTAGATTTAAAAGCAGCTCAAAAAATTTTTGGTTATTTTGACAAGTCAAAAATTATTGATTTATTTAAATTAATTTTAAAAGGAGATGAAAAGGAAGTGGTAGAAAGTTACAGAAAAATTTATGATCAAGGTGTAGAGCCAAAAGTATTTATAAATGACTTTTTAGAAATTTTGTATTATTTTAAAAATATTAATTCTTTGACACTTGAGAGTGCAAATTTTTCCTTAAATGATGATGAGTTTAATAAGATAAAAGAAATATCTAAAGAAATAGACCCTCAAATATTAATATTATTTTGGCAATTTACTATTAAGACAATTGATGAGTTAGATATTGTTTCAAATCAAAATTTGTCTATTGAAATGTTTTTAATAAGACTAATTTATTTAAGCTCATCAAAAACCAAGGATTTTGAAATAAAAAATTATAAAAAAGTAGATGACCCCCAAAGTAAAGTTAGTTTAGAATTAAAAAATGATGCAATTAGTCAAATAAAAAATATTACTCAGGAAAAAAAAACAAAACCTGAAATTCAAAAAGAATCTAAAGAAGAAAAAAAAAATTTGATTTATTCATTAGATGATCTAATTGAAATTTGTAATTTAAAAAGAGAGATGAAACTCAAATATGATCTTGAAAAAAATGTTAGTTTAGTAAATTTTGAAAAAAATAGAATTGAAATTTCTTTTAATTACAATCTAGATAAAAATTTTGTGAAGGATTTGTCTTCTAAACTATTTGAGTGGACTGGTGAAAGATGGATTATTTCTTTCAGCAAGACAAAAGGTGAAATGTCAATTAAAGATAAAAATGAAAAAAAAAAAACTGACCTTATCAATGATGTAAAAAAAACCGAATTGTATAAAAAAGTTTTGAATAAAATTTCTGATGCAAAATTAATTGATGTTGTTTCAAATACTACTAAGGATGATTAAATGACTGATTTCACAAAAATATTAGATAAAGCAAAAGAGTTAGAATCTAAAATGAAAGAGAGTCAAGAGAATATAAAGAAACTAAGAGTTGAGGGTTTGTCAGGTGCTAATTCTGTAAAGGTAATTTTAGATGGTGAAGGACAGATGTTAAAAATAGAAATTTCGAATGAAATTTTAAAGGAGGATAAATTAATAGTTGAAGATTTAATAGTCGCTGCACACAATAACGCAAAAGTACAATTAAAAAACAAAACATCAGAGGAAATTTCCAAAGCTACCGGCGGTTTTGGAATACCAGGTTTTAAGTGGCCACTCTAAAAAATGCAAAATATCAATGAGATCGATGAATTAATAAAGATAATTTCAAAATTACCAGGACTTGGTCCTAAATCTGCAAAACGTATTGTTTTAAAACTTATTAACAACAGAGATGAGCTTATAAAGCCTATGGCTAGCTCTCTAGCACAAATTTATAAAAACGTAACTAGATGTAAATCTTGTGGATCTTTAAAATCAAATTTAAATGGGTGCTCAAATTGTGAAAATATAAAAGAAAAATTTAATAAGATTTGTGTTGTAGAGGATATTGCAGATCAATGGTCGATTGAAAATTCAAATATTTTTAAGGGATATTTTCATATTCTTGGGGGAACAATATCATCTGTAGGCCAAAGAAAAGAGGATTTATTAATTAATTCCTTAGTAGAAAGAGTTAAAAGAGATAATATTGATGAAGTAATTCTAGCCACAAGCGCAACTGTAGAAGGACAAACTACAGCTTATTACATTCAAGATAGTTTAAAGAATTTAAAAGTAAAAGTAACTAAGCTAGCACAAGGATTGCCTGTAGGTGGAGAAATTGAAAGTTTAGATGATGGAACATTATTTTCAGCTTTTAAAAATAGATCCAAAATAAACACTAATTCTGGCTAGCTTTCTTATTAATCCTATTTTCATGCAATAGAGGCTCAGTATATCCGGATGGTTGTTCTTTACCTTTAAAAATCAAATCACATGCAGTTTTAAATGCAATTGATTTTCCAAAATCATCGCTCATTTTAACATAATTTTTATCCCCATCATTTTGTTTATCAACTATTTTTGCCATAGATTTCAAAATTTCTGTGACCTGAATTTTTGTGGTTATACCGTGATGTATCCAGTTTGCTATGTGTTGAGATGAAATTCTAAGTGTTGCTCTATCTTCCATTAACCCGATATTATTTAT
This sequence comes from uncultured Pelagibacteraceae bacterium, assembly GCA_902627565.1. Lineage (GTDB taxonomy): Bacteria > Pseudomonadota > Alphaproteobacteria > Pelagibacterales > Pelagibacteraceae > Pelagibacter. The sequence continues at coordinate 31,832 of CACOJM010000009.1, forward strand.
ATCTGGAACTTTAGAACAACCAACTCCTTGGTCAATCCATCTAACGACATATCCCAAAATAGTCTGAGCTGAGTTAGAAATTTCAGAATTTATTTCGTCAACTGACCAGTTTGGTCTATCGGCAGTTGGTATTGTTAAAAGATCATTCAACTTTGCTTTTTCTCTGTCGATAATTCTTTTTTGTTCATTGAATATGTCTATTTCATGATAATGAAGAGCATGTAAAGCCGCTGCTGTTGGAGATGGTACCCAAGCACAATTAGCCCCAGCTTTTAAATGACCAATCTTTTCAATCGTCATTTGTTTCATCATATCTGGAGCTGCCCACATACCTTTGCCAATTTGAGCATTACCAGAAAACCCACAGCTAAGACCTATGTCTACATTATTATTTTCATATGCTGAAATCCATGTTGATGATTTCATATCACCTTTTTTAATCATGGGTCCAGCCTCCATTGATGTATGCATTTCATCACCAGTGCGGTCTAAAAAACCTGTGTTAATGAAAAATACTCTATTTTTAAGTGTTCTTATACATTCTTTTAAATTTGCTGAAGTTCTTCTTTCTTCATCCATAATGCCAATTTTACAAGTATATTTTTCTAAACCTAAAGTTTGCTCAACTTTTGTAAAAATTAAATCTGTAAATTCTGTTTCCTCAGGTCCATGCATTTTTGGTTTAACAATATAAACAGATCCAGTTCTAGAATTCTTTTTTCTTTTTAAATCATGTAGAGCAGCAGCAGTTGTTATAAAAGCATCCATTATTCCCTCAGGTACTTCAGAACCATCTTTTAAAATAATAGAGGAATTTGTCATTAGATGACCAACATTTCTTATTAGTAACAAACTTCTACCATGTAGCTTTAATCCAATACCATCTTTTGATATATAACTTCTGTCTGGATTTAGTTTTCTTTCCAAAAGTTTACCTTCTTTTTCAAATTTTGATTTTAAGTCTCCCTTCATAAGGCCCAACCAATTTCTATAACAGATAATTTTATCTGCAGCATCTACTGCAGCAACGCTATCCTCGTTATCACAAATTGTTGATACTGCAGACTCAATAATTATGTCACTAATACCAGCATGATCTTGTTGAGCTGCAAATGCTCGAGAGTCTTTTAAAATTTCAATATGTAAATTATTATTTTTTAAAATAATTGCTGATGGATTATCACTCTCGCCTCTGTGCCCAACAAATTTGTCTTTGTCTTCCAAATCAAATATATCAGCACCTTTTAAAATTTTTAATTTTCCATTTTTCACAGCAAAACTTGTAATTTTATTCCAACTTAAGCCAGTTAATGAAAAATATTTATCTAAAAAATCTCTCCCATATTTTATGACCATTTCACCTCTAAGTGGGTCATATCTTTCAGAAACACTGTCTTCAGACTGTTCAATTACATCTGTACCATAAAGACTATCGTATAAGCTCATCCATCTTGCATTCGCAGCATTCAAGGCATACCTTGCATTCATAATAGGCACCACTAATTGTGGGCCTGCTATACTTGTAATTTCTTCATCAACATTTTTAGTTTCTATTTTAAAATCAGATCCCTCATTTTTTAAATATTCAATATCTAATAAAAATTGCTTATATTCTTCAAAATTAAATTCCTGACCCTTATTTTTGATATGCCAATTATCGATTTTTTTTTGTAGATCTTGCCTTTTATTTAAAAGATTTTTATTTTTTGGAGCAAGCTCATGGACAACCTTATCAAAATCAGTCCAAAACTTTTTTGTTGAAATATCTGTATCTTTTAAAACTTCATTATTGACGAATTCTAACAATTCACTTGATATTTTAAGATTATTCAATTCTACATAATTTTTTTTCATTATATCTTTTCTAAAACTCCGATAAAATGAAGTCAAATAATTTAGTGAAGCATTGACATTTTGTTGTCATTTTTCATAGTTATTTCATATTTATATAAAATGAAAAATTACTTAAATTTTGAAACAGAAATAAAAGACCTTGAGATTGAATTAGAAAAACTTAAAGATCCATATAATCAAAGCGGGCTTTCAGAAGTTGATACACAAAAAATATCACAAACTCAAAAAGAACTTAATGATAAGTTAGAAAATATATATTCAAATTTAGACCCTTGGCAGACAACGATGGTTGCTCGTCATGAAGATAGACCCAAATCAAAATTTTTTATTGATAATTTATTTAACGATTTTATCCCTTTGTCAGGTGATAGATATTACGGTGAAGATAAATCTGTTTTAACCGGATTTGCAAAATTTAACGGACAATCAGTATTAGTTATCGGTCAAGAGAAAGGGGAGGATTTAGATAGTCGAATTAAAAGAAATTTTGGAATGATGAGACCAGAGGGATATAGAAAAACAATTCGTTTAATGGAGCTTGCAAATAGATTTAATATCCCAATCATTTCATTTATAGATACCCCTGGAGCTTATCCTGGAGTTGGTGCAGAAGAAAGGGGGCAAGCAGAAGCGATTGCAAAATCAATTGAATGCTGCATGAAATTAAATGTTCCAACTATTGCGATAATTATTGGTGAAGGAGGTTCAGGTGGTGCCATTGCATTAGCCTCTTCAAGTAAAGTTTTAATGTTAGAGAATGCAATTTATTCTGTTATTTCTCCTGAGGGATGTGCGACTATCTTATGGAGAGATCCAAAAAAAATGTTAGATGCAGCTAAAGCAATGAAACTTTCAGCAAAAGATTTATTAGAATTGGAAATTGTAGATGAAATAATCGCCGAGCCTCTCGGAGGTGCGCATAGAGATAAAGATTTAATACTTGAAAATATTAGAGAGTCATTAATAAAAAACCTTGACCAATTTAAAGATATGTCATCTGATGAAATTTTTAATAATAGAAAAAATAAATTTTTAAAGATAGGAAGAAATAAAGGTTTTATTACTAACCCAGAAGATTTAAGTTCACTATCTGCGCCAAGTTACAAGATTTACGAAATTGCAAAATCTAGAAAATTGATTATTGCAACAACAATTATCGTAACTATTTTGGTTTTACTTTTTACTTTTTTATAAACTGCCGCAGCATTTCTTAAATTTTTTACCTGAGCCACAAGGACAAGGTTCGTTTCTGCTTACTTTTTTATTTAAATCTTTAAACTTAGATTTATCATTTTTATTTTCTTCAATAGTATCTTTTGGAGATTCTACAAACTTAAGATTTAACAAAACTGTTATATAGTCTTGTTTGAGTTTATAAAGTAATTCTTCGAAAAGTGTAAAAGCCTCTTTTTTATACTCTATTAAAGGATCTCTCTGGCCATAAGATCTTAATCCAATAACTTGTCTTAACTGCTCTAAATATTGAATATGAGATTTCCAATTAATGTCAATTGTCTGTAGAAATATTCTTTTCTCTATTTCTTTAGACTGATTTTCACCTAAAAGCTTTATTCGATCATCACGAGTTTCATTAAACTTCTTAGAAATTTTATCTTTTAAGTTTTCATCACTATCATTAATCAATTTTTTTAACTCGTCTTCGGTCAGATTTTTACCCATTAAAATTTTAATTTTATTATCAAAATCCAAATTTTTTAGATTTGTTTTTTTCTGTATTTTAAGATTTATTAGATCTTCCTTTATTTCATCTAAAAAATTATTCGAATAATTAAAGATCTGGTCACTGTCCATTGCCTCTTTTCTTTGAGAAAAAATTACATGTCTTTGATCATTCAAAACATTGTCAAATTTTATTAATGTTTTTCGAATGTCGAAATTTCTAGCCTCAACTTTTTGTTGTGCTCTTTCTAAAGCTTTGTTAATCCAAGGATGATCAATACTTTCTCCATCACGTAATCCAAGTTTTTCAAGCATATTGTTCATTGACTCTGAACCAAAAATTCTCATTAAATCATCCTCCAAACTTACATAAAAAATTGAGCTTCCCTCATCTCCTTGACGACCCGCTCTACCTCTTGCTTGATTGTCGACTCTCCTGGACTCCATTCTCTCAGTGCCAATTACAAATAAACCACCTAAAGATTTAACATTTTGTTTATCTTTAGTTAATTTTTCTAAAGATAATGAGCCTTTTTTTCCACCAAGCTGAATGTCAACTCCTCTTCCTGAAATACTCGTTGTTATTATTACAGAACCTTCTTTTCCAGCATTCGCTATAATTTCTGCTTCACTCTCATGATTTTTTGCATTCAAAACAACATGTTTAATTTTTTCTTTATCCAAAAGCCTAGAATAAATTTCTGATTTATTTATGCTAGATGTAAAAATTAATAATGGTTGCCCACTTTTATGGCAATCTTTTATTTTATCTACTATCGCATTATTTTTTTCACTTTCTGTTCTAAAGATTTGATCATTGTAATCCTTTCTAATCATTTTTTGATTAGTTGGAATTACAACAACTGGTAAATTATAGATTTCAAAAAATTCTTCAGATTCTGTTACTGCTGTTCCTGTACATCCAGATATTTTTTTATAAAGTTTAAAGTAATTCTGATAAGTAATTGATGCTAGAGTTTGATTTTCGGAATGAACCTCTATTCTCTCTTTGGCCTCTAGAGCTTGATGTAGTCCATCTCCAAATCTTCTACCCTCAAGTATTCTTCCAGTAAGTTCGTCTATTATCTTTAGGGAATTATCCTTCACTATATAATCTTTACCTTTTTGAAATAAATGATTTGCTCTTAGAGCCTGATTTACATGATGAACTAAATTTAAATTTTCAGGATCATAGAAATTATTATTCTTTAAAATACCTGCGTTAGAAAAGATTTTTTCCACATTATTGATCCCTTCATTTGTTAACATGATATTTTTATCTTTCTCGTCTATTTCGTAGTCTATGTTTTTTAATTGTTTTACTAATTTATCTATAGCCAGATATTGATCGGTTTTATCCTCGGCAGCACCTGAGATTATTAAAGGTGTTCTTGCTTCATCTATTAAACAAGAATCTATTTCATCGACTATGGAAAAAAAATGTTCTCTTTGAACCATTTCTTCTCTAGAAAATTTCATATTATCTCTCAAATAATCAAAACCCAGCTCGCTGTTTGTTGCATAAGTTATGTCAAAGTTATAATTATTTTTCCTTTCATTATCGTCTTGATAATTGTTTATGAAACCAGATTTCATTCCTAAAAAATTATAAATCTCCCCCATTTCAATTGCGTCTCTTTTAGCTAAATAATCATTAACAGTTACAACATGAACACCTTTTTCATAAAGTGCGTTTAGATATGCTGCTAAAGTAATAGTTAAAGTTTTTCCTTCACCAGTTTTCATTTCAGCTATCTTAGACTCATGTAGAACTATCCCTCCAATAATTTGAACATCAAAATGTCTCTCATTTCTAACTCTTTTTGATGCTTCTCTAATAAGTGCGAAAGCTTCAGGAAGTATTTGGTTTATGTCTTCACCATCTTTTAGTCTCTTTTTAAACTCCAATGTCTTTTTCGGAAAGTCATTATCATTAAGTTTAGCAAATACAACCTCTAAAGAGTTTACTTTTTGAACAATTTTATTAAGCCTTTCGAGCTCTCTTTGGTTGCTTGATTTTATAAATTTTGAAATAAAGTTTAAAGGATTTAGCATCAGTTTTTGATTTATTATTTACTTATATCCTTTAATATAATTATCAAATAAATATTTTAAATACTATGGGCTTAAATTTATCCAATTTTTTAGTTTCTAAATCAAAAAACAAGAGAATGAAGGAATTTCAAGATTTAGATCATATTGATGGTTTGTCGATATCAAGTGTATCAGCAAATTTATACAAAAATACTAGAGATGATTTAGTATTATTTTATTTTAGAGATGGTGCAAATTATGCATCAGTTTATACACAATCAAAAGTTATATCAGAGAACATAAAATGGAATTTGAATCAAAAGCCCAAAAAAATTCATTCATTATTAGTAAATGCGAGAAATGCAAATTGTTTTACTGGCAAGCAGGGCTACAAAAGCTTGGAGAAAATTGCTGAAATTCTTTGTCAAAAGTTAAATGAAAAGCAAATTGAGGATGAGGAAAATCCAAAAAAAATTAAACCTAAGGAAATTATTTTTGGCTGTACAGGAACTATTGGAGAGACCTTTCCTGAAGATAAAATCAGAGGAAAGATTCCTGAATTAATTGAAAAGATCAAGTATACCCAGAATAAATATATTTGGATGAAAGCAGCCTTGGGTATCATGACAACAGATACTCAGCCTAAAATGGCTATGGAAATTTGCCAAATAGGTAATACAGAAATAAAAATTTTTGGAATTACTAAGGGATCCGGGATGATACAGCCTAACATGGCAACAACTTTAGCTTATATTTTTACAGATGCAGATCTTTCAAATGATATATTAAAGAAATTACTTAAAAAAAATATTGCTACAACATTTAATGCAATTACATGTGATGGAGACACCAGTACAAATGATATGGTTTGTATTTTTTCAACTGGTAAAGCAAAACATTCAAAAATAACCAATATAAACGATGATAAGATTAAAGATTTTGAAATTGCTCTAAATAATGTTTTATTAAATTTGGCAAAGAGAGTTGTAGCTGATGGCGAAGGAGCATCAAAATTTATTACTATTAATGTTGAAAATTGTAAAAATGAAAATGATGCAAAAAAAATAGCCTTTTCTATTGCTAATTCACCACTTGTCAAAACTGCAATTGCTGGAGAAGATCCGAATTGGGGAAGGGTAGTTATGGCAATTGGAAAATCAGGTGTAATTTTAAACCTTGATAAACTATCAATAAGATTTGGTAACATCTATATTGTGCAAAATGGTAAACTCTTTTCTAATTATAGTGAGTCCGAAGTTTCAAGTTATATGAAAAGTGACAATATAGAGATTAATGTTAATATTTCTAATGGATCAAAAAAATTTACAGCATATACTATGGATTTAACTAAAAAATATCTTGAGATTAATTCTGATTATAGAAGCTAACCTGTTGAAATTGATACTATTAGTCACTAAATATGTATTATGATTAAATATAAACTCAGTTGTAAAAATTGTGAATTATCTTTCGATAGCTGGTTTGCTTCATCAAAAGAGTATGAAAAGCTTAAAAAAAAAAATTATTTAAATTGTCATAATTGTGGATCTAACGATGTAGAAAAAACCTTAATGGCCCCTAAACTAATTAATAAATTCAAAACAGAGAGTTCTGATAAAAATATATCAAAAACAAAAGAAATTAATAAAAAAATTAGAGATTATCAAAATTTTATAAAGAAAAATTTTGAATACGTTGGAAAAAATTTTGCTTACGAAGCAAGATCTATTCATTACAAAAGTAAAAAAAAAGATAAGGGAATTTATGGGATTGCTTCAAAAGAAGAGATCAGAGAACTTAAAGAAGAAGGAATTGACACAGGTTTGATACCCTGGATAGAAGATAAAAATAGTTAGGTCTTAATAAATTTTGCAATATAGTTAACTGATTGGTCAGTGCTCAATTTCCATTCATTTAAAAGAAGATTAAATTTTACCCCTTTAAGATCATTTAAGATTAAATCGCATTTTTTTGTAAGATTAATTAATTCCTCAGGTTTTATAAATTTTTCCCATTCATGTGTTCCTATAGGCAGCCATCCCAATACATATTCTGCTCCTATGATAGCAAATAAATAAGATTTCAAAGTTTTGTTTAATGTTGCTACGAACATTATGCCGTTCTTTTTTAATAATTTTGCACAGGATTTTAAGAAAAAATCAACATCATCTACATGTTCGATGATTTCCATGTTTAATATTACGTCAAATTTATCATCAGTTCTAAAATTTTCAGGAGATGAACTATAATATTTAATTTTAAGTTCATTTTTTTTAGCATGTAATTTTGCAACATTAATATTCTTTTCTGATGCATCGATTCCTGTCACGTCAGCACCCATCCT
>CACOJM010000010.1 GCA_902627565.1 uncultured Pelagibacteraceae bacterium
CAATTGAAAATATTGAGAAAGAAATTACAAATAAGACCAAAGTTATAGCAATAACTCATCTATCTAATGTTACTGGTGCAGTTTTACCAATTAAAGAGATTACTCAACTAGCACATTCAAAAGGTATTGTTGTTGTAGTAGATGGTTGTCAGGGAGGACCACATTTAAAATTAGATATGCAGGACTTGGGTTGTGATTTTTATGCAATTTCATGTCATAAGATGTATGGACCAACTGGACTTGGAGTTTTGTATGGAAAAAAGAAATGGTTAGAACAGCTTCCACCATACCAAGGAGGGGGAGGAATGATAAATGAGGTAAAAAAAGATAGAATTTCTTATGGTGAACTTCCAAATAAGTATGAGGCTGGAACAATGGCTACGGCACAAGTAATTGCATTTGATCAATCAATCAAATTTTTAGAAAGTATTGGAATTGAGAATATAATTAAGCATGAAAAAGCACTTATAGAATACGGTCAAGAAATTTTAAAAAAGAACAATTCAGTGAAACTAATTGGAAATCCTAAAGAGAGAGGTGGTGTATTATCTTTTACTGTTGAAGGAGTTCATCCACACGATATTGCAACTATTTTAGATGAAACTGGAGTAGCTATAAGAGCAGGACATCATTGCTGTCAAATACTTCATGACAAATTGGGAATATCTGCAAGTGCAAGAGCATCCTTAGGTGTTTATAACACTAAAGATGATTTAGATAAATTAAATGAAGGAATTAATAACTGTAAAAAAATTTTTGATTTAAAATGAATTTAAAAGAATTATATCAAGAAATTATTTTAGAGCACGGGAAGAATCCAAGAAACTTGGGAAAAACAGAAAATTTTAACAAGGATGCAAAAGGAAATAATCCATTATGTGGAGATAATGTGCATGTATATTTAAAATTAAATGATCAAAGAAAAGTAGAAGATATTTCTTTTGAAGGTAGTGGATGTGCAATATCAATGGCGTCAGCTTCAATAATGACTGATTTGATAAAAGGCAAAAGTGATAATGAAGCTAAAGAAATTATTGAGGATTTTTTAGGAATGATAAAAGAAAATCCAGAGCTCAAAAATAAAATTTTGAAAGAGGATGATAAAACAAAATTGATGTGTCTCTCAGGAGTTAAACAATATCCCATGAGAGTAAAATGTGCTACTTTATCATGGCATACTCTAGTTTCAGCAATGGAAAATGATGGTAAGCAAGTAAGTACTGAAGATTAATTATTATGGAAATTAAAAATAAAATAATAGAAGAAATGAAAAAAATCTATGATCCTGAGTTACCTGTAAATATTTATGAACTTGGTTTAATTTATGATATTCAAGTAACAGGTAATAAAGCTGAAATAAAAATGACATTAACTTCACCTAATTGTCCGGTTGCAGAAAGTTTACCTGAGGAAGTAAAAGAAGGTGCAATGCAAGTAGAGGGAATTAATCAAGTTGATATTCAATTAGTTTGGGACCCACCTTGGACAAAAGATATGATGTCAGATGCAGCTAAATTAGAATTAAATTTATAATGACTCCTATAATTAAATTAAGTGATAATGCTGCTAATAGGATTAAAGAGATTATGTCAGATGCTGAAAAAGATGCTTTAGGGGTAAGAGTTTCAGTGAAATCTGGTGGATGCGCGGGCATGACATATGTGATGGAATATTCAAAAGAAATTAATCCTCATGATGAAGTTATTGAAGATAAAGGAGTAAAAGTATTTATAGATTCAGCAGCCGTTATGTATTTATTAGGTACTGAAATGGATTATAAAAAAGAGGATTTTTCATCAACCTTTGTATTTAATAATCCAAACGAAACAGAGCGTTGTGGCTGCGGAGAATCCTTTAAAATAGGTTAATTACTAGTATCCCATAAGTTGCATACCAGTATTGCTTAAAATGCATATCTAGTGTATAATATTGGTATGAATAAATTTGAATTTAAAAATCTTGTTAAAGGCCTTAAAAATTCTTTAAAAGAAAAAACTTTTTTTAAGGATCTACGTAAGGAAGTAGAGACTGGTGCTAATGGCACTCAGGATTATGTAGTCAAAAAGGGCGTTAATAAAGATACTATTGCAACAACTAGACAGTAATTTTTTTAACTACTGTAATACATCTCAAACTCGACCGGGTGAGGTGCATGTTCAAATTTGTGAATTTCCTCAAACTTCAACGCGATATAAGCATCAATTTGATCATCGGTAAAAACATTACCTTGAGTTAAAAACTCTCTATCTTTATCTAAGCTTTCCATAGCTTCTCGTAAAGATCCACAAACAGTTGGAATAGATTTAACTTCTTCAGGTGGCAGTTCATACAAATCTTTATCGAAAGACTCTCCTGGATGAATTTTATTTTTAATTCCATCTAGGCCAGCCATTAACATTGCTGCAAAAGTTAAATAAGGATTTCCAGATGCATCAGGGAATCTAATTTCACATCTAGCACCTTTTTTACTTAGAGTTATTGGAATACGGCAAGAAGCTGATCTATTTCTTGCAGAATAAGCAAGTAGAACTGGTGCTTCAAATCCTGGAACTAATCTTTTGTAACTATTTGTTGTTGAGTTTGCAAACGCATTTATTGCTTTTGCATGTTTTAAAATTCCACCAATATAATGTAGTGCTGTTTCAGATAAACCTGCATAGGCATCACCTGAGAATACAGGTTTGTCACCTTTCCATATTGATTGATGAATATGCATTCCAGATCCATTATCACCCGCAACAGGTTTTGGCATAAAGGTTGCAGTTTTTCCAAAAGAATGTGTAACCATTTGAACAACGTATTTATAAAGTTGAACATTATCAGCTTGATTCACCAAAGTTCCAAAATACATTCCGAGCTCGTGTTGACTTGGAGCTACTTCATGATGGTGTTTTTCTACTTTGATACCAACTTCTTTTAAATTTTTTAAATATTCTCCACGCATATCTTGTTCACTATCAACTGGAGGAACTGGAAAGTAACCACCTTTAATCGGGGGTCTATGACCCATATTCCCATTCTCGTAATCTTTGCCTGAATTATATGGTCCTTCTTTACTATCAATTTTAAATCCACATTCATTCATTTCATTTTTAATTTTTACATCATCAAAGACAAAGAATTCTGGTTCTGGCCCAAAAAATGCTTTATCACCAATTCCAGAGCTTTTTAAATATTCTTCAGCTTTTTTAGCAATACCCCTTGGATCTCTTTCATAAGGAGTTTTCTTTATTGCATCTAGAATATCACAGAAAAGGACAACGGTATTATGGGATGTAAATGGATCTAGGAAAAATCTAGATAAGTCTGGTTTCAAAATCATATCGGACTCATTTATAGCTTTCCAACCAGCTATTGATGAACCATCAAAAAATACACCATCATTTAACATGCTGTCGTCAACAGCTGTAGCATCCATTGTTAAATGCTGAAGTTTACCTCTAGGATCTGTAAACCTCAAATCTACAAATTCTGCTTCTTTATCTTTTATAAATTTTAAAAAATCGTTAGTACTCATTTTTTTACCTGTTTAATAGTTGGAATTGTGTTATCAAAAAAAGACTGTTAAATAATGTTCTTTTAATTAATAACACCTATGCAATTTTAACATAAGTGTATATTTTATTAGATAAATAACAAACAATTCAAAGTTGAATTATGTCTATATTCTATAAAGAGCCTGTAAAGAGGGTAGAAAAATTACTAAAAGAATATAATTCAAATTTAAATGTTATTTCTTTAAATTCCTCGGCCAGAACAGCCTTAGAAGCAGCATCTTCTTTAAATTGTAAGGTCGGAGCAATAGTTAAAAGTTTACTTTTTAAAACTGAAAATACATTTATTTTGTGCTTAGTGTCTGGAGATAAAAAAGCTTCATTAAATAAGATAAAAAAAACTTTGAATATTAAGAATGTATCTATGGCCTCAGCCAATGAAGTTAAAGATATAACAGGATTTACTATTGGAGGTGTTTCGCCCATTGGTCATTTGCATAAAATTAATATTTATATTGATAATTCTCTTGAAAGATTTGATGAATTATATGCTGCAGCCGGGCATCCAAATTGTGTATTTAAGATTAATTTTAATGATCTGAAAAAAATTACAAAAGGGTTAATTGAAGAAATTACTGAATGAGACAACCAAATTTAATTGATTATTTCTTACTTACCATATTAGCCTTAATTTGGGCTTCTGCTTTTTTTAATATCAAGATTGCAACTTATTCATATGGACCAATCACTATAGCTTTTTTGAGAGTTTTTTTTGGAGCAATCCCAGTCTTACTTCTTTGTTATTTCAAAAAAATTAAAATTGAAGCATTTTCTAAAGATTGGCATTGGTTTGCAATGATAGGTTTTATTAATTTAGTAGCTCCATTTTTTTTAATTGCCTACGGAGTAAAATCAGTTCAAAGTAATTTAGCAGCTATATTAATGTCCACAACACCTTTGAGTTCAACAATTTTAGCACATTTTTACACTAAAAATGAAAAATTTAATTTGACTAAAACTATTGGAATATTAATTGGATTTTCAGGAATTGTTTTTTTATTTTCTGATAATTTATTAATTGATGAAAATAATTTTATATCTGCATTATTAATTTTATTAGGGTCAACTTGTTATGTTATAGGAGGTGTTTTGACATTAAAGATTAGTAAGAAAAAAAACGAGAATGTTACTGGTTCCATATTAATTTGGGCGACAATAATTTTAACTCCATTGGCAATTTTTATTGAGCAACCATTGGAAATAAATCCAAGACTAGACTCAACTATTTCAGTAATTTATCTTGGACTTGTTTCTACAGGCATTGCTTGGTTATTGAGGTTTAGAATATTAGTAAATAATGGACTAATTTTTCAGTCACAAGTTTCTTATTTAATTCCAATTTTTGGGACAATTTTAAGTTATATCTTTTTGAGAGAATTAATTACTTTGAAAGTATTAATTTCATTAATTGCTGTTTGTGTTGGAATTTATTTTGTAAGAAAAGCAGATTACGAGAAGATTATTTAAGTTCAGAAAAAGCTTTAATATGTGATGGATTTATTTCACAACATCCACCAATTATAGTTGCACCACTTTTAATAAATTCTTTAGTTAAATTTTTTAAAACGTTTGGAGTTAGATCACTTCTTTTTCCCAAAAATTCATTTGGATTTCCAGTTTTACTTTTTTCAAAATTTTTTGTGAAACCTCCAGTAATTTTTGTTTTTTCAAATGCATTTATTTTAAACCCAAACGGATAGCCAATTGACTTAATTTCATTAATATTTTTTTTAAAGTTCTCAGGTGAGACACAGGCTAAAATTAAACCCAATAAATTTTTACAATTAATATTTTTTGTAATATCTGACAATTTTTCACCACTTGGAAGAGAAGTCCCTTCAGATATATGTACACCAATCAAAAAAGACTTATTAAATTCTTTTATAGATTCTATTGCAATTGAAATTTCTCTAACACTACTCAAAACATCAAAGTAAAAAAAATCAACATAAGGATTTAAAATTTTTGCTTGGTCTTTGAAATTATTAAAAATTTCATTTTCGTCTCTTTTATCAGAAGAATAAGTGATATTTTGAGGAGGCAAACCACCTGCAATAAAAACCTTAGGATATTTCTCCTTTATTTTTTTTGCTATTTCTCCTGCTTGTTTATTTAGTATTTCAAATTTATCTTCTAAGTTGTTTTGTTTCAATCTTTGTCTCCTAGTTGCAAATGTATTCGTAACAATTACTTCTGCGCCTGCTTTAACAAAGTCCTCATGTATATTTTCAATTAAAGAGTGATTTTCTTTATCAAGGAGTGCTTTTGCGCTCCACAAAGTACCCTCAGGATTTAATCCTCTAGCAAGTAGTTCTTGACCCATGCCACCATCTAAAATTCTGATTTGTTTAAAAAAATTTTTATCCATGAATTTATTATATGAAGAGCTTTATACCAATTCTCATAGAAACAAAAATAACTAATAATGATGTCATTATAGTTAAAGTACGATTTGAGAGAATTTTAAGATTTAAATAATTTCCAATAAAACCTCCGATCAAAACACTAAAAAAAAGAGTCCAGTAATTTGTTAACTCATAAAAAGTGTTTTCCTTAGTAAATTGACCTAAAATTCCTGAAATCGAATTAATTAAAATGAAAAGAGAGGCTGTTGTTGCAATTACTTTTGGTTTTTCTGCTTTAAGTAAAAAAAGTATTGGGCTTAGAAAAATACCTCCTCCAATACCTACAATTCCAGAAACAAGCCCTAGAATAGAACCAATTATAAAAGAATAAATGATATTAAATTTATTTATTATTAAATTATCTGTTTCATAAGATTTATTATTTATTAATAATAATATTCCAGCTATTGTTAAAACAAAAAATAAAAGAATTTCAAAAATTTCTTTTTCAATTTTTATTGATCCTCCTAAAAAAGCAAAAGGAATTGAGCCAACCAAAAATGGAATTAATAACTTGAAATTATGATTGCCAGCCCGAATATAATTAAAAGAATTTCCTGATACAACTATGATATTGCATATAAGCGCTATGACAGGAAAAATATAATACGGAATTTCCCAAATTAACAATAATGCTAGATATGTAGATCCACCTCCAAAACCAACACTAGAGTATAAAATAGCTGTTATTAAAAATAATATTGGTAATATAATCATATAAAATATTTTTTATGAGAGTAAATATTGCACTTTTAACTGTAACAGATACTAGAACAATTGATAATGATAAATCTGGGGGAATTTTAGTAAATAAATTTAAAGAATCAAATCATCATCTAATAGAAAGAAAAATATGTAAGGACAATAAAGATGACATAGTTGATATTTTAAAAGAATGGTTAAAGAATGAAAAAATTGACGTTATAATAACCACAGGTGGCACAGGTCTTACTGGCAGAGATATAACACCAGAAGCATTAAATGAAGTTGCTGAAAAACATATCCCTGGTTTTGGAGAGATGTTTAGAAATATTAGTATAAAAACGGTAGGAACTTCGGCAATTCAATCTAGAGCTTGCGCTGTGCTATCTAATGGAAAATATATTTTTGCTTTACCAGGTTCCTCAGGAGGAGTAACAGATGCATGGGAAGGAATTTTAAAACATCAATTAGATATTAATCATAAACCGTGTAATTTTGTAGAATTATTTCCAAGATTAAAAGAAAAATAATTATTTTTGATATTTTTCTTTCCACTCTGAATAAGGCATTCCATAGATGTGTTCCCTTGCATCAGGATCTGAAATAGTTATACCTATTTTTTCTGCTTCTTCTCTGTACCATCTTGATAAACAATTTCTACAAAAGTTAGCTAAGTTCATGAGATCAATATTTTGAACATCTTTCCTTTCATCTAAATGTTTTAATAGTCTTTCAAAGGTTGCGGATTGGATTTCTATTTTTTCATTTTTATTCATAGAAAAATTATTAATGACTTTTTAAATAAGCACAAGATATAGTATTTATACAATTTAAAGTAGAAAATTAAAATTATTACAAATAGACATGAGTAATTATTGTTAGTTAAATGTAGTCATGGCTACTAAAAGTAAGAAAAAAGCTAAGCCAAAGACCAAAAAAAGAAAAAAAAAGTTGGTCAAATCTAGAAAAAAAATTAGAACAAAAAAAAAAATCGTGACCAAAAAGTCTGCGACTAAGAAGCGTTCTAAAAAAACTAGAAAAAATAATAAGCTCAAATCAATAAATAAAACAAGAGGAGTAAAAAAAATGAGTGCAGAAGCTATGAAAGTGTCATCTGTATTAGATACTTCTCATTTGAAAGTGAAATTCCCGTTTAAAGCAAAATACGGGAACTACATTAATGGTAAGTTTGTAGAGCCAAAATCTGGAAAGTATTTTGACAATACATCTCCTATTTCAAATGAAGTGATCTGTTCGATTGCACGATCAAATGAAAAAGACGTGGATGCAGCATTAGATGCAGCACACGCAGCTTTCCCAAGTTGGGGTAAAACTTCAATAACGGAAAGATCAAACATTCTTCTTAAAATTGCTGATGTGATTGAGAAAAATCTTAATGTATTAGCAACAGCAGAATGTTTAGATAATGGTAAGCCAATAAGAGAATGTATGGCTGCTGATTTACCACTAGTAATAGATCATTGGAGATATTTTGCTGGAGTAATTAGAGCAGAAGAAGGTTCAGTTGCTGAAATAAGTAACAGTGAATATTCTTATCACATTCCAGAACCACTAGGTGTAGTTGGTCAGATTATACCTTGGAACTTTCCATTGTTAATGGCAACTTGGAAACTTGCTCCAGCATTAGCTGCAGGAAACTGTGTAGTGCTAAAACCAGCTGAGCAAACTCCAGCATCAATCATGTTACTTATGGAACTAATTGGAGATTTATTACCTCCAGGAGTAGTCAACGTAGTAAGTGGTTATGGTTTGGAAGCAGGTAAACCACTAGCATCATCTAAAAGAATCAAAAAGATTGCTTTTACTGGTGAAACAACAACTGGTAGATTGATTATGCAATATGCATCTCAAAACTTAATACCAATTACGTTAGAGTTAGGTGGAAAATCTCCAAACATTTTCTTCGAAGATGTCATGGCTAAAGATGATGATTTCTTTGATAAATGTCTTGAAGGTTTTGCAATGTTCACTTTAAACCAAGGTGAAGTTTGTACTTGCCCAAGTAGAGTACTAGTTCAAGAGTCTATCTATGATAAGTTTATGGAAAAAGCTATTGCTAGAACCAAAGCTGTTAAGCAAGACAATCCTTTAAAAATGGAAACAATGATTGGTGCACAAGCATCATTAGAACAGATGGAAAAAATCAAATCTTATCTGGATTTAGGTAAGAAAGAAGGTGCCAAAGTTCTATGTGGTGGAAATGTTGCTAAAATCAATAGTGGTTTAGAAAAAGGAAATTATATTGAGCCAACTATTTTTGAAGGTGATAATTCAATGCGTATCTTCCAAGAAGAAATTTTTGGACCAGTTGTATCGGTAACTAAATTCAAAGATGAAGCAGAGGCATTAGAGATTGCTAATGATACACTTTATGGTTTAGGTGCAGGTGTTTGGACTAGAAATGGAAACATCGCATACAGAATGGGTAGAGAAATACAAGCAGGTAGAGTTTGGACAAACTGTTATCATGCTTATCCTGCACATGCTGCATTTGGTGGATATAAACAGTCTGGTATCGGAAGAGAAACACATAAAATGATGCTTAATCATTATAGACAAGTGAAAAATCTTCACGTGTCTTATAGTGAGAAAAAATTAGGCTTCTTTTAAAAGATAACTTATATATAATGGCTCGTGAGGAATCACGGGCCATATTTTTTTATGAAAGTAAAAGCAACAGATTCAGCATTAAAACTAATAGAGGAGCTTAAAGCTCAACATGGAGATGAACTATTGTTTCATCAATCAGGAGGATGTTGCGATGGTAGTGCTCCAATGTGCTATCCAAGAAACGAATATATGGTTGGGTCAAGTGATGTTAAATTAGGTGAGATTGGTGGAGTTCCTTTTTATATGAATGATGATCAGTATGAAAAATGGAAACACACTGATTTAACGATTGATGCTGTAAAAGGTATTGGTGGAATGTTTTCTTTAGATAACGGAACAGGAAAAAGATTTTTAACAAAATCTGAAATTTGTTTAGTAGTCGATAACGATAAATCTACTAATTAATTTTGATGTCTCAAAGGTGGTTTTTAACCATTAGTTTTTTAAAAATTTTCAATGAGTAATAGAGTTGATGAAAAAATTTTTGAAGAAGCTCTTGATTGGATAAACATCAATAATAAAATTGCTTTAGTTACTGTAATCAAAACTTGGGGCTCATCTCCAAGACAAGTAGGAAGCAAAATGATTGTAAATGAAAAAGGTGATTTTTCGGGCTCCATTTCAGGTGGATGTGTAGAGTCAGCTGTTGTTGGAGAATGTATTGATTTATTAAAAAAGGATAAACCCTCTAAAAAATTAGATTTTAAAGTTTCTAATCAAACAGCCTGGGATATAGGTTTAGCTTGTGGTGGTGAAATATCAGTTTATTTAGAGCAAATTAAAAAATGAACATAGAAATTTTAAAAACAATTATAGATAACAAAAAAAATAATTCAGAGTTTGCAATTATTACAAATCTTATGACTGGTAACATAAGTATATTTAAAAAAGAATTACCCTTGAGTAAAAACTTAGAAAATTATTCATCTGAAATAAATGATTTTTTTAGAAATAAAAAGACAGGGATTATTGAGAATTCCGAATTATTTATAGAAACCTTTAGAAAACCTACAAAAGTGATAGTTGTTGGCGCAGTGCATATTAGTCAGTATCTTATCGATTATATCAAAAACTTAAATTTTGAAATTAACATTATTGATCCTAGAGGATACTTTGCCTCAAAAAAAAGATTTCCTGAAGTAAATGTAATAAACAAATGGCCTGACGAAGCTTTCAAAGAGATAGATACTAATGAGAGCACGGCGTTAATAGCTTTAACGCATGATCCAAAAATTGATGATCCGGCATTGCAGTATGCCTTGAAGAAAAAATTTTATTACATAGGAGCTCTTGGAAGCAAAAGAACTCATGAAAACAGATGTGCGAGATTAAAAAAGGCTGGTTTTAGTGATGAACAAATAAATTTAATTCATGGACCAATTGGGATTAAAATCGGTGGCAAATCAGCACCTGAGATAGCTCTTTCAATTGTTTCTCAATTAGTTCTTATTACTAATAATAGATGAGCTTGTAAATTTTAAGCGAAATAAAAAAAGAATTATAAGTATAAGCAAAAATATTAAAGGTTTAAAAAATATAGTTTTTGATAACCAAATGTAATGGAGGACGCCAAAAATTGAAATTACATAAATTAGTCTATGAAGCTTTTTCCAATTATGTTTAAGAAGTTTAACCATTTTATCAGATGAAGTAATGGCAAGTGGTATCAAAAGAAGCCATGCCGAAAAACCAATGAAAACAAATTTTTTTTTTAATACATCATTTATTAGAGGTGGAAAATCAAATCTATAATCTAATCCAACATAACTTAACATATGTATTGAAGCATAAAAGAAAGCAAATAGACCAAGCATTCTTCTGAACTTTATCCATTCTATAGATTTTGTAATTTTTCTTAAAGGTGTCATTGAAAGAGTTAATAAAATAAAAATAAGTGTCCACTCACCAAAATGATTTATAATTCTATCAACAGGCTCTGGCCCTAATTGATCATAAAATATTTGATAAGTAATTATATAGACCGGCCAAAGTGATATTAAAAAGACAGCAGGCTTAAAATAATTTCTCAATTTAATTTAGTAGTTCTTTTTTAAATCCATACCACTATAAAGATGAGCTACTTCATCTCCATAGCCGTTGAACATTAAAGTTTTTATCCTTGGAGCTAAAATACTTTCTCCGATAACTCTTTCTGTTTTTTGTGACCATCTTGGATGATCAACATCAGGATTTACATTTGAGTAAAAACCATATTCTCTTGGCGAAGCATTTTTCCAAGCAGTGTTAGGCATATTTTTTGTAAGTTTAATTTTTACGATTGATTTCGCACTTTTAAATCCATATTTCCATGGAATGAATATCCTTAAAGGTGCTCCATTTTGATTTGGTAAAGTTTTACCATATAAACCTGTCACAACAGTCGTGAGAGGATGCATAGCCTCATCCAATCTTAAACCTTCAATGTAAGGCCAGTTTAAAACAGGATATCTCTGACCAACCATCTCCTCAGGGTTATAAACTGTTTCAAATTCAACAAACTTGGCCGTTGGTTTAATTTGAACTTTATTCAGTAATTCACTTAATGAAAAACCCAACCATGGAATTACCATTGACCAACCTTCAACACATCTAAGCTTTAAAATTCTTTCTTCAGATTTAATTGCTAAAACTTCTTCAATAGGTAGCTCTATAGATTTTTCGACCTCACCTTCAATTTTAATACTCCAAGGTCTTGTGGTAAAATTTTTTGCTCTTCTGTGAGGATCACTTTTACCAGTGCCGAATTCATAAAAGTTATTATAAGTCGTAATATCCTCGTAACTATTTGGTTCATTCAGATTACCAGCTTTAGCATTAATTAATGGAACCGTGCTTAAAGTTATTGCACCTAATCCATAGCTCATAGATTTAATGAAAGATCTTCTATCATTATAAATTTTTTCAGGAGTGATTTCTGAATATTTATATTTTTTCATTATTAATTGGATTTCCTTTTAACCAAGCACTATCTTCATTTTCGTAATGTTCTTTTTTCCATATTGGAGATCTTTTTTTAATTTCTTCAATTATATATCTTGATAGTACATAAGCTTGATCCCGATGTTTGCAAGCGACTGCGATAATTATACTTATCTCACCTAATTTTAAATGTCCTTTGGCATGTTCAATAAATACTGCTTTATCTTTGATATTTAGTTTTTGATCTGCTTCATTGTAAATTTCTTCAAAACTTTTGATTACCATTTCGTCATGACTATCATAAGTAATTCCAGTCACTGCTTTGTTGTCATTTATATTTCTTACAGTGCCTAAAAAATAGATTGATGCTCCAAACTTAGAATCTTTTATAAATTTTTCGGCGTTTGAATTAAGTATTTTTTCCTTTTTAGTATCTACTATTTTTGTGTGAAGCATTAACCTCCCCCGATAGGAGGTATAATACCAATCTTTTGATCTTTTGTGATTTTATAATTGTCGCTAATTATTTCATTATTTTCTGAACAAAATGATGAAGATTTTACAACTTTGATAAAGTTTTTATTACCTTGAAAATTTTTATCTATATATTTAATAATCTCATTACGTAAATCACCCATTGAAGCTTTATCTTGAACTTCAAGTTCCAAGTAATCTTTGTCACTAAAATCTCTACTAGCTCCGAATAATTCTAATTTTATTTTCATTTTTTTAATTTTGGGGAAAATTTTAAGTTTTCATTATTAAATTTAGGTTTATTTCTATTAATAAAATCATCCATAATTTTGATTTTTTCTTCCTCAAATTCTGCAACTTTTCTTTCGTTGAGATCAACATATAAAGCTAGAATTTCAATTGTTGAAGCTATAAATTTTTTCTCTTTATGTATCATTTCCATTTTATATTGAAGTCTTTTTTTATCGTGATCAAAATAAACACAATTGATATCAACTTCATCATTTAGCTGAAGTTCTTGATTATAAGTGATATAAGACTCAACAATCATAGTACTTTTTTTAGTTGTTTTTGCGGACTCTTCACCCATTTTAAAAATATTATTTAAAGTATCTGCACCATACTTATCAAAAATTAAAAGATAATATGAAACATTCATATGATCATTGTAATCAATCCAATCTTTAATTACTTTTTGAGAACTTAGATAAACGGACATATAAAATTAGAAAATATTTTTTAGGAACTCAGGTAGACCATCTGGATTAGTCCATAATCCACTTTTTCCACCTTCCTTAATTAACAACTTGATGTTATCAATTTTTAAATGGGGATTTACAATTTTACTCAAATCATAAATAGTTATTAATGCAGCGTTAACACCCATTATAGCTTCCATTTCGACACCTGTTTTAGCAACTGCAGATACTACACAAAAAACCTCAAGTGAATTATCTACTTCATTCATTATAATCTTAGTAGCTGTATGGTCAATTGGAAGTGGATGACATAAAGGAATTAGTTCACTTGTTTTTTTAACACCCAGTACTGCTGAAACTTCAGCTAAAGTTACAGGATCTCCTTTAGGCATCTTTTTGTTTTTAATTAAATCAAAAACTTCTTTTCCAACATAAATTTTTCCTGATGCTAATGCTCTACGGAATGTTTCTTTTTTTGAAGAAACATCAACCATGTTAAAGGAGTTTTTTTGAAATATTTCTTTTGCCCAATCTTTAAGCTCTTCATGATTAACAATTTTTAAATTTTTCATTTAACCACCAGTTTTAGACAGATTTTTTGTTAACCCAGTTTCTCCAAGTTCAAGATAATGAGACTCTTTTTTAAATTTCATCTGTCCTAAAATTAAATCTTTAAGCTCTTCAGTTTGATCGTCTTTTTGTAACAAATGTCTTATACTTATTCCAGTATTTCCAAATAAACAAAGTCTTAAATCGCCTTTTGATGTAATTCTTAGGCGATTACATGATTTACAAAAATCTTTTGAATATGGTGCAATAATTCCAAACTTACCTTTGTATTCTGGATTTATATAGTTTAATGATGGACCTGCATCTTGGCCTAAGGTTTGATAAATCCATTTATTTTCATTTAAGTAATTTTTAAATATTTTAGATGAAATATGATATCTATTAAAATAATCTAAATTATCACCGGTTTGCATTAATTCTATATATCTAAAATTTACTTTGTTGATTTTTATATATTCAGCCCATGCATCAAAATCTTTTTTATAGGAATTAACACCATTTAAAAGGACCGCATTAATTTTTATATTATTAAAATTTAAACTTTGTAAAATCTCTATACCCTCTAAAATTTCAGGCAATCTGTCATGTTTTGTAATATTTTTGAATATTTCTCTATCTAAACTATCAATACTGATATTAATTCCATCTAAACCACTATCAATTAGTAACTTTGCTTTTTGATCAAGATGATATCCGTTTGTTGTAATGACAATTTTTTTAATAGATGTTTCATTTTTTAAAATTTTTACGATTTCATAGAAATCTTTTCTGACTGTTGGTTCTCCACCGGTTAATCTTATTTTCTGAACTCCTAATTCTGAAAATCCTTTAGCCAACCTTCTAATTTCATCTATGTTAAGAAATTTTCTATTATCACTTTTGTCAGCTTGGTATCCATTAGGCAGACAGTATCCACATTTAAAGTTGCACACCTCTGTGATGGACATTCTGATGTAAGGAAATTTTCTACCAAAATTATCCTCTAAATGTTTCACAATATAAACTTATACTAGAATAAAAGATTTATAAATTTAAATAATATTAGAATTTATAATAAAATTTTAAACTCAACTTAAAATTGTAAAACTAATGATTGAAAATTTATTATAATTTTACTTTTTTGTCGCACTCTTTTTTGATAGTTTTTTTCCGGAGGAGATCTTAATGAAAAAAAAATTAAAAAAATTAAATTTATCTAGAAGAAATTTTTTAACTGGAACTGCAACTTTAGCAGGTATTGCTGCGACAGCTTCTGTTGTTCCAATTTCAATTGCAAACGCAAATCACTCAGAGGGAAAAAAGGGTCTACCTGATTTTATAGGCTGGAAAGATAGAGATGCATTAATTGTTCACTCAGATAAAGGGATAGAAACACATAGAAGTGCAATTGGTGAGAGCTTAGTTACTCCAAATAGAAATATTTATATTAGAAATAATATGCCAACAATGACTGATGAACAAATTGGTAATAGAATGGATTGGAAAGTTTCAATAGAAGGTGTTAAAAATCCAAAAACCTTCACTATTGCTCAACTTCAAAAATTAGGTCATGAAACGATGGCTACAATTTTACAATGTTCAGGAAATGGAAGAGGATTTTTTAAACATAAGCCAAGAGGTTCGCAATGGAAGACAGGTGCAGCTGCATGTGTTCTTTGGACAGGAGTACCGATGAAAACAGTTGTTGAAGCATGCGGTGGGATTAATGGTGATGCGGTATATATGACATCAGCGGGTGTTGACCATGTTCCTACAGGACTAGATCCTAAAAAAGCGATGATTGAAAGATCTGTACCTAAAAAAGTTTTTAAAGATGCTATGCTAGCTTGGGAAATGAATGGCGTTCCATTACCAAATGCTCATGGTGGACCATTAAGAATGGTAACTCCTGGATATTTTGGAATTAACAATGTTAAGCATCTTGGTAAAGTGGCTTTTACAACAAGTGAATCTTCAGTAAAATATATGAAAAAGAGTTACAGAATTTCTCCAATAGGAAAAAAGGGATCTCAATATCCTTCTTGTTGGGAAATGCCGGTTAAGTCTTGGATAACAAGACCAACAGATGAAACTGGAACTGTTAAAGCAGGTAAAGTTCAAATTGTTGGTGTAGCCATGGGTGGAACTAAAAAAGTAAGAAGCGTAAAAGTATCTATTGATGGAGGCAGTAACTGGAAAAGAGCAAAATTTATCGGTCCAAACTTAGGTAAATATGCATGGAGACAATTTGTTTTAGAAACAACTTTAAGCGCTGGAACTTATAATATTGCTAGTTTAGCTTCTAATGGAAGTGATAAACAGCCAGAGTTGAGAATGGAAAATAGAAGAGGGTATGCTCATAACGGCTGGAAGGATCATAGCGTAAATATTACAGTAGTATAAAACTACAAAAAGTTTTAAAGTTAATTAATGAAAATTATAAAATTTTTATTAATCGTTTTCTTTATATCTATGTCGAATAACATCACTTCTATAGCTGATGAAGCAAAAATGAAAAAAGGATTAGAAATTTTTAATGAGACTGCTGCATGCGCTGCATGCCATATTTTAAAAGCTGCAGGATCTGAAGGCAATATAGGACCAAATT
Organism: uncultured Pelagibacteraceae bacterium; assembly: GCA_902627565.1. Classification (GTDB taxonomy): domain Bacteria; phylum Pseudomonadota; class Alphaproteobacteria; order Pelagibacterales; family Pelagibacteraceae; genus Pelagibacter. The sequence continues at coordinate 16,541 of CACOJM010000010.1, forward strand.
TAGACACTGTAAGTATGACAATTGAGTCAGTTACAGACATGGTTACAAATGGATTGGGAGTTATGCCAGCTTTCGGAGAAGGTGAAATGTTAACTAAAGAAGAAATCGAAATAGTATCTTACTACGTTGTTAATGCAGCAGGAAAGTAATTATAAATTTTAACTTCCAGCCCGCTACTGGAAGTTAATTAAGATTATTGTCCTGGAGCCTTGTAACCAATTTTACTAGCTTTTGTTGTAGCTTTAGTGAAATCAATTGCTTCTAAAATTGTTAAATTTTTAACCGCACCAGATGCTTCAACAACTAATTTGATGGCAGCAAAATCGTCAAAGCTAGGCACATCAGTTACTACTACGAAATCATAAGAACCTCTTACAATATCCATACTATGCATAGTACCACCCATAGCTTTAGTAAGTTGCTCTACAACTGCTTTCCTATCACTTGTTGGATCTTTTAAAAAACCCTGAAAAGCTTTTTCTGTGTAGTTTCCCATTATATAAGCTTTCATATTTATTCCTCCTTTTTATAAATCTATTCTACTAACTATATAAAAATGTTGATATGTTTTATTTGCATGCTAGACACAACCACAAGTAATGCTAGATTAACAGAATGTACGAAAAATTTGGACAATTTATTCATGGCAAATGGCAGCAATCTTCTGACAAAGGAACCTATGCGGTTATCAACCCAGCTAATGAGGAAATTTTAGGTCATGCATCAAAAGCAACATCTAAAGATGTAGAAGCAGCATTACAATCTGCTGCTAAAGGGTTAAATGTTTGGAAGAAAACCGCGCCTTGGCAAAGATCATATATCATAAGAAGAATTGCAGATATGATGAGAGAGAAAAAAGATGTTTTAGCAAAATGGATGACACTTGAGGTTGGAAAACCTTTAGCTGAAGCTAAAGGAGAAATAAGTGGAGCAGCTGATATTTTTGAATGGAACGCTGAAGAGACAAAAAGAATTTATGGTCAAACGGTAGAAAGTAGATTTGAAGATACAAGAGTGCATGTTTATTACCAGCCCGTAGGTGTTGTAGCTGCTTTAACACCATGGAATTTTCCAGCTGTTTTATCAGCCAGAAAAATTTCAACAGCTTTAGCTGCTGGTTGTTCAGTGATTATTAAACCCGATGTAATAACACCAGGTATCGTGATGGAAATGGTAGATATTTGTAAGGAATGTGGAGTGCCCCCAGGTGTAATTAATCTTTTATCAGGTGATCCACCTAGTATTGCCAAACAATTAATTGACTCGGACATAATTAAGAAAATTTCGATTACAGGATCTTCAAGAGTTGGGAAGCTTATTTTAAAACAAGCTGCAGATAAAGTTCAAAGAGTTACAATGGAACTTAGTGGTCACTCTCCTTTTATTGTGTTTGATGATGCAGATATTAAAAAAGCAGCGGATATGGCAATTTCTGCTAAGTTTAGAAATAATGGACAAGTATGTATATCACCGAACAGATTTTACATTCATGAGAGTAAAAAAGATGAGTTTGTTAATTTATTTGTAGATAAAACGAAAAAATTAAAAATTGGTGATGGTATGGATCCAAATACTCAATTAGGTCCATTAACAACAAAAAAAAGATTAAACGAAGTTGAGGAGTTAGTTGAAAAAACTAAGCAAGAAGGTGCTAAAGTTTTATTGGGAGGTAAAAGACCAGCTGGATTTAATAAAGGTTTTTTTTTCGAACCAACAATTTTTGATAATGTACAAGATGATTATACAATAATGAAGCAGGAACCTTTTGGTCCATTAGTACCAATACTATCATTTAAATCTTTCGATGAGGTAATTCATAGAGCCAATAATCACGAGCTTGGTTTATGTAGCTATGTTTGTACAAATTCAATGGAGAAAGCGTATTTAGCGTCTGAACAACTAGAAACCGGGACGGTCGGAGTGAATACTGGAATGATTGCAATAGCGGAAGCTCCTTTTGGAGGAATTAAACAAAGCGGGTATGGTAGAGAAGGTGGATCAAATGCAATTAAAGATTATTTAAATGTAAAATATACTCACATGGGATTAAAAGGTTAACAAAATGAAATTATTGAGAATTGGTGATTTTGGACATGAGAAACCAGCTTTGATAGATGATGAAAATAAATATAGAGATTTATCGTCAATAATAAAAGATTTTAATCCAGATACTTTGAATTTTAAAACTTTAGAAAAAATAAAATCTATTGAAATTTCTAAACTACCAGTATTAGATTCAAAATTAAGAATTGGTGCTTGTGTATCTAAACCATCAAAATTTATTGGCATTGGATTAAATTTTAAAGATCATGCAGAGGAACAGAATTTGCCCATACCAAAAGAACCAATCATATTTTCAAAATTTACTAGCTGTATTACAGGACCCAATGATCCCATTATTGTGCCTAAAGGCTCAAATCATACAGACTGGGAAGTAGAACTCGGTTTTGTAATTGGAAAAAAGGCAGTAAATGTAGATGTAGATAAGGCTTTAGATCATGTCTTAGGATTTTTTTTAGTAAATGATGTCAGTGAAAGAGATTTTCAAAAAAACAGAGGATTAACATGGGACAAAGGTAAAGGTTTTGACACTTTCGGTCCAATAGGCCCATACATTGTCACAAGAGATGAGTTACCAGATTTTCAAAAATTAAATATGTTTTTAGATGTAAATGGAAAGAGAATGCAAACTGGTAATACTGAGAAAATGATATTTAATGTAAAGACTTTAGTGTCTTATATGAGTTCTTGTATGAGTTTACATCCAGGTGATATTTGTTGTACAGGTACACCCCCTGGCGTTGGAGAAAATATGAAACCTCCAATATTTTTGAAAGGTGGAGAAGAAGTCATTTTAGGAATTGATAAGTTAGGACAGCAAAATCACAAAGTTCTACCATATAATGACTAATGCAAAAAAGAGACTTATATTATGAGAGAATTCCTACAAAACTTTTAAGGGAAGATGTTAGATACCTTGGAAATATATTTGGAAAAGTAATAAAAGAACAAGAGGGTATTAATTTTTTTAATTTAGTTGAAAAAGTTAGAAAATTATCAAAAGCTAGCAATAAAAGTTCAAATATAAATAATACAAATAGAAAAGTAATCAAAACAATAAAAAATCTAAAGCCAAAAAATATTTTTAAATTAACTAGAGCATTTAATCATTTTATGAATTTCATAAATTTAGCCGAATTGATTGATGCCTCAAGAAGTTTGAATGAATATGAAGATAATAAAAAAAAAATTTCAGAAAATAATTTATTTATTGAGGAAATTTTTGAAAATCTTTTCAAAAAAAAAAATATTTCAAAAAATAAAATTTATGATACCGCAAAAAATTTGAATATTGGTATCGTTTTAACTGCTCATCCAACAGAAGTTAAAAGAAGAACTTTAATACAAAAATATCATTCTATTATTGATATTCTTGAGCAGAGAAACTTGTTAAAAAATTTTCCCTCCAAATTAAATATATTGGATAAAAAATTATACGATGAACTAACCATTATTTGGAATACGGACGAACTTAAAAGATCTAAACCATCACCATACGATGAAGCTAGATGGGGTTTAGCAATAATAGAAGATAGCCTTTGGGATACAATTCCAAAAGTTTATCGAAAACTAAATTCTATTTTTAGACAAAATTTGAATAAAAATCTTCCTAAAAATTTTAATCCAATTGAATTTGGATCATGGATGGGTGGAGATAGAGATGGTAATCCTAATGTAACTGCAGATGTTACTAGAAAAGTAATTCTATTATCAAGATGGGAAGCAGCTAAATTATATGAAAAAGCTTTAACTAAAATAATTAGAGCCTACTCAATGAAAAAATGCTCAAAAAGAATTTTAAAAAAAGTTGGAAATTCATTTGAACCTTATAGGGTTTTTTTGAGACCTCTTAGAGATAAAATGAGAGTCACCCATAGATCAATTGAACAACATTTAGTTAATAAAAAATCTTTAAATCAAAAAAAATTACTTAGTTCTCGAGAAGAAATATTAAAACCTCTAAGAATAGTGAGAGATTCATTAGAGGAAAATCAAAATGAAAATATTGCTAGCGGAGAATTATTAGATCTAATGAGAAGAGCAAAATGTTTTGGTATTAATTTAGCAAGACTTGATATTAGGCAAGAATCATCAAGACATAGTCAATTAATATTTGAGTTTATTAGAAAAAGATTAAGAAAGAATTATGATAAAATGACTGAAAAAGAGAAAATAGATTTTTTAAAATTGCAAATATTGTCAAAGAAAAATCAATTAAATAAATTTCAATTTAAAAATAAAGAAAACAGAGAAGTTTGGTCAACATTTAAAATATTAGCTGATGAACCATCAGAATGTTTAGGTGCCTACGTTATTTCAATGACAACCTCAGCATCTGATATTCTATCAGTATATTTTTTGCAGAAAGAGGCAAACATAAAAAACAAATTGAGAGTTGTTCCACTGTTTGAAACTTTGGATGATTTAATCAATGCTAAAGAAATAATGGAGAGCTTATTTTCCCAAACTTGGTACAGAGCATTAATTCGAAATAAGCAAGAGGTTATGATTGGATATTCTGACTCTAGTAAAGATGCTGGCAAAATTTGTGCAAGTTGGCATCAATATAAAGCTCAGGAGGAATTAGTTAAGTTAGGTAAAAAGTATAATGTCCTAATTACCTTTTTTCATGGCAGAGGAGGGTCAGCTGGTCGAGGTGGCGGTCCAATCCAAGCAACATTAAGATCTCAACCTCCGAATTCAGTTAATGGAAAAATCAGAATTACTGATCAGGGGGAAGTTATACAGCAAAAATATGGATACGAACCAATGGCAAAATATAATTTATGTAGTTATATAGGTGCTGTAACTGAAGCAACTTTAAATCCACCACCTTATCCAAAAAAAAATTGGAGAATATTGATTGAGAAAATGGCAGATATATCTAAAAATTCCTATAGAAAAAATATCAATCAAAGTTCAGACTTTATAAAATATTTTGAGACAGTAACTCCTCATAAAGCTTTAGGAAAACTTTCAATTGGATCAAGGCCTTCTAAAAGAAAAAATGTGGATAAAATTAAGAGTTTAAGAGCTATCCCTTGGGTTTTTGCGTGGACTCAAATTCGATTAATGTTACCAGCCTGGCTTGGTAGCGCCGAAGCTTTAAGATATTCTTACATTAAAAAATTTAGAAAGACTTTATATGATATGGAAAGAAATTGGCCATTCTTTAATTCTATGTTGGATATGTTAGATATGGTTATTTCAAAAGCTGATCCCGAAATATCAAAAATATATGAAGAATATTTAGCTGATGAAAGTTTAAGGAGAGTTGGAAAAAAATTGAGATTTCAATTTGATGTTATTAGAGAATTGAATAAAAAGATTACTCCAAAGGAAATAATCAATTCTAGAAAACAATTTAGAAAATCAGTTATTGTGAGAAATATCTATTCAGAGGTTTTAAATATTATTCAACCCATAGTTATAAGAAAACTAAAAAACAACAATAATGTTCAGCATAAAAAATATTTAGATGATGCTTTGTTAACCTCAATAGCTGGAGTATCTGCTGCAATGAAAAATACTGGTTAAAATGATAGAACTGTTAATTGCTTTTAGTGCGGGATTAATTAGTTTTTTATCCCCCTGTGTTTTGCCTCTTATACCTGGTTATATTTCGTATATTTCAGGTAGCTCATTAAATGAATTAATAGAAAAAAAAAATACTAATATATTTCCAATCACCTTGTTTACTATAGGGTTTTCCACTGTTTTTATAACTTTTGGTGCAGCTTCAACTTTTTTAGGCAAGGTCCTTTTACAAAATTCATATGAATTAAGAATTGTAGCTGGATTAATTATAATAATCTTGTCTCTTCATATTATTGGTTTAGTAAATATAAAATTTTTAAATTATGAAAAAAGAATTGAAGCTAATATAAGTAAAAATTTTTTTAGTCCAATTTTGATAGGTATGGCGTTTGCTTTTGGATGGACCCCATGCATTGGTCCAATCCTTGGATCTATACTAATTTTAGCATCAACAGAGGAAAGTTTACTAAGGGGAATTTTATTGTTGCTATTTTATTCAATTGGTCTTGCTATACCGTTTATTTTATCAGGATATTTAATACAGAAATTTTTGATATTTTCAAAAAATTTCAAAAAAAATATTAATAAAGTATCAAAAATTGGTGGAATCATTTTACTTATTACAGGTATTTTAATAATTACAAATCAATTACAAGCTTTAGGATTTTACTTACTTAATGTATTCCCTTTTCTACAAAATTTTGGATAATTAATTTATGAGAATTTATCAAATTGACTCAAGCGCCAGAAAAGAAGGTTCTACTTCAAGAGCTTTGGCAAAAAAATTATTGAATAAGATAAAGAAACCAGAAGATGAGGTAATTTACAGGGATTTAAACGACGAAATGCTTTTTGTGACTGGATTGACAGAATCAGGAATGAACATAGATGAAAAAGATCAGAATGAAAATCATAAAAAAATGTTTGAGCTATCTGATAAACTTGTAAAAGAACTTAAGGAAAGTGATATAATAATTATTTCTGCTCCAATTTATAATTATGGTCCTCCAGCAACATTAAAAGCTTGGTCAGATCTTGCGGCAAGAGTTGGAGAAACTTTTAGATTTAAAAATAATGGTAGAAGAGAAGGTCTTTTAAAAAATAAGAAAGCCTATTTAATTATTACTTCAGGAGGTACTAAACTTAATAGCCAAGAGGATTTTTTAACTCCATGGTTAAAATTTATTTTAAACTTTTTTGGCATTGAAAAAGTCGAGATTATTAGTGCTGACCAAATGGCTCTAGATTATGATAAATCCATTAAAGATGCTGAAACTCAAATAGAAAATTTAACAAAAAAAAAGTGATTAAAAAAAAAATATTACGTCTCTTTTTATTATTTATTTTTCTAGCTCTTTCATTGATAATCTTTAAAAAGTTTAACAAATATTATTCACAAAATGATTTTGCAAAGATTATTATTTTAGCTCTTTTAGCGAGTAATTTCTTTTTAGGGTTTGCTATTAAAAGATTTTCAAAATTAAGTCTAATATTTTTTAGTTATTTCATATTAATCATATATTCAGTAAATGGTTTATTGGTATACTTTGACTCACAAAATACTTCAGAAAAAAAAATTGAAAAAATTCTTACTAAAAAAGGTGAAACTTTTGATAAAAGAAAAATTTTAGAGGTAGTCAAAGAAGAGAGACTTAAAGGAAAAGATATTTATCCATATGTTGTTCCAAGAGAATTTTTAAAATTAAATAAAAAAGAAATACCACTTACACCACTGCCTAAAACTATTTTTGTTTCTTGTAATGAGTATGGAACTTGGAAGAGTATTCAAACAGACAAATATGGTTTTAATAATAAAAAATTTCTAAATTCTTTTGATATTCTATTAATGGGAGACTCATTTGCTGAAGGATCTTGTGTAGAGCAAAAGTATGAACCAGCCAGCTTATTATCGAATGATTATCAATTAACAACGTATAATATAGGTATATCAGGCAATGGTCCTTTAATAAGCCTAGCTTTGGCTCATGAAATAAAGTCAATAGTGGAATTTGACTATTTAGTTTGGTTAATTTTTGACAATGATTTTTACGATCTTAGTTTAGAGAAAAATTCAAATTATTTGAGAGATTACTTAGATACCAATTTTATAAGCAATGATTATTTTGCAAAGATTGGAAATAAAATTGACTTCCAAAAAAAATATATAGAGGAAAATTTAGAAAGTTTTAAAAGCGGGTTTTCTTTAATAGAAAGTATTTTAGAGCTTAAACCAATAATTTATAGAATAAATAAGTTGATAAATCGAAAAGAGTTAGAAGATGCAATTGAATATGATAAAAAAATATTCAAAAAAGTATTTGATAAGATAAGTTTTTTATATCCAGAAAAAAAAGTAATTGTTGTTTATTTACCTGAAACGACATGCTTTAAAAATAGATCTGAGGAATGCAATCAAAGGTTTGATGAAATCAGTAGTTTTTCAAAAAAGATTATCTATCTAAATTTTTTTCAATATTTGAAAGATAATATTGTGAATCATAAGGAAATGTATGCTCTTGGACAGAGTAGGGCACATTTTTCTCCAGCTGGTTACAATCAATTAGTGAAATTTATATATAATAATATTAAAAAACAATAATACTGAGAATAAGATATGAAAAAATCAATTAATACTGATGATGTAATATTTAATTTTTTTAAACAAATCTGTGATGAAAAGGATAATCAAAAATGTATTGAGCTTGGTAATAATTGGATAAAAGCTATGGAAACAAATTTATTAAAACTAGAGGCAAATTTAGATGAAAAAGATAAAATTAAATATAAAGAGGATATTCAAAATAATCGTGATCATTTAAATAGTCTTAAAGGAAAAGATTCATCTGAATGGAGAGAATATGCAACCAAATGTATGATTGAAATAATGGATAATAAGGTATAAACATTTATTTAAGGGGTGTCGTTACAGACTGAGATTAAACCCTAAGAACCTGTCCGGTAATTCAGAAAGGGAGAACAATGGATAAAACATATTTTATTAGTCAATCTACATCATTAACATTAATAATCTTTATTAGTTTAATATTTGCAATTCTTGGCCTTTTTCACTCAAAAAAATATCAAGGACTTAATAACTATTTAACAGCGAATAGAAATATTGGTCTATTTTCTTTAACTACAAGTTTAACTGCTTCTGCTTTAGGTGCGTGGATTTTATTTGGACCTGCCTCTGCTGCAACATGGGGTGGAATTGGATCAATAATTGGATATTCATTAGGAACTGCATTCCCAATGTTTTTTTTAATATATTTAGGAAAAAAAATAAGAAAGGAATTTCCAAAAGGATCTTCTCTAATAGAATTTATGAGAAAAAAATTTGGAAAAAGTTTATTCAAACTTATCCTTTTGATGACTATCTTTTATATGTTTATTTTTTTATGTGCAGAAGTAACTGCAGTGGCAGTTCTCATTAACTATATATCAGGCACAGAACTATGGATTACAGCTTTAATCGTATTAATTTCTACATTAGCATATACTTTATATGGTGGCTTAAAAGCTTCAATATTCACGGATAATATTCAAATGATTGTAATTGGAATTTTGTTATTAATTTCTATTTTCTACGTTAATTCTTTTACTGGTTCTCAATTTTCTTTTAATTTTATTAAAGAAAAGAATCCTCATTTATTAAGCAGCTCGTATATTCCAAGCTATACAGCCGGTTTGACATTTTTTATTGCAGTTGCTGCAACTAACTTATTTCATCAAGGTAATTGGCAACGTGTATATGCAGCAAAAAATTTTGAAACATTAAAGAAAAGTTTAATAATTTCCTTTTTTTTAATTATACCTATTGTTTTTTACATGGGGTTTGCTGGAATGGTCGCTTTCTCGATAGACTCAACAGTTAGACCAGATCTTGGTTTTTTTTCATTACTTCTTAAAGAGCAAACTACCTTATTATCATTAGTAATAATAATACTTGGCTTAGCTCTGACTATTTCAACAGTAGATACTTTGATTAATGCAATATCAAGTTTAATTGTTGTAGATGGTAAAGCCACATTTAATTTAAACAATAAAACCGATTATTTAAGATTTTCAAAATATGTTATTTTATTTTTATGTCTAATTTCGTTTATTGTTGCTTCAAAAGGATTTGATATTTTATATTTATTTTTAATAGCAGATTTATTTTGCTGTGCTTTTGTATTAACTGTTTTTTATAGTTTTTATAACAGAAATATAAATGAAAAAACGGCATATATCTCAATTATAATTGGGCTAATTGGTGGTTTTTTGATATTTCCTGCTCCAGATTTTTCTAAAAGTTTATTAGTTGGAGTTTTGATGCCTAAAGAGCTGTTTGGCCCCTTTGTATTACAATCTTTATTATTTTTGTCTTTTGTAATTGCAACTTTTTTACCAATAGTAGTTTTTAAAGCCAAAAAATTTTAATATTACTCGATTGTATTAAAAAAATTAATAGTTATAAGTCTGTCTCAATGACAGATAATCAGATAATTATTAATGACCTTTCAAAAGTTTATGATAATGGCTTTGATGCACTTAAAAAAATTAGTCTTAAAGTTAAACAAGGTGAAATTTTTGCAATGCTTGGACCAAATGGTGCAGGAAAGACAACTTTAATCAATATAATTTGTGGGATTGTAACTCCCTCACTTGGAACTGTTACAGTTGACGGCTTTGATATAATTAAGGATTATCGTGAAACTAGATCTAGAATAGGAATGGTTCCTCAAGAATTAAATTTAGAGAATTTTGAAACAGTTTTTGATACAGTTTCATATTCTCGAGGATTGTATGGAAAATCTCCGAAACCGGAACATATAGAAAAAATTTTAAAAGAATTAAGCTTATGGGAAAAAAAAGATGAAAAATTAAGACAATTATCGGGTGGAATGAAAAGAAGAGTCTTAATTGCTAAAGCTTTGTCTCATGAACCAAAAATATTATTTTTAGATGAACCAACAGCAGGAGTAGATGTAGAATTAAGAAAAGAAATGTGGAAAGTGGTAGATTCTTTAAGAAAAACAGGAGTAACAATTATTTTAACAACTCATTATATTGAAGAGGCTGAAGCAATAGCAGATAGGGTCGGCGTTATTAATCAAGGTGAAATTATTATTGTTGAAGAAAAAAAAGAATTATTAAAAAGGATGGGTCAAAAAACACTTACAATCGAATTGCAAGAGCGAATAGATGATATACCAAAATCATTAGAAAAATATAATTTGAATATTGGAGATAATAAAATGTATTTAAATTATACATACAGTCTCAAAGAGAAACAAACAGGTATAACAAATTTATTACAAGATTTAAAAGACACAGGCTTAAAATTAAGAGATTTAAAGACAGAACAAAGCAATCTTGAGAAAATTTTTGTTAATTTAGTAAAGGAGAATAATGAAATTTAATTATCATGGTTTTAAAGCTATATATGTTCATGAGATGAATAGATTTCTGAGAACTGTAGCCCAGTCTCTTCTCTCACCAGTAATATCTACATCTTTATATTTCGTTGTTTTTGGATCAGTGATTGGCGGGTATATTCAAAAAATTGATGGTGTAAGTTATGGCTCATATATAGTTCCAGGTTTATTAATGTTAACATTGCTAACCCAATCTATAAGTAACACCTCTTTTGGAATTTTTTTTCCAAAATTTAATGGGACTATTAACGAGATTTTAGCAGCACCTATTTCAACTTTAGAAACAGTTTTAGCTTTTGTTGGGGCAGGAGCAACCAAAACTTTGATTGTTGGTGCTGTGATTTATTTCACTGCTACATTTTTTGCTGATGTGACTGTTAAATATCCAATCTTAATGATATTTTTATTAATTTTAGTATCTTTTACTTTTGCATTGTTTGGTTTTTTAATTGGTGTTGTCAGTAAAGATTTTGAACAAATGTCTATTATTCCATCATTAGTTATCACACCAATGGTATTTTTAGGAGGTAGTTTATATAGTTTGGATATGTTACCTCCATTCTGGCAGACAATCTCTTATTTTAATCCAGTAGTTTATCTAATTGATAGTTTAAGATTTTCATTTTATGGAATATCAGATTTTAATATTTGGATAAGTATAGGATCTATGATTTTGTTTTTAGTGATATGTGTAATGTCTGTTTCAAAATTATTAAAAAAAGGTTACAATATCAAATATTAACTGACCCATCTCTGGGCCAGTTATTTACTAATATACAAGAGGAATTGTTTTATTAGAATTGTTCAGACTCTGTTGAGTCTTTCATTGCAGTTGTCGAGCTTTTTCCGCTACTGATCGTATTAGAAACAGCATCAAAATAAGAAGTACCAACTTCTCTTTGATGTTTTACACTTGTGTAACCATCTTTCTCACGAGCAAATTCTTGTTGTTGAATTTTTGAATAAGCGCTCATACCTTCTTTTTTATATTTTTCAGCTAATTCAAAAATAGCAATATTTTGTGTATGAAATCCAGCAAGAGTTATAAATTGAAATTTATAACCCATTTTACTTATTTCTTGTTGAAAGGTAGAAATTTCATCATCTGACAAGTGTTTTTTCCAATTAAAAGATGGAGAACAATTATAAGCTAATAGTTTACCAGGGAACTTTTTATGAATTGCATCTGCAAATTTTTTTGCCTCCTCTAGATTTGGTGTTGCAGTTTCACACCAAATCAAATCAGAATATTGTGCATAAGCTAATCCTCTTGAGATAGCTTGATCAATACCAGCTTTTACATAATAAAAGCCTTCAGGTGATCTTTCACCAGTTAAGAAAGGTTTATCATTTTCATCATAATCATTAGTAATTAATTTTGCAGCATTTGCATCTGTTCTTGCTAATATAATTAATGGGACGTCTGCTATATCAGCAGCAAGTCTTGCTGCTTTTAAATTTTTTATCATCGTACCAGTTGGTACAAGAACTTTCCCACCCATATGACCGCATTTTTTTTCACTCGCTAATTGGTCTTCGAAATGGACTCCTGCAGCTCCAGCTTTAATAAATTTTTTTGTAAGTTCAAATACATTTAAAGGTCCTCCAAAGCCTGCTTCTCCGTCGGCTATTATAGGTAACATGTAATCTACTTTTTTATTTTCTTCCATATCACCATCAACAAGTTCCATATGTTGTATCTGATCAGCTCTAATTAATGCATTATTCATTGTCTCTACTAATTTAGGTGCGCTATCATATGGGTATAAAGATTGATCAGGATACATTTCGCCAGCACTGTTAGCGTCAGCCGCAACTTGCCAACCACTTAAATAAATAGCTTTTAAACCAGCTTTTGCGTGTTGAACAGCATGATTTCCTGATAATGAGCCAAGTGTATTTATATAAGACTCAGAATTTAATAAATTCCACAATTTACGAGATTGTTGTTTGCACAAGGAATACTCTATTTTTATAGAACCTCTTAACCTTTCAACTTCTTCTGGAGTATAATCCCTTTTAATCCCTGCAAATCTTTTCAAGTCGTATGAGATATTTTCTGCACTCATCTATTAAACCTTCTATATTTAAACTTTTTTTAAAAATGAAATTAAGTTGAACGAGATAGGGCTAGTTTGAGTCGTTTAGGGTCTCAACTAGATCTTTCATTCCACTTGAACCCCAATCACAATGATCGTCCCTCATGTATATTCCTCTACTATTGTGTTTAGCAAGGTCTTCATGATTTATGATTTGAGCCTCATTTTCACTATTTTTTAATTTATCGTCCATGAAAGTTTTATAATTTACAGAATTTACAAAATCTACAAAAATGTCTATTTTACTTGTAAATTTGGTTTATTTTTTGTAAATTAAAATTTACAAAATTTACAAATTATGGAAAAGACCCAAGAAATTGGTTTAAAAATAAGAAGTTTTAGAAAAAAACTGGGTCTTCAAGCAAAAAAATTAGCAGAACAGCTCACTATATCACCAAGTTATTTAAATTTGATCGAAAGTGGAAAAAGAAGCTTAGATGCAGAACTTTTACTTAAAATTTGCCAAGAACTTAGAATAGAATTGACTGATTTAAAAAGTGAAAAAGAAATTGATTTAGACAATTCTAAACTTGCAATATCGAAATTTTCTAAAGGGAAAAATATTAGTAAGTTGGATTTAAAGATTGGTCCAAAGATAAAAGCATTCAGAAGACAATTAGGACTTCAGGCAAATAAATTTGCAGAACAATTAAATATTTCTCCAAGTTATTTAAATTTAATTGAGAGTAGCAAGAGAAAAATTGATGGTGATTTATTAATTAAAATTAGTAAAGAATTAAGAGTTGATCTATCAGATTTAACAAGCAAGAGTGATATTAATTTAGAAAATGATATATCAGATCTTTTAGATGATCAACTATTTGAAGATTTAGATATTCTTGGACCAGAAGTAAAAGATTTAGTTAATACAAACCCAAAAATTGCTAAAGCCTTAATTAAACTTGGAGATAATTTTAAACAGAGAGATCATGAAATAATTAACAAGGTTGAAAATATTTCAGGTAGGATAATAGATAGTAGGAAAACTGCATTTCCGGGTGAAGTAATCTCAGATTTTCTTCAAGAAAATAAAAATTATTTTCCTAAGTTAGAGGATTTCGCTAATTCTATTTTTGAAAAAGTACAAAAAAATAATAGAACAAGATATGTTGCACTTTGTGATTTTTTAAAGAAAGAATATTCAATTGTCGTAAAAGATGTTATTCCAGAGGAAAAAAAACCATTTTCAAAAGTATTTAACGAAAGTAAAAGAGAACTTTTGTTAAGTGATTACAATTCTCTTGAAACAAAAAAATTACATGCTGCTGCTCAGATTGTTCAAGAGGGTGCCATAGATATCATTAATGATTATTTATCAAAATTTATTTTTCCATCTGAGGAGTCAAAAAAATTAACTAAAGTAGCATTATTAAATTATTCTGGAGCTGCTATATTGATGCCTTATAAACTTTTTCATACAGAGTGTAAAAAACTCAAATATGATTTAGAGTTATTGCAAAATACATTTGCAACATCTTTCGAGCAAGTTGCTCATAGAGTTACATGCTTACAAGATGAAAAGTTGCCAGGGATACCTTTTCATTTTTTAAGAGTAGATATGGCGGGAAATATTTCAAAAAGATTTTCTTTATCTGGAATTGAAATTCCAAGGTATGGAGGAGCTTGCCCTAGATGGAATGTTTACTCAGCTTTTACAAGACCTGGAGTAATACAGGCAGCAGTAAGTAAAATGACAAATGGAGAAAAATATGTTTGTATAGCAAAAACTGTCGAAAAGGGAGTGGGAAGATTTGGTCAATCTAAAAGTATTTTATCAATTGGTTTAGGTTGTGAAGCTAAATATGCTAAAGAGTTTGTCTATACAGAAAATTTAGATATTTCAGATAAAAAAACAGAAATTCCAATTGGTGTATCCTGTAGAACCTGCGATAGATTAGACTGTTCACAAAGAGCTTTTCCGCCTTTACATAAAAAGTTTGATGTCGATATTAATACAAGAGGCGTTTCAATTTATGTGGGTGATAAAGATTAAAATATTTTTATGATTAAATTTATTCTGCCAGCAGTAATAATTTTTTTAATTGTCTTATTTTGGGAAAAAATAAATGATAAAATCTATAAAAAATTTAAAATTAAAATTAATTATATTGGAGTTATAATTCTTTTTTTAATTTTTGGGGTTATTCTTTTATTACTATATTTTTAAAATCATTAAAAAATGAATCTTAAAAAAAAATTAAAACCAAGAATCAAAGCAAGATTGAGAAAGTTAGGGTTAAAAACAAAAATAAAACCTCAAATTCATGCTGAGATTAAAAAAAAAAAGGAAATTTTAAACAAAAATATAGATAATTTTTTTGATTGGATAAAAGGAGCAAAATTAATCGAATTAAAAGAATGTAATGTAAATGAAGATCCAGTTAGACCAGAACTTGATAACGTCTTTAGAAGGAGTTATGGAAGAAAAATTTATGGTGTAAAATACATGGGTGAAATTCATGCTGTCATGTGTTTTGCATATACTAATGAAGTCCCAAAAAATGTTGTCGAATTAGATAAGTTTAGTCATGATGCTTTTTTACAAAGTGCCCAAAGAGATCAAAATGTTGGACAAATAGCAATAGCATATACTGTATGGTCAAAAAAAAAGGGTGGAGGAAAGTTAATCGTTAATGAGGTATTTAAAAAGATAAAAAAATCTAATCATCTTAATAGGTTAATTACCTTATCACCTTTAACTGATATGGCCACACGCTTTCATACAAGCAACGGTGCAAAATTAATTCAAGTAAATGATACAACTCAAAATTTTGAATATATAGTATCAAAATAAGGTAGATTCGTGTAAATGAAAAAAACTATTATCATTATATTTTCAATTTTTCTCAATATGAATTTTTTGTATGCTGAGGATAGATCTATAGAATTAAATCAGTTATTTAATGAACTAAAAATTGAGGATAAAAATATAAGCTATGAAGTAGAACAAAAAATTTGGAAAATTTGGAGCACACATCCAAAAGATAATAAATTAACTTCAATGTTAGCTACAGGAACAAACTTTGTAAATAATAATCAATATTCAAAAGCTATTGAAATTTTTACTAAAGTAATTAATTTAGATCCGAGCTGGGCAGAAGCCTGGAATAAAAGAGCAACTGTTTTGTATTTAACAGGTGAATTTGAAAAATCTCAAAATGATATCGATGAAGTTTTAAAATTAGAAAAAAGGCATTTTGGTGCATTAGCTGGTCAAGGTTTAGTAAATATTGAACTCGAAAACTATGAAAAAGCTATAACAAGTTATGAGGAAGTTATGAAAATATATCCCTCTATGAATTCACCAAAAATAATGATAAAACAACTTAAAGAATTAATACAAAAACAATCAATTTAAATGCTTAGTTATATAATTCCTTTTTTGATACTCATTCTTATTGTTGTTTTTATTCATGAGTATGGTCATTACTATTTTGCAAAAAGATATGGTGTTGGTGTTACTGACTTTTCCATTGGTTTTGGTAAAGAAATTTATGGATGGAATGATAAATCAGGCACAAGGTGGAAGATATGTTGGATTCCTTTAGGGGGTTACGTAAAGTTTTTTGGTGATCGAAATGTTTTTTCACAAGCTGATCAAGAAAAAATTATAAAAAAATACAACGAAGAAGATAGAAATAAATTATTTGTTTTAAAACCTCTATATCAAAGAAGCTTAATTGTTTTTGGTGGACCTTTAGCAAATTTTTTGTTGGCATTAGTTATATTCTTTTCAATTTATGCTTTTGTTGGCAAAGATTTCACCCCTGCAGTTATCAACGAAGTTCAAAAAGATAGCCCTGCTATGATTGGCGGACTTAAACAAAATGATATAATTTTAGAAATCGATGGAAATAAAGTCGAAAGTATTATGGATGTTTCAAAATATATTACTATGTCGATGAATGAAATCATAGATTTTAAGGTAAAACGTTCATACGATGAATTAATTTTAAAAATAAAGCCAGATCTAGTTGCAGGCGAAGATACCCTAGGCAACAAGATAAATAAAAGAATGGTTGGGATAAAGCTTGGTGCTTATAATGATGAAATAAATCATGTAAAATTAGGGCCAGCTAAAGCAATTTATCACGCTTTTAATGAAGTTTATTACGTAAGTATTTCATCATTAAAATATATCGGTGGAATGATTTTAGGTAAGGCAGACACTTCTCAGCTCGGTGGACCAATCAGAATTGCAAAAATTTCAGGTCAAGTAGCTGAGTTTGGTGTATTAGCTTTCATAAGTATGATGGCATATATTTCAATCAGTTTAGGTTTAATTAATTTATTTCCTATTCCAATGTTAGATGGTGGACATTTAATGTTTTATGCATTTGAAAAAATTTTAGGACGACCGTTATCTCAAAAAACTCAAGAAGGATTTTTTCGAATCGGTATGTTTTTATTGTTATCCCTGATGTTTTTTACGACTTTTAACGACTTAAAAGACCTTGGTTTATTCAAATAATTTTAAAGTATTAAGTCCTCTAAAAGTCAGTAAAATCAACACTTATCTCACTTTTTACAATATATTGTGCATAAGTTTTTAATAGACACTAAAAAAAGTCTTGATTTATCAACACTTTTGATAAAAATAACAAATAACCTAATAAAACCGGAGCTAAAATGAATAAAAAACAGTTAGTAGTCAAGCTTTCAGGCGCTTTAAACTTAAGCAAAGCAGATGCTGAAAGAACTTTTGACACAATTACCAACACTATTCTTGATGCTTTAAAAGCAGATGATTCAGTAAAAATAGCTGGATTTGGAACTTATAAAGTCGCTAAGAGAAAAGCTAGAGTTGGAAGAAATCCTAGAACTGGTGAGCAAATTCAAATTGCTGCATCTCAAAAGGTTAAATTCTTACCTGCAAAAGCTTTAAAAGAAGTTTTTAATAAATAACAAACTTTACAGCCTTAATACTAATTAGTGTTAAGGCTGTTCCTATATGCAAAAACTGCATACCCAATTTTCTTAATCAGCGTTAGTTTTTGAAATTAAAAAAAATATAAGAATTTCCATACAAGGGAGGTCTTATGACAAAATTATTAAAAAAAATAAGTGCGCTAATTATAAGTTTAATTTTTCTATTAAACATGAGTAGCGCTGGTATGGCGGAGACAACTGTCTCTGCAGAGGTAGGGTTTATTTTTAATACCTTACTATTTTTGATTTGTGGATTTTTGGTTATGTTTATGGCCGCTGGATTTGCAATGCTAGAGTCAGGCATGGTTACATCAAAAAGTGTATCAGTTATCTGCGCAAAAAATATAGGATTATTTTCAATTGCAGGCATTATGTTTTGGCTTGTCGGCTATAATTTGGCTTATGGTATAGATCCAGGTGGATATATTGGAAAGTTTATACCATGGGCGGATGGTAGTAAAATAGGCACTGGATATTCAGATGGCTCGGATTGGTATTTCCAAATGGTATTTTGTGCAACTACTGTATCAATAGTCTCTGGGACTATGGCTGAAAGAATTAAACTTTGGCCATTCTTTACTTTTGCTGCAATTCTTTCTGGAATAATTTATCCAATCGTTATGGGTTGGCAGTGGGGTGGAGGCTGGTTAGCAGAATTAGGTTTTTCTGATTTCGCTGGTTCAACTTTAGTACACTCAACTGGAGGTGCAGCAGCTTTAGCTGGTGCAATTATAATAGGTCCACGACTCGGAAGATTTACAAAGTCTGGTGCTCCAGCTCCTCTAAAACCTTTTGCAGCTTCATCAATTCCATTAGTAACAATTGGAGTGTTTATTTTATGGTTAGGTTGGTTTGGATTTAATGGTGGTTCACAATTAGCTATGGGAACTGCTACTGATGCTATAGCTGTATCAAAAATTTTTATTAATACATTTTTAGCTGGCGCTGGGGGAGTACTTGGTGCAGCAGTTATCACAAGACTACATTTTGGTAAAACAGATGTAATTCAAATGCTAAATGGATGTATTGGCGGATTAGTAGCAATAACAGCTGAGCCATTATTGCCATCTCCTTTAGCAGCAATACTTATTGGTGCAGTTGGTGGATTAATTGTAGTTTATGGAACTAAACTATTATTCTCATTGCAAATTGACGATGTAGTTGGTGCTATACCTGCTCACTTATTTGCTGGTATTTGGGGTACTTTGATCGTACCAGCAACAAATTCGGGTGCAAATTTTAGCACCCAATTAATAGGTGTATTATCGGTAAATATATTTGTTTTTATTGTGGCTTACATTTTGTTTAACTTAATAAAAGTAACTATTGGTTTAAGATTAAGTAAAGAAGGTGAAACCAAAGGTACAGACGTAACTGAAACTGGTGTTATAGCTTACGCTATTAGAGACTAATTGCTTGCAATAAAGGGGTTCTTCGCTCTCTGTATTTACAGATTACTCACGAAGAGCCCCTATAAAAAACATTACTTCCATTAAGTTAATTATAATAAAGCCCCTCCATCAGGGGCTTTTTATATTTCAAGGTCATTCATAATGTGATTAAACACATCATTAGTTTTGATTTTTTTCATTCCTTCCCTATTTCTATTCCAAACATTATCAATATAGTCTTTAGGAGTAATAGGATCAATTTTACTGTATTTAAGTTCACTAATTGGATCATTTGCAATCAG
Organism: uncultured Pelagibacteraceae bacterium; assembly: GCA_902627565.1. Classification (GTDB taxonomy): domain Bacteria; phylum Pseudomonadota; class Alphaproteobacteria; order Pelagibacterales; family Pelagibacteraceae; genus Pelagibacter. Next base: position 36,280 of record CACOJM010000010.1, read on the forward strand.
CCCAAAAGTTTTAATACCCAGTGCTGCAGATAAATTTAAAGGTCCTGAGTTATTTCCTACATAAAACGAGGAGTTTTTGATTGCTAATATAATTCCTTGTAAATCTTTTTTAGAACAGTCAATAAAGTAATTTTGGTTTGAATTATCAATAATTTTTTGTGCAATATAAGATTTTTCAGGTCCACATATTAAATATATATAATCAAACAAATTTTTTCTGTGCAATAAATCAGCTAATTCAATAAAATTTTCCTCATACCACATCTTAAAATCTTCGAATGAATCAACTCCAAATGCAATTTTTTTTCCTTTAACTAGTAAATCTGGATTATCTTTTTCTAATCTTCCAGTATTTATTTCAATCGATGGAAAATAATCTTTAATCTTTATTGTTTGCAATTTTAATAATTTCTTTGATTGCTCTGAATAGTTCATTTTCCAATCTTCATTACTCAAAAAAACATTATTTGTTAGCCATTTTTTTTGATTACCTATACCAGGGCCAATAATATTCTTAATACCTGCAATTTTAGCTGCGATAGCAGGTTTGTTTACTTTATCTAAGATAAAAACAAAATCATATTTTTTCTTTTTGAAAATTTTTGTTAATTTAAAAACATCTATCCAGTAGTTAAGACCTTTTCTAAAATTATTATAATATATTTGATTTAGATACTTTAAATCTAGTAAGATATTTTTCGCTTGTGTTTTTTCTCGAACAATTAAATCTACTTTTTCATTATAATGTTCACTTATTGCTTTAATATAAGGTAGTTGCCATATTAGATCACCAAGTTTATGGTGAGTGTAAACAATACAAATTTTTTTGTCCATTTTACAATTATTTAATGATTTACAAGACTATGCAAACTAAAAAAATTACACTAGAATAAATATATTGGAATTATGAAAATTAAATCTAGTCAAACTTTAGTTTCAGAGGCTCTTGAAAAGATAAAAACGATAACTACCGATGAAGCTTTTAAAATGTCAACTGACGATAAATGTAACTTAATTGATATTAGAGATATTAGAGAGCTTGAAAAAGATGGCAGACTAGAAAAATCCAATCATATTCCTAGAGGTATGTTAGAATTTTGGCTAGATCCAGACAGCCCTTATTTTAAAGAGGGTAAACTTGATATGAATAAAGAAATGGTTCTTTTTTGTGCTGGAGGATTAAGGTCTGCTCTTGCTGCAAAAACTTTAAAAGATATGGGATTTGAAAAAGTTTCTCATATTGATGGTGGATTTAGCGCATTGAAGCAAAGTAAATTTAAAATTATTTAAGAATTAAATTCTTCCAAAGCATATTCTAATCTATCTTGTCCCCAGAAAAGTTTATTATTTACAATAAAAGTTGGTGCTCCAAACACATTTAATTCAAAAGCTTTATTAGTTAAATTTTTAAGCTCATCTTTTATTTTTTGTTCTTTAATACCTTGCTCAAATGAATTTAAATCTATGTTGCATTCAAAAAGAATTTTTTTTATGTTTTCTGGTACTGATATATCAACATTATCTTTCCAATAGGCATCAAAAAATAGATCAATGAACTTATTTTTTTTAGTTTTATCAATAAAAAGAAATCCTCTCATTAAATACAGAGAATTTAATGGAAACTTATCATTCCATTTAAATAAAATATTATTTTTTTTTGAAATCAAGATACAATCATTTTTCATATTTCTCATTTTTCTCTCATTAAATGCTGGTGCTGTAATATTACCTAAATTATGTAAGCCACCTAATAATATAGCTTTATAATTAAAAGTATTTCTTTGATTTAATCTTATTATTTTTTTATGAGCTATGTATGAGTACGGACTTATAAAATCAAAATAAAAATCAATTTGTTTAATCATACAAATTGATACTTTTTGCATAAAATATTCTTATCAACCAATAAATAAATAGACCTAATGGACCAATTAAATAAGTGATAATCAAAGGAAATCCTACTAGAATTTTACTTATATAAAATTTTTGAGAGTCCTTTACTATCCAGCCTCCAACAAACAAATTAATAGATATAAAATGTATCCAAAAAAGCATAAGAAAAAGATTATTTGTAAACAAATTGGATAAATTAGAAATCCCTAAGTATAATTCAAAATTACCCATGAAATCATAGGAGCTTAAAAAAGATTTATATAGTACAAATATATACGTTCCACCCAATAAAAAAATTGGAAAGATTGATGTTACAAAAAATCTGCTTAAATTTGATGAAGGAAAAAAAATTAAGATAAGCCAAAAAGGTAATACACCTAAATTCACCCAATAGTAGAGAATTTCAATTGTAAAGTAAGCATAAATTTGTTCGATCATTTGAAATTATATTATATTAAATCTTACAATGATTCCTATAAGAAATAAGAAAAAAACTTTACAAGTAACTGTTGATGAAATGAGAAATTTTGCATTAGCATACGTTGATAAATATGCTCCATCAAAACAACAGCTTCGCACTTATTTATTAAAGAAATACTTAAAGCTATCAGTGCCAAATGTAAAAAAACAAGATGTCACAAATTTAATAGATGTTGTTCTTATTGATTTGGAAAAAAGCAAATTTATTAATGATAAATT
>CACOJM010000011.1 GCA_902627565.1 uncultured Pelagibacteraceae bacterium
ACCGCAAATTTTTTTTTTATCTATTAATAAATCATTTGGTCGTTTAAAGTTTATTTTTTTTTTACAATATTTTGAAATTACTTTTCGGACTATAAAACAATTTTTTTTAGTCAATACATCAATAGGCAGATTGATTTTTTCTAAACTATAAAAAAAGGATACGAATAAATTCCCTTTATAAGATATCCATTTTCTACCATACTGCCCTCTTCCACTTATTTGGTTTTCTGAAACAACAAAACCAAAATCATTTTTTAAATTTTTTATAAGTCTTATTGTTGTTTGATTGGTACTTTTTACTTTTTTAAAATTAAATTTTCTGAGCTTCATTGAATTATATTAATTCTAGAAACAATCTCAATAAGCTGGCTAGGAAATACGAAGTATACTAATATTAGTAAAGTTGAAACACCCAGAGAAAATTTCAACCACATACTATGATCAGTATCAAATTTTTCTTTTTCTTTATCAAAATACATTATTTTTATTAATCTCAAATAATAGAAAGCAGCAACGACCGTAGACAAAAGTCCAACTATTGCTAGGAAAAACATAGATTGTTCTAAAACAGATTTAAAAATATAAAATTTTGCAAAAAATCCTGCTAGTGGGGGTATGCCAGCTAAAGAAAAAAGAATAATCAATAAAGATAATGATAATATTGGATGATTTTTTGATAGTCCGGATAAATCTTCAATACCTTCGTGATAAACATTATTTCTCTTCATCATTAACAAGCATGAAAACAATCCTAAGTTCATTAAAACATATATAGTAATATATATAACTGAACTTTGTATTCCGTCATTGGTTCCTGTGGCTAAACCTGCTAAAGCATATCCTACATGACTAATTGAACTATAAGCGATCAGTCTTTTTAAATTTTTTTGACCAATTGCAGCTACAGCTCCAAATACCATTGATGCTATTGATAAGAAAATCAAAATAGTTTGCCATTGATCAATTAGATAGAAAAAAGGAACATACAAAAATCTTATAAATACGGTTAATGCTGCTATTTTTGGCACCATTGTAAAAAATAAAGTTACTGAAGTAGGAGAACCTTCGTAAACGTCTGGAGCCCACATATGAAATGGTACTGCAGAAATCTTAAATGCTAGTCCTACAAGAATAAAAACAATTCCAAATGTCAATGCATACTCATTTGAGTTTAATTGATTAGCTATTACATTAAAATTTGTTGAACCCGTGAAACCATAAATTAATGAGCAACCATATAATAATAGCCCTGAGGATAATGCGCTTAAAACAAAGTATTTTAATCCTGCTTCTGAGGATTTTATTTGATCTCTATTAAACGTTGCCAACACATATAATGCTAAAGATTGAAGCTCTAACCCCATGTAAAAAACAATTAAGTCATTAGAACTAATCATAATCATCATTCCTAAAACTGAACTAAGAATTAATATTGGATATTCAATTTTAAATATGTTTAATGATCTTAGATAATTTGATGAAATTACCAGAACTAAAAAAGCAGTAATTAAAGTTGCTATCTTCATAAATGAAGATAGATAATCAACAATAACACTTCCATTAAATAAACTTACCTCATCGATACCCAAAGTTTCATTGAATGTTATTACTGCAGTAATCAATAAAACTAATAGTGATATATTTTGAATTAACCTAGAGCTATCTTTTTTAAAAACTCCTAAAATAAGCAAAAACATTATTGATAATGATATAAAAATTTCAGGGAGTACTAATTCTAAATTTTCCATTAATAATTTCCTGCAACTTTGATATTATAAGTATCTATTAAATCACTTATAGATACCTCAATTGTATTGATTAAAGGTTCGGGATAAAAGCCAAAAAATAAAGTTGGTATAGCCAAACAAGTTAAAATAATTGCTTCTGATTTATTTAAATCTAGCATTTTTTTTAAGTCCTCATGAATTAATTTTCCAAATACAACTCTTTTATATAACCAAAGCATATAAGCTGCGCCTATAATCACTCCTAAACTTGCTATTACAGCTACTAAAAAATTATCTTTGAAAGCAGCCATTAAAATCAGAAATTCACCAACGAAACCACTTGTACCTGGCAGACCCAATGCTGCAAGTGTGAAAATCATAAATAATACTGAATATTTTGGAATAATACTTACTATTCCACCATACGAATTAATTAGTCTTGAATGCATTCGATCATAAACAACACCAACACATAAAAATAATGCTGCGGATACCAGTCCATGACTTATCATTTGAATTATACTTCCTTCTATTCCTTGTTGTTGAATGGTAAAAATTCCTAATGTTACAAAACCCATGTGTGCTACTGATGAATACGCAATTAATTTTTTCATATCTTCCTGCATTAGAGCAATTAAAGATGTAAAAATTATTGCAATTACGCTTAATATGTAAATTAAAGGTGTAAAAATTTCTGAAGCTACTGGAAATAAGCCTAATGAAAATCTTATAAAACCATAGCCGGCCATTTTGAGTAAAATTGCAGCTAACAATACAGATCCTGCAGTTGGAGCTTCCACATGAGCATCTGGCAACCAAGTATGAACAGGCCACATTGGTGTTTTAACTGCAAAAGAACTAAAGAAAGCTAACCAAAGCAAATTTTGGTATTTAACATCAATACCATAATCATATAGTTTAACTACATCAGTTGTTCCTGTTATCCAATATATTGAGATTATTGCAACAAGCATCAATACAGAACCAAGCAACGTATACAAAAAAAACTTAAACGCTGAATAAACTCGTCTATTACCGCCCCAAATTCCAATGATAAGGAACATAGGAATTAAACCTGCTTCAAAAAATAAATAAAAAACAATAAGATCTAAGGAACAAAAAACACCAATCATGAAGGATTCCATTATAAGTATCGCTATTAAAAACTCACCTAATCTAGTTTTAATAGAATTATTAACAGATATTATACAGAGTGGAGTTATAAACGTGGTCAATAAAATAAATAATATTGATATCCCATCTATACCAACTTTATAATTTATAAAATTTTCTATCCAAACTCTATCTTCAACAAATTGAAAATCTGAAGTAGTTTGGTCAAATAATATCCACAAATAAATTGATAAAATAAAATTTACAATAGACGTAAATAAAGCAACATATTTTACTGTAAAATTATTTTCTTTATTACTCCTAGTGAAAAATAAAAAAAGAGCTCCAATTGACGGTAATAAAATTAGGGATGATATAATAGGAAAATCTATCATTTAACAATCAAGAATGTTAACAAAGCAGAGAAACCAAGTAACATAATAAATGCATACTGATAAATAAATCCGCTTTGGAATTTATTTGCTTTAATAGAAAATCTTTTTATAAGAGCTGAGATACCATCAGGACCAAAACCATCAATTATTTTTAAATCAAAAAATTTCCATAAAAATATACCTAATTTTTTTGATGGTTTTACAAATATAGCATCATAAAGTTCATCAAAATACCATTTATTAACTAAAAATTGATGAAGTGGTTTATTAACTTTGACTATTTGCTCAGACAAATTTTTATTTTTTAAAAAAAAGTAATAAGCGATTGGAATAGATATTATAACTAAAATTGGTGTTAAAATTAAAAACCAAAATGGTGGATGTTCATTACTTAAAGGTTTTAAAAAAAAGATTGAGTCTCGCCAAAAAAAATTTGATACTTCATTTCCAATAAAAAGTTCTTTAAAAGTTATACCAGAAAAAATTGCACCAGCTGCTAAGAAAATAAGAGGTATTAACATAACTAGAGGTGACTCGTGTGTTTCTTCAATTCTAATAGCTTTATTATTGTACTCACCATGAAAAGTTTTAAACATCAATCTCCATGAATAAATTGAAGTAAGAAAAGCTGTAAAAATTCCAATCCCCGCTGCATAATATCCTGCAGTGTTTCCTCTAAGATAAGCAAATTCTATAATTGCATCTTTTGAGTAAAAACCTGATAAAAATGGAAATCCAGTTAATGCTAAAGTTCCAATTATCATTAAAGTATATGTGTAAGGAAGTTTTTTCCAAACGCCACCCATATTGTTGATATTTTGTTCATCTTTAAATGCATGTATTACTGATCCCGATCCTAAAAACAACAGAGCTTTAAAAAATGCATGAGTGAATAAATGAAACATTGCTACATTATAAGCACCTACGCCAGTAGCAAAAAACATGTATCCTAATTGGCTACAAGTTGAGTAAGCAATTATTTTTTTTATATCTGTCTGTACCAGAGCTACTGTAGCCGCAAAAAAAGCTGTGCTCATTCCAATAACTGTTATGACATTTAATGCTAATTCTGAATATTCAAAAATTGGAGAACATCTAACAACTAAAAAGACACCTGCAGTAACCATTGTAGCTGCATGTATTAAAGCGGATACAGGAGTTGGTCCCTCCATTGCATCAGGTAACCATGTGTGAAGAAAGATTTGTGCTGATTTTCCCATTGCACCAATAAATAGAAGTAAACAAATTAGATCTATTGCTTTTAACTCCATGCCTAAAAAAATGAGTTTTTTTTCAATTATTGTTGGAATTTGGTCAAAAACCTCAGAATAGTTTACAGTTCCAAATAAGTAAAAAATTAAAAAAATTCCTAAAGCAAAACCAAAATCACCTACTCTATTTACAACAAAAGCTTTGATTGCAGCTGAATTTGCCGAATCTTTTTTAAACCAAAAACCTATCAAGAAATATGAACAAAGACCCACTCCTTCCCAACCAAAAAATAACTGAATAAAATTATCTGAGGTTACCAACATTAACATTGCAAAAGTAAATAATGATAAATAAGCCATAAATCTTGGCTTATGAGGATCATGAGACATATATCCAATTGAATATATATGCACCAAAGATGAAACCGATGTCACAACAACCAACATTACTGCTGACAAAGTGTCAATTTTTATAGACCAATTTACATCTAATGATCCAGAACTTATCCATGTTGCAATTATAATATTTTCATCATATTGGTTTTGAATAACTTCATAAAAAACTATCCCTGAAAAAACTGCTGATATTGATACTAAAAGACTAGTAATAATTTCTGAGTATCTATCACCAATAAGTTTTCCAAAAAAACCAGATATAATTGAAGCAATTAAAGGTAATGCTATTATTGATATTTCCATTTTATCCCTTTAAATTGTCTATATCTTCTACACGAATAGTTCCCGAATTTCGATAATAAACGACTATTATGGCTAAACCTATTGCAGCTTCAGCGGCTGCAACTGTAAGTATGAATAAAGTAAATACTTGTCCAGATAGATCACCTAAGTAAATTGAAAATGAGACTAAATTAATATTTACAGCTAACAAAATAAGCTCGATACTCATCAAAATTACGATAATATTTTTTCTATTTAAAAAAATTCCAATTACACCAATACTGAAAATTACTGCTCCCAGTGTTAGATAATGTCCTAAACCAATCTCAATCATCAATTTTTATACCTTTATTTGATGGAACATCTATTACATCTACTCCCTCTGATCTTTCTCTAGATATTTGTTTTAAGTAACTTTGCTTTTTAACGCCTTCTCTCTGTCTAAATGTTAAAACAATCGCTCCGATCATTGCAATCAGTAAAATCATTCCACTTATTTGGAAAATGTGAATATAATCTGTATATAAAACTTGTCCTAAAGAATGAGTATTTGAAATTTCATTTGTTAAAGATAAATTTATTGGATTTACTAAATCTGGCTTATATTTCCATCCACCTACAACGATTATTAATTCAAAAAAAATAATAGCACTTATTATTAAACCTATAGGAATGTGAGATGAACTTGATTTTGAAAGAAACCATTGATTCTTTTGTTGAGCAACATTTAACATCATTACTACAAACAAAAATAATACTGCTACAGCTCCAACATAAACTATCAACATTATCATTCCCAAAAATTCAGCTCCAATCATGATAAATAAGCAAGAGATACTAATAAAATCCAATATAAGAAAAAAAACTGAATGGACTGTATTTTTAGATGCTGTAACCATGATTGCTGAAATTACAGCAATTATAGAAAAAAAATAAAAAAACAACGCATGAGCTATCATAGAATTATCTATAAGGATTATCGCTTTTAATATTTGCAGCTAGTATGTTTTCCCATCTGTCCCCATTATCAAGTAATTTTTCTTTTGTATAATATAACTCTTCTCTAGTTTCTGTAGAAAATTCAAAATTTGGACCTTGCACAATTGCATCTACTGGACAGGACTCTTCACACAATCCACAATATATACATTTCATCATATCAATGTCATAACGAGTTGTTTTCCTGCTTCCATCTGACCTCTCAGCTGATTCAATTGTAATCGCTTGCGCTGGACAAACTGCTTCACACAATTTACATGCAATACATCTTTCCTCACCATTGGGATATCTTCTTAATGCATGTTCCCCTCTATATCTTGGACTAATTTTACCTTTTTCAAAAGGATAATTGATAGTTTTTTTCGTCTTAAAAATTTCTTTTATTGCAATAAACAAACCTCCTATAAAATCTGTCATTAAAATTGTTTTTAAAAATCTAGTAATTTTCATTTATATAGTAGGTAAAAGATTAAAATAAAAAAGATAGCTTGCGGTAATGACAACGTAAATTAATGATAAGGGCAAAAAAATCTTCCAACCAAGTCTCATTAATTGGTCATACCTGTATCTTGGAACAATAGCTTTCACTAGAGCAAATAAAATAAATAATAATAAAATCTTAAAAATCAGCCAAAAAGCACCGGGAATTAAATTTAATGGATACAAATCTACTGGTGACAACCATCCACCTAAAAATAAAATTGAACCTAGGGCACACATTAATAAAATGTTAGCATATTCACCTAACCAAAACATTGCATACATCATTCCAGAATATTCTGTTTGATATCCAGCAACTAATTCAGCCTCTGCTTCTGGTAAATCAAATGGAGGTCTATTTGTTTCAGCTAAGGCTGAAATAAAAAATATAACGAACATTGGAAACAACGGAATTATAAACCACATATTTTGTTGAGCCGTTACAATGTCATTTAAATTTAATGATCCAACACACAACAAGACGTTTATAATTATAATACCAATCGATACTTCATATGATACCATTTGAGCTGCAGATCTTATCGCACCTAAAAATGGATATTTTGAATTTGAGGCCCATCCACCCATAATAATCCCATAAACACCTAAAGAGGATACTGCGAAAATATATAAAATACCTACATTTATGTTTGCTAATACTTGACTCTCACTAAAAGGAATAACCGCCCAGGCTATTAAAGCTAAAGTCATTGTTATTATTGGAGCAATAATGAAAATGACTTTATTTGAACTTGCAGGAATAATAATTTCCTTAAAAATATATTTCAACGCATCTGCCAAAGATTGCAGTAAACCAAATGGGCCCACAACATTAGGTCCTTGCCTTTTTTGCACAAATGCCCAAACTCTCCTATCAAGCCAAACAATCATTGCTACTGAAACTAAAACAGGTACTAATAAAAGCAAAATCTTATATACTTCATGAAAAATAGTATTTAAATATTCCATAAACTATCCTTCTGTGCCTGTGAGTTTAATATCCAACTTAGAATTATAGCAATCAAGCATTGTTTTAGATGATCGTGCAATTACATTTGAAAAATAATATTCTCTGTAGCTAATCATTAAATTTTCATTCTCAAAATCACTTTGATCACAGGATTCGATTAAACCTGATTTTTCTTTTTCTTTTTTAAGATTTAAATAATTAAACATACTACTTTCAAGCTCATCTTTATCATTAAAAAGTTTTCGATTGTTCATAACTTCAGCTAAATCATTTATTATTTGCCAGTCTTCTTTAGAATCTCCTGGAGGATATGATGCTTTATAAGCTTTTTGTACTTTACCCTCTAAATTTGTATAGTGTCCTGATTGTTCTGTATAAGCTGCACCCGGTAAAATAATGTCAGCAATCTCAGCACCTTTATCACCATGACTACCTTGATAAATTATAAACTCTTTATCTTTTTTAAAATCAAGATTATCTTTTCCAAGTAAGTATATAATTTTAAACTTTTTTTCATTTAAATCACTAAATATATTATTTGTTTCATCCATTAAATCTAAATCCAAATTTCCCACTGTTGATGCATCAGTTGATATTAAATTAATAGGATTCCAATCATCAGTGAATTTATTAATATCTATTAAAAATTTTTTAAATGAAAAAAATAAATATTTTGCAGATTTTAAGTTTAAAAAAGATTCACCAAATATGATTATTGGTTTTTTCGCTCTTACTATATCTCTTGATATATCATTTCTATTCTCAAAAATATCTTTTAATGTTTGTGATTTTCCATCTAAACTTTGATAGGGATATGTTAAATCACCAACATTATTAAGAGAAATAATTTTAGTATTATTATTTAAATATGATTTTCTAATTCTTGCATTAAGCATAGTGGCTTCAAATCTTGGATTGGTACCAACTAATAAGATTAAATCAGAATCTTCAATTCCATTAATTTTAGAATTAAATAAATAATTTTCTCTATTTGATTTTATTAGAGAATTTTTTTTATTTCGAAAATCAAATTTTTTTGAATTCAATGTTCTTTCAAAAAATTCTTTGAAGATAAAACTTGTTTCCATATTTGTTAAATCTCCTACAAAGCCACATATTTCTTCTTTCTTAGTATTTTCAATTTTCGATTTAATAATTTTATAAGCTTCGTTCCATGAAGCCTTCTCAAATTTATTATTATATTTGATAAAAGGTGTGTCTAATCTTTGATTTAATAATCCATCACAGGCATATCTTGTTTTATCAGAAATCCATTCCTCATTAATATCTTCGTTAATTATTGGTAAAATTCTTTTTACTTCCCAGTCATAAGTATCGACTCTGATATTAGAGCCAACAGCATCCATTACATCAATAGTTTCTGTTTTTTTTAGTTCCCACGGTCTAGCTTCAAACACATAAGGTTTTGAAGTTAATGCTCCAACAGGACATAGATCAATTACATTTCCAGATAATTCTGATTTAACTGATTGCTCTAAATATGTTGTTATCTGCATGTCTTCACCTCTCCCGATAGCACCTAACTCGGGAACTCCCGCTATCTCAGTAGCAAATCTTACACATCTTGTGCAATGAATACATCTTGTCATTTGAGTTTTTATCAGTGGACCCATGTTCTTATCTGGCACCGCTCTCTTATTTTCTTTAAATCTAGATTTATCTATTCCATAATACATTGACTGATCTTGTAGGTCACACTCACCGCCCTGATCACAAACAGGACAATCAAGAGGGTGGTTTGCTAATAAAAATTCCATTACACCTTTTCTAGATTTTTCAATTTTTGGGGTATTCGTTTTTATAACCATTCCGTCTGCTGCAGGCATTGCACAGGAAGCTATTGGTTTGGGAGATTTTTCCATTTCAACCAAACACATTCTACAGTTACCAGCTATTGATAATTTTTCATGATAGCAAAATCTTGGAATTTCAGCTCCTGCTTTTTCACAAGCTTGTAATACAGTAAGCCCTTCTTCTACCTCAACTTCAATATCATTAACTTTTAATTTAAGCATTTTTATCCAATAAGTGTTGATCCACTAAATAAGGAATATTTTTATTTTCTTTAACAATTGGATCAAATTTATTTCTTCTTTTTATCTCCTCTTTAAAATGTCTAAGCAATCCTTGCACTGGCCATGAAGAACCCTCACCAAATGCACATATTGTATGACCTTCTATTTGCTTTGTTACATCACCAAGCATTTCTATTTCGTCTTTTGATGCTTCTCCTTTTGCCATTCTTTCTAACATTCTCCACATCCAGCCTGAACCTTCTCTACATGGTGTACACTGGCCACAACTTTCATGTTTATAAAACCTCGCTATTCTAGCCATACATTTTATAATATCTTGGTCTTTATTGATAACGACCACTCCAGCAGTTCCTAAACCACTTTTTTCTGCTGTTAATGAGTCAAAGTCCATTGTTAAAGTTTCACATTTCTCTTTGGGAATTAATGGCATTGAAGAACCACCCGGTATAACTGCTTGCAAGTTATCCCAACCTCCAACAACTCCACCAGCATGTACCTCTATTAATTCTTTTAATGGAATGTTCATCTCTTCTTCAACATTACAAGGATTATTTACATTTCCAGATATACAAAAAATTTTAGTACCCGTATTTTTTTCTCTTCCCAATGATGCAAACCATTTACCACCTCGTCTTAGTATTGTTGGTACGACAGCTATAGTTTCCACATTATTTATTATTGTGGGGCAACCATAAAGACCAATTAATGCTGGAAAAGGAGGTTTTAATCTTGGTTGGCCTTTTTTTCCTTCAATACTTTCAAGTAATGCAGTCTCTTCTCCACAAATATAGGCTCCGGCTCCATAGTGAATATAAATATCCAGATCCCAACCTGTACCTGCAGCGTTTTTACCTAATAGTTTTTTTTCGTAAGCTTCATCAATTGCTGCTTGTAGTTTTTGACCATCTACAAAATATTCACCTCTAATATAAATATAGCAAGTATGCGCTTGAATTGCGTAAGATGCAATCAAACAACCTTCGATTAATTTATGAGGTTCAAATCTTAAAATATCTCTATCTTTGCAAGTACCTGGCTCAGACTCATCTCCATTAATCACTAAATAATGAGGCCTTGAGCCAACTTCTTTGGGCGCAAAGGACCATTTTAAACCTGTTGGAAAACCAGCACCACCTCTTCCTCTAAGTTGAGATTCTTTAATTTCATTTATAATCCAGTCCCTGCCCTTGTCTGTTATTTCTTTAGTATTTACCCAATCTCCTCTTTTTTGAGACGAATTTAGATCAGGTCCTAAATCGTTGTATAAATTTTGAAAAATTCTGTCTTGATCTTTAAGCATTTTTTAAATCCATTAGTGTTTTTCTATTATTTTCTGGTTCATTATTTATCCTTCCTCTATAAGAACCAGGTGTAGGTTTATCTCCATTTAAAATTTTATCTAAAATCTTTAAAGTTTTTTCTTTATCAAGATCTTCAAAATAATCATCATTAATTTGCATCATCGGAGCATTGACACAAGCACCCAAACACTCTACTTCCATCCATGAACAGCTTTTATCATTTGAAAGCACAGACTCATCTTCTGAAATTTTTTCTTTACAGGCCTCAACTAGTTTGTTTGCGCCCCTTATCATACACGGGGTTGTAGTACACACTTGAACAAAATATTTACCTACAGGTGATAAATTATACATGCTATAGAAAGTAGCAACTTCATATACTTTTATATATGGCATATCTAAAAATTTTGCGATGTATTTCATTGCAGCTAAAGGTATCCAATTGTCATTTTGTTTTTGAGCAATGTATAGTAATGCCATCACAGCACTTTGTTGTTTACCTTTTGGATATTTGGCAACAATACTTTTTGCAGCCTCTAATGAAGAAGAGTTAAATTCAAAATTTTCTGGTTGACTTTTTGCAGGTCTTCTTAAACTCATCTATCGACCTCCCCAAAAACTATATCAAGTGAACCAAGAACAGCAGGTACATCTGCTAACATATGACCTTTAATTAAGTAGTCCATTGATTGTAAATGTGAAAATCCTGGTGCTCTTATTTTACATTTATATGGCTTACTTGATCCATCTGAAATTAAATATACTCCAAATTCTCCCTTAGGAGCTTCTACAGCTGTATAAATTTCATCTTTTGGAACACGATAACCTTCCGTAAATAATTTAAAATGATGAATCAAAGCTTCCATAGATTGTTTAATATCTTTTTTGGATGGTGGAGTTATTTTTCCATCAAAGCTCTTAATAGGGCCTTTCTCCATCTTAGATAAACATTGTTTAATTATAAATACACTTTCTTTCATTTCCTCAATTCTACATAAATACCGATCATAACAATCTCCATTTTTACCAATCGGAATTTTAAACTCTAATTGTTCATAACAATCATAGGGTTGTGATTTTCTAAGATCCCATGGGACACCTGAACCTCTTAACATTACACCAGTAAATGAGTAATCAAGAGCATCTTCTTTTGAAACAATACCGATATCAACATTTCTTTGTTTAAAAATTCTGTTATCGGTCAATAAATTCTCTAAATCATTGATTATTTTTGGAAATGTTTCGCAAAATTTTAAAATATCATTTTCTAAACCAGCTGGTAAATCTTGATGAACTCCTCCTGCTCTAAAATAATTAGCATGTAACCTTGAACCTGAGGCTCGTTCATAAAAAGTCATTAAAGTTTCTCTCTCTTCAAAGCCCCAAAGTGAAGGAGTCAAAGCCCCAACATCTAATGCTTGAGTTGTAACATTTAATATATGGCTTAAAATTCTTCCAATTTCACAAAAAATAACTCTAATAAATTGTGCTCTTATAGGAACTTCAATATTTAAAATTTTTTCTATAGCCAACGCAAAAGCATGTTCTTGGTTCATAGGAGCAACATAGTCTAATCGATCAAAATAAGGAACGGCTTGCATATATGTTTTGTTTTCAATCAATTTTTCAGTTCCACGATGCAACAAACCTATATGAGGATCTGCTTTTTCAACAACTTCACCATCTAGTTCTAAAATTAATCTTAATACTCCATGCGCAGCAGGATGCTGTGGCCCAAAATTAAGATTCAAATTTTTAATTTTTTTTGTCATTATTTTCCGTAAGCTCTTTTATATATTTTGTTCCTTCCCAAGGACTTTTATAATCAAAGTTTCTATAATTTTGTTCCAGTTTAACTGGCTCATTAATTACTTTTTTTCTATCCTCGCTATACCTAACTTCTGTATGACCTGTTAAAGGAAAATCTTTTCTCAATGGATGTCCTTGAAAACCATAGTCTGTGAGAATTCTTCTTAGGTCAGGATGATCTTTGAAGTTGACACCATACATATCAAAAACCTCTCTTTCCATCCAATTAGCTGACGGAAATATAGAAGTTAGTGAATTAACAAATTCTTTTTCACTAATAAAGTAACTTATAATAATTCTTTGATTAAACTCATGACTTAAAAATAAATATATAATTTTAAATCTTTCTGTGTTTTCTGGATAGTCAACGGCTGTAATATCAATCAACTGTCTAAACTTAGTATCTTTATCACTTTTAATAAATAATGTCACATCAATCATATTTTCTTTTTCGATTTCTACATAAAGTTGATTGTGCCTAATCTCTGTTTTTTTTATCTTTGTAGCCAACTCAGAGTTAATTTTTTTTTCTAAATCTAATAAATTTTTCATTTTATCTATTAAAGGATCCTTTATTTCTAATTTTTTTTTGAAGTTGCATTATCCCATAAAGTAATGCCTCTGCCGAAGGTGGACATCCAGGGACATAAACATCAACTGGTACTATCCGATCACAACCTCTTACTACTGAGTATGAATAATGATAATAACCACCACCATTTGCACAACTTCCCATAGATATTACATATCTTGGCTCAGGCATTTGATCGTACACTTTTCTTAAAGCTGGTGCCATTTTATTTGTTAAAGTTCCAGCAACAATCATAACATCTGATTGCCTTGGTGATCCTCTTGGTGCTGCACCAAATCTCTCAAGATCATATCTTGGCATCGCTGTTTGCATCATCTCAACTGCGCAACAGGCTAAACCAAATGTCATCCAATGCAAAGAGCCTGCTCTTGACCAATTAATTAAGTTATCTAGTGAAGTTGTTATAAAACCTTTTTCGCTAAAATCTTTAGCTAATTGTTTAAACTCTTCAGGAACTTGATTTATTTTGTTATTCATTCAAAAAATTTTTTATTCCCAGTCTAGTGCACCTTTTTTCCATTCATAAATAAACCCTATTGTAAGTATGAATAAGAAAATCATCATTGAGGTAAAACCTAAAATTCCAATATTTCCTAGAGAAATTGCCCACGGAAACAAAAATGCTATCTCTAAGTCGAAAATTATAAAAAGTATTGCAACCAAATAAAATCGAACATCAAATTCCATTCTAGAGTCTTGAAATGGCTCAAATCCACACTCGTAAGCAGATAATTTTTCAGGATCAGGATTTTTTGGTGATAAGATAAAATTTATCACAATAAAAGCACCACTAAGACCTAAAGCTATTATTAAGAACAAAATAATAGGCAAATAATCATTTAAAAATTCCGCATTCATTGACGGGATATATATCATCTTTTGTAATTAGATGAAGTGATGTTAGGTCACATTTTCACATAAAAAAAAAATCAACAAAATCAATGATTTAAGCAAACATAATGAAAAAAATCAACAAAATCAATCGTTTAGCATTTAGTACATAGAATCGTTGAAAAGTGGCGGGAGTGAAGGGACTCGAACCCTCGACCTATCGCGTGACAGGCGATCGCTCTAACCAACTGAGCTACACCCCCACTTTTTAACCTTTTTGGTGGGCAGTAAAGGACTCGAACCTTTGACCCCCTCGGTGTAAACGAGATGCTCTACCAACTGAGCTAACCGCCCAAAAAAGGTTATTACTAATACAACAAAGATTATATAATGTAAATTATTTATTATTGAATACTGGCTTGAGATTTATCGTCTTTTTTAGACATATCAACTTCAACCCATTCTGTTTTTTTAAGTTCTTTTGTTAAAGCAATTTTTAAAACTTCATCAGCATATTCAACTGGTGTTATCTTTATTTCATCAATAATTTTTTTTGGCATATCAACTAAATCTTTTTCGTTTTCTTTTGGTATCAATACTTGTTTAATTCCAGCTCTATGAGCTGCAATTAATTTCTCTTTTAAACCTCCAATTGGTAGTACCTGACCAGTTAAAGTAACTTCACCTGTCATTGCTACGTCTCTTTTTACTGGAATATTTGTGATTGAAGAAACTATAGATGTTACCATTCCTATTCCTGCTGAAGGTCCATCTTTAGGAGTTGCTCCCTCAGGCACATGGATATGAAAGTCTTTTTTTTCAAATAATGGTGGTATAATTCCATATTCTAAACATTTGGACCTTACGAAAGATTTTGCAGCTTTTACTGACTCTTGCATTACATCTCCAAGTTTTCCAGTTATTTGCATTCTTCCTTTACCAGGCATCGTTGCTGTTTCGATCTTTAAAATTTCACCTCCATATTCTGTCCATGCTAAACCTGTAACAATCCCAACTCTATTCTCTGTTTCAAGTTCTCCAGATTTATATTTTGGAACACCTAAGAAATCAGATAAATTATCTTTACTAACTTTAACTTCATTTTGTTCACCTGAGACAACTTTTTTAACTACTTTTCTTGCGACTTTTGAAATCTCTCTTTCTAAATTTCGAACTCCAGACTCTTTAGTGTAACTTCTAATAATTTCTTTAATTATATCATTATCTAAATTCATTTCTTTTTCTTTAACACCATTATCTTTAATCTGTTTAGGTAATAAATATTTGTTTGCTATATTAATTTTTTCATCTTCTGTATAACCAGCTAGTCTAATTACTTCCATTCTGTCTAATAAGGGAGGTAAAATATTTAAAGTGTTAGCTGTTGTTACAAACATTACATCTGATAAATCATAGTCAACTTCAAGATAATGATCATTAAAAGTTGTATTCTGCTCAGGGTCAAGCGCTTCTAACAATGCTGACGAGGGATCTCCTCTATAATCATTTCCAATTTTGTCAATTTCATCCAGCAATATTAAAGGATTTTTAGTGCCAGCTTTTTTCATCATCTGAATTATTTTACCAGGCAATGATCCTATATAAGTTCTTCTGTGACCTCTTATTTCGGCCTCATCTCTCATTCCACCAACAGACATTCTTACAAATTCTCTATTTGTTGCTTTTGCAATAGATTTTCCAAGAGATGTTTTTCCAACTCCTGGAGGACCTACCAAACACAAAATTGGACCTTTAATTTTTTCCATTCTTTTTTGAACAGCTAAAAATTCAATTATTCTTTCTTTAACTTTTTCTAAACCAAAGTGATCTTTATCCAAAACTTCCAAAGCTTTTTTTAAATCTATATCAACTGCACTTTTTTTGTACCAAGGTAATTCGGTCATCCAGTCCAAATAATTTCTCACGACTGTTGCTTCAGCAGACATCGGACTCATATTTTTCAATTTTTTTAGTTCTTGTAAGCATTTTTTTTCTACTTCTTTAGGCATCTTGGATTTTATAATTGCCTTATTTAAACTTGTGCTTTCATCTTTGCCATCTTCAATTTCACCTAATTCTTTTTGAATAGCTTTAAGTTGTTCATTTAAATAATATTCTCTTTGGGTTTTTTCCATTTGAGTTTTAACTCGGCCTCTAATTCTTTTTTCAACACCAATAATACTTGTCTCATTTTCCATAATCTTAATTATTGCATTTAATCTTTTTTTAACATCAACAGTTTCAAATATTTGTTGTTTTTCTGAGATTGTTGCAGTTATATGAGAAGCTATATTATCTGCTATATGTGATGGGTCTTTTAATTGTTTAATAGTATTTATTGTTTCACTTGAAATTTTTTTATTAATGGAAGTTAATTTTTCTAGTCTTCTTACAGCAGTAGCAGCTAGAGGGTAAAGATCTTCATCATTATCAGCTATATCATTGTAAACAGTATAATCACAAACGATGAATTTCTCATTATCTTTAAAATCTATAATCTTTACTCTCTTTATCCCTTCGACTAATACTTTAACTGTACCATCTGGTAATTTTAAAAGTTGAAGTATATTTCCTTCACAGCCGTACATAAAAATATCTGTTTTTTTTGGATCATCAATTTCAGAATTTTTTTGGGTAACTAAAATTATCTTTTTGTCTTTTTTCATTACCTCATTCAAAGCAGATATAGATTTATCTCTTCCTACGAATAAAGGAATTACCATACTTGGAAAGACTACGATGTCTCTCAATGGGAGTAACGGCGAAGATATTTTAACGTCCATAGTATGAATATGGATATTATAATTTATATTGCAATACCTTTTTGTTACTTATTAAGGATATTAAGCCGCTGTTGTTTTGGTATTTTTTGGTTTATTCTCAGCTTTTGTATGGACAATCATTGGCTGAGACTGGCCTTTGACCACTGAGGAATCGATTATCACCTCCTCAATATTATCCTGGCTTGGTAAATCGTACATTGTTTTTAAAAGAATATTTTCTAAAATTGACCTTAAACCTCTTGCTCCAGTTTTTTTACTAATTGCTTTTAATGCAATTTCTTTGAGTGCAGTTTCTTTAAAAGTTAACTTAGCACCATCAAGTTTGAATAATTCCTGATACTGTTTTATTAAAGAGTTTTTTGGTTCTTGTAATATTTTTATTAAAGATTTTTCATCTAAATCTTCTAAAGTAGCAATCATTGGCAGCCTGCCAATAAATTCTGGAATTAAACCATACTTTAATAAGTCCTCAGGTTCTAGACCTTTCATCCACTCTCCAGTTTTTTTATCTTGTGTATTTTTAACATCAGCACCAAAACCAATTGATGTGCCTTTATCTCTTTGA
The DNA here is from genome assembly GCA_902627565.1 of uncultured Pelagibacteraceae bacterium. GTDB lineage: Bacteria > Pseudomonadota > Alphaproteobacteria > Pelagibacterales > Pelagibacteraceae > Pelagibacter. The sequence continues at coordinate 17,512 of CACOJM010000011.1, forward strand.
GAAATTATTTTATCGAGACCAGCAAAAGCTCCACCACAAATGAATAAAATATTTGTAGTGTCTACTTGTAAAAACTCTTGTTGAGGATGCTTTCTACCGCCTTGAGGTGGAACACTTGCAACAGTTCCCTCCATAATTTTTAACAATGCTTGCTGAACACCTTCACCTGAAACATCTCTTGTGATAGATGGATTTTCAGATTTTCTACTTATCTTATCCACCTCATCAATATATACAATCCCTCTTTGAGCTTTTTCTACATTATAATCTGCTGCCTGAAGAAGTTTCAAAATAATATTTTCTACATCCTCACCGACATATCCTGCTTCAGTCAATGTTGTTGCGTCAGCCATGGTAAATGGTACGTCTAGAATTCTAGCAAGTGTTTGTGCTAATAAAGTTTTTCCGCATCCAGTTGGACCTACAAGAAGTATATTTGATTTAGCAAGTTCAACGTTTTTGCTAGTCTTATTTTCATAATTTAATCTTTTATAATGATTGTGAACTGCAACTGACAAAACTTTCTTTGCATGAGATTGACCAATTACATAGTCATCTAAAACTGAACAAATTTCTTTTGGAGATGGAAGTCCGTCTTGGTGTTTAACAAAAGTATCTTTACTCTCTTCTTTTATAATATCCATGCATAGCTCAACGCATTCGTCACAAATGAACACTGTTGGACCAGCAATTAATTTTCTTACTTCATGTTGACTCTTTCCACAAAAAGAACAGTACAAAATATTTTTATTATTATTACTCATAAAGTTTAAAAACGAATCAATATAAATACCTTATTATAAGTGACTCGTACTAATCAAGTTTGGAATAAAAATAATTCTATATATTGTGTTTTAAGATCTTTTTTCCACAACTTCATCTATTAGACCAAAAGACTTTGCAGATTCAGCTGTCATAAAGTTATCTCTTTCAAGAGCAGTTTTTATTTCATCAACAGATTTGCCTGTATGTTTTGAATATATTTCATTTAACCTTTTTTTTAATGATAAAACTTCATTAGCATGTATTTCAATATCTGTAGCTTGTCCTTGAAAACCTGCAGAAGGTTGGTGAACCATTATTCTTGAATTAGGTAATGAAAATCTTTTTCCTTTTGTACCTGCAGCTAATAAAAATGAACCCATTGATGCTGCTTGACCAATACACAATGTTGAGACATCAGGCTTTATATATTTCATTGTATCATAAATTCCCAAACCTGATGTAACTAAACCTCCAGGACTATTGATATATAAATAAATTTCTTTTTTAGGGTCCTCAGCCTCTAAAAACAATAATTGAGCAGTCACTAAAGAGGCAACGCTATCGTTAATTTGACCTGTTAAAAAAATTATTCTCTCTTTTAACAATCTTGAATATATGTCGTAAGCTCTCTCACCTCGACTTGATTGTTCAACAACCATTGGTACGAGATTACTCATTTGTTCTGATAATTTATTAGTCATAAAAGTTGATTCGTTCTATTTATACAACTTGGGATTACTTTTTGCTAACTTTTTTTGCTTTTTTTTTTACTGTTTTAGCTTTTGTAGATTTAGCGGCTGTTTTTTTAGGACTCGTTTTTTTTGTTTCTGTCTTTTTTTGTTTATCTTTGATTTGTTCTTTATTTGCATCTAGCTCTTGGTTTTGAGACTCTTTTAGAATCTTTTCAGCTTCATTTTTTGTAATTTCTTTTTTTGAGGATTTTCCTTTTTGTTTAATAGCATTTAAAATTTTCTCCTCATAAACAGTTCCTCTCAAACTAGCTAATGCATTGGGATTCTTTTTATAAAAATCCATAACCATTTTTTCTTGACCTGGCATCATTTGTATTTGTTTTTGTACTTCCATTTGAAGTTCTTGTTCTGTAACTTTTATTTGATTTTGTTCACCAAACTCATTCAAGATCAAACCAACTTTAATTCTTTTTTTTGCTATTTCCTCAAAATTGCTTTTACTTTTTTTTGCATCCTCATCAGACATACCTTGAGAGAGTATTTTTACTTCTTCTGCTAATAAATTTTCTGGTATCTCACTTACCTTAAATTTTTCAATCTCTTTTAATATTTGATTTTTAGTTAATCGATCTAAAGAATTTTTATATTCATCATTAATTTGTTTGGATATTAAGGATTTTAAATCATTTAAATCTTTAGCCCCAAGATTTTTTGCGAATTGATCATCAATCTTAACTTCATCTGGATTTTTTATTGCTAAAATTGAACATTTAAATTTTGCTTTTTTATTAATTAATTCTTTTTCTGGAAAGTTTTCAGGTAAAACTGCTTCTACTATTTTTTCATCACCTTTTTTAACTCCAACTAATTGCTTATCAAATCCTTTTAAAAATAAATCTTTACCAAGCGTTAATTGTGTATTTTTTCCTTCTCCGCCTTTAAATGATTTTTCATCAACTGTCGCGCTATAATCAAAAACAACTAGATCTCCCTCTTTAGCTTCGACATTTTCCACAGCTTCTTTAAAACTTGGTTGATTTTTTGCTATTTCTTTTATTCTTTTATCAGTTTCTGATTGATCTATCTTAACCGTGTATTCATCGAACTTAATATTTTCTATTGATTTTAATTCTACTTTTGGAAGTTCTGTTACAGACAACACATATTCTAAATCTTTATCTTCACCATAAGTCTTAAGATCTAGCTTAGGTTGCCCAGCTGGTTTAATTTTATTTTCCTCTAATGCTTTAGTTGAGGTTTCTTTTAAAACTTTATCTAGAACTTCTCCAAAAATTGCTTTACCAAACTGTCTTTTTAAAACTTCTCTTGGAACCTTACCTGGTCTGAAACCTTTAAGATTGACAGTCCCTTTAATCTCTTCATATTTTTTATCCATGTAATTGTTAATCGTCTTCTTATCGACAAAAACTTTTACATCTTTGTTTAAACCTTTTTTATTTTCTACTGTTACTTTCATAATTTTTAGTGGTAGGGCGAAAAGGACTCGAACCTTCACAGATTGCTCTATCGGTTCCTAAGACCGACGCGTCTACCAATTCCGCCATCGCCCCACAAATTCAAAAGGTTTATATATGATAGAAGCTATTTGTCCAACGACATTTCTTGCAAATCTTATTATTTTTCCTTTATAATATTAAAATGATTATTTCACCGTGCATAAGTATTTGTAAAACTGATCCATGCACTGGATATTGTTATGGCTGTGGACGAAATAATGAGGAAAAAATAATCTGGAAACTTGAAAACACAACCGATGATTGGAAAAAAAAAATCAACATTATAAAAAAAAGGTTAACAGGCTGGCATTTAAAAAGTTTTGAAGAGTCATATACATATAAAATTAAAAATGGTATTTCTCTATTTAAAAAAAGTTTAAAACATGAGTAAAACTTCAATAGTCATTATAGTCTATATTATCGGACTAATATTTGGTGCTTTAGTTCTCAAAATCTGGAGTGCCGATACAAGTATTTTAAAAGGTCTTTTAGGTTTAGGTTGGACAGCTCTCCTTCTAATAGGAATATTTTTTGCAGAAAAAAATGAGAATAATTAAACTCTTAATTTTACTTTTTTTTATAATTCTACCTTTTCAAAGTTTAAAATCAGAAATAATAATCATGAGTTCATGTGATGATAAACAAGATGAATTTCTAAAAAATGAATATATCCTTAATCTGAACGAACTAATAATGACGCGAAATTATGTTTATAAAGAGACAACATATCAAAAATATAGGTTAACAGATTTAAGTATTAAAAAATCAAACTCCTATGTAAGGAATATATATGAAGAAGATGGAAAAATTTTAACACATAAGCATGGATATCCACAATTTTATACACAAATTTTATTTGAAAAAGGAAAACAGGAAATTTATATAAAAACTGTTTTAAATGATGAGGAAGGTATTTCAAAAATTTCTTCATGTAAAAAAATAGAAAAATATGACAATGAGAGTTAATTTTTTTTCTTATTCTTTATAAAATTTCTCTTTTTAGTTCCAAATCTACTATTTGTAATATTACTCCTATGTTTAGCATAGGCTTGTTTTTGTGCTTGTTTCATTGCTCTTTTTGAAGACATAATATCTAATAATTTATTTCTACACTTCCTATAATATTATAATCTTTATCAGAAACAACTATTTCACCTGATGATGGTCCATAATTTAAAATTTCAGATATTAATACGTAATGAGTTATCAAAATTAAATTTTTATCACTTTTAAATTTATTAATATAATCATTTAATTCTTTAACTTGCTTGTCTTTATTTTTTGCATATTTAGAACTGTAAAATGAGTTCAAGAAATTGTTAGTAGAAAAATTTTTAAAAGCAATTTTTGCTGTTTCTTTACATCTACACCATTCACTTGACAAAACTTTATCTATTTTAATCTTATTTTCTATAAAAAATTTGCCAATATATTTTGCTTGCTCTCTTCCTTGATTGTTTAGATTTCTTTGAGTAGAACAATCGTTTAAATTGAAATTGTTTGGATCACCACTTCCAGGTGCATATGCGTGTCTAATAAATATTAATTTTCCACCATCTTTAAGTTGGTTAATCAAATTTTTATTTGAATCTGCTTTAATAGATGTAGTTAAAGATATAAATATAATTATAAAAATTTTTAAAAATTTCATTTATGGATATTAGATTAAATAATTTGAACAAAACAATAGTTAACTGTAAAAAATGTCCAAGATTAGTAAAATTTGTTAGCAAAGTAAGTACTAACAAAAGAAAACAAAATATTAACGAAGTGTACTGGGGTAAGCCTGTTCCAGGATTTGGAAATTTAAATTCAAAATTAGCTATTATAGGTCTTGCGCCTGCAGCTCATGGTGGCACGAGAACAGGAAGAGCCTTTACAGGAGATAAATCAGGAGATTTTTTATTTAGATGCTTATATGAAGTCGGAATTTCAAATTTACCATTTTCAAAAAATTTAAATGATAATTTAAAATTAAATTCTACTTATATTACTAATATACTTAAATGTGTTCCGCCTGAGGACAAACCATTGAGTAATGAAATTTCAAATTGTTCTTATTTTTTTGATGAAGAAATATTATCATTAAAAAAACTCAAAGTAATAGTTACATTAGGAAAAATTGCTTTTGATAATTGCATTAAATTATATAAGCAAAAATTTGATATGAAAAAAAAATTTATCTTTAAGCATGGGAAGACTCAATTATTACCTAATGGTTTAATTATACTATCAAGCTACCATCCAAGTCCAAGAAATGTAAATACCAAACTTATTTCAAACAAAATGATGGTTAATTTATTTAAGAAAGCAAAAAAACTTGCTAAGTTTTAATACTTTCACAAAAATAAGGTTTAAATTTTGAGTAGATTTCATCTGGAATTTTCACTGGCTTAGACTCTTTATTTATGAAAACTAAATGAATTTGTGCTTCAACAATGGTTTCATCACCTTTTGTAATTATTTGATTCATAAAAAAAGAGGTTTTGCTAATTGATTTTACGAAAGATCTTATTGTAAGTTCATCCTCTAAGTAAGCTGATTTTTTATATTCAATATTACATGATTTGACGATAATTAATGAGTTAAACTGATCTTTAATTTTTTTATTACTAAATCCAACTGAAAACAAGGCCTCTGTTCTAGCTCTTTCTAAAAACTTTAAATAGTTTGCGTAATAAACTACTCCACCAGAGTCTGTATCCTCATAATAAACTTTTATTTTATGAAAGAAATTTTCATGCATGTGAAGATTATATCAAATAATTACTTATTTCTCTGAAAAATATATGTTTTGAAAATAAGCAATTGCTTTCATTTTAGAATTATCTGTATCAGACATTATGGCTAATCCATCTAATTCATTTACATCAAGATTATGAAATTTTTTAAAATCCTCTTTTACATTCGCTTTAACTGTAACCCACTCATTTATATTTTTTAAAGTACTAGATAAAACATTATCTATTGATTTTTTTGTATATGGGCTTGGAGAGCTAAAGCCGATTTTATTATTACTTGAAAATACATAATTTATTGCCCTATTTGAAAGAGGTGTAGCACCTGTTTTTTTGATAGCAAATACCCTGGCAGCAAAATCATGTCCTTTTTTGGTATTTTCTTTTATCCCAGGTAAATCTTTCTCTATTTTCCATGTAATATTAATATAAGGAGTTTTATTTAAATTAATTTTTATCTCTTTACCTAATCCAGAGGCAGAATTTTCAGCTACAGCTTTTAAAAAATTTCCATTTTCATTTAATCCAACTGTATAAATGGTTTTATTATCAGCCCCTCTTACTTTTCGAACATTTAGTTGAGTAAGCTCTTTTTCTGTAAAATCAAAGACTTTGATCTCATTTGCATGACTAGAGCTCACCATGACCAGAGTAACAAAAAAGATTTTTAAAATTATTTTCATTTTAAATTTTTAAAAAAAAACCGTTAATACATTATTTTGACAAAATTTAAACATTCAAAAATCAACTTTTATGTCTATTTAATAATTATGAAGACAATTTCCATTTTTATCCTATTAATTTACTGGTCTATCATGATTTTTGCTCCAGTTATGTCTAAAGATATTAAATTTAGCAGAGCTAAGATCAATCAAATAAAAATAGCTGAAAAAAACCTCGAAGTTAATAGGTAGATCGACCACCACTTATATCAAAAACAGCAGCAGTAGAGAAAGTATTTTCTTCTGATGAAAGCCAACAAACTAGAGATGTAAATTCCTCAACCTCAAGAAACCTGCCTCTTGGGACTTTTGATAACATTCTCTGGACGTGTTCTTTAGTCATTTGATCTAAAATTCGTGTTTTAGCACCTGCAGGAGTGATGGCATTAACTGCAATATTCTTATCAGCTAGCTCTTTACCCAATGACTTTGTAAGTCCTATCGCTCCTGCTTTTCCAACGCTGTATGCACTCGCATTTGCATTTCCATCTTTTCCAGCTACCGAAGCAACATTTACGATTCTACCATAATTATTTTTAATCATATTAGGAACTATTGCCCTACAACAATTAAAAGTACCCATTAAATTTATATCGACAACTTTTTTCCACATCTCAATTTCATATTCCCAAAGAGTAGCTGTTGGACCAGTTATCCCTGCATTATTAATTAAAATGTCAATATTGGAGTTTTTTGTAATTTCTTTAACAGAACTTTCAACTTCTTGATAATTAGATACATCAACTATATTTGAACTTAAGTTAGTATTATTTAAGTCATTCAAAGATTTTTCAACCATCTTTGGATCTATATCCCAAATTATCACTTTTGCTCCAGAATTTAAAAATCTTTTAGCAATATCTAGTCCAAAACCTTGTGCGCCACCTGTAATCACAGCTGTCCTATTTTTAAAATTGTAAGAAATCTTATCCATTTAATTATTCCTTTGCTAAAAAGTAATAGGTAATTGAAGAGATAATTGCACCAACTATCCAAGCATAAGATTGAAGAAACATTAAATCTGAATTCCAGATCGTAGAAGCTGAAAAAATAAATCCTAATAATAGAGAATAAATACCCTTAATATGCCATCCAGCTGAAAAATAGTACGATCCATTACTTTCAAGAGAGTATATATCTTTATTAATTAAATTACCTTTCTTTATCAAATAATAATCTGAAATCATTACTCCAAATAATGGTCCAAAAAAAGCTGCAGCGGTATCAATAAAAGCTAAAATTCCAATTTGACTTAAATATATCAACCAAAAAATACCTATTAAATAACCAATTATTGCAATGATAAAGCTCGAACTTTTAAAAGACAAAGAGCTAGGACTAAGATTAATTAATGAGTATTGTGAGGGTATAAAATTTGCAATCAAATTTGTTGATATTGAAGCTATCAAAATAAAAATCAAAACTAATACTGTAATAATCAAGTTATTTAATCTTCCAATTATATCTGTTGGATTGGTAAATATTTTTTCTAAATTCTCAGAGTTTTCTTTCAAAAAAACATCAGCACCAATAACAATAAACAAAGCAAAAAAGGAAAATATAATTAAATTTAAAATTAAACTAAAGTTTCCCTTCTTAAGTTCTTTTTCATCTTTAACATATCTTGAAAAGTCACCGAAACTTAAAATTACAATTGAAAAATAAGCAAAAATTGTTCCTGTAACTGTAATTAAAGGAATAAAATTATTTCTATCTATAAAATTTCTTAAATCTAAAGTATCTAGAAAAGCAATAGTTGTTAATTTAACATCACTTAATAAAACTACGAAAAAGAAAATGATCATCCCCAAATAAACACTAGTAGCTGAAAATTTTATAAGTTTTTTGTTAAAATTCATTCCAATACTAAATAAAAATATTTGAAAAATCATTGCAATGGATATTGAGGCCCAATCAATAATGTCTAGACCAAGTAAAAAAATTAGAAAAACTTCTTGCCCTAGGAAATTTTTATCATATGAAAAAAAAGCAATTCTAAAAAGAAAACCTAAAGCTTTAGACAAGAAATATGTCTGGATACCAAACATGAATATTCCAACAATAGATCTTAAAAAACCAAAATATTGAGCTCCTCTAAAACCAAGGGAAGATCTTAATAAAACTACAAATGGAAGACCAAACTTTTGGGATGGTTTACCAATTAAATTTGAAAAAAAATAAACTAAAACTGAGGCTAAAATAGAACCAAATAATACAACAAAAGTATTCAAATCATAAATCACATAAAGGGAAGTAATTAAAGAGAAACCAATAACACTTTGAATGCTTACTCCCCAAAAACAAAATAAATCTTTCCAATTCCAAACTTTATTACTTGGGTTTACTGTTACTAAATCCCAATTGACTAATGTTTTTTTTGATTTTTGTTGACTCACTTTAACAATAATAAACTAAAATATTCTACTGTCCATATAAGAGAGTTGGCAACCAAAGAGCGATTTTTGGAAATATTATTATTAGAATTAATCCAAAAACCTGAAGAACCATAAATTGCATCATTCCATAATAAATATCTTTAAGATCCCATTCTGGGACAACACCCTTTAAAAAATACGCTGAAAGTGCGACGGGGGGTGAAAGCCAGGCGGTTTGTAAATTGACAGCAACTAATATTGCAAACCAAGTTAAGTTAAATCCTAGTGCTTCTACTAATGGTAAAATTATTGGAACAATGATCATAACAATAGGAACCCACTCTAAAGGCCAGCCTAGCAAAAATATCATTACCATAATCATTGCTAGAATTAGATATTTATTCATTTCTAGTCCTAACAAAAATTCTGTTAATAAAGTTGGAGTTCCTAATCTAGCAAAGACGGCACCAAAAAAATTTGAAGCTGCAACTAAAACCATAATCAATGCTGTTATTTCCAATGTCTTAACAAGGGCTTCTTGTAGTTTTGAAAGAGTTAATTTTTTATAAGCTAAAGAAAGAAGTAATGCACCCATTGCACCACAACCTGCAGCTTCCGTTGGAGTAGCAAAACCAAATAGAATGCTTCCTAATGCTGCAAATACTAAAGCTGCTGGGGGAACTAGTCCTAGGAAAAATTCAATCCAAACATCTTTCATACTAGCTGCCCTCATATCCTCAGGAATGACAGGTCCTAATTTTGGATTTATCATACATCTAATTGTAGTGTAACCTGCATATAAACTTGCAAGAAGAATTCCAGGTAAAATAGCTGCAGCAAATAAATCTATTACTGGGATTTCCATTATTGGTCCCATAACAACTAACATAATACTTGGTGGAATTAATATTCCTAAAGTTCCTCCGGCAGTAATTGTACCAGCTGCAAGTCTAACATCATAACCAGATCTATTCATCGATTTTGCTGCCATGATTCCAAGAATTGTAACAGAGGCTCCGACAATTCCAGTTGCTGCAGCAAATATTACAGAAACAAATAAAACTGCATAATACAAAGATCCTTTAACTTTTGCCAACATCATTTGGAAAGCTGAAAATAATCTTTCCATTAATCCAGCTTGTTCCATCATAATCCCCATAAAGACAAAAAGTGGTACAGCGGCGAGCGTCTGTTCGGTCATGACCATAGAAAACTGAAGAGTCATTAAATAAAAAACTAATTTTCCAAAACCCAAATAACCAAATACAAATCCTAAAAATATCAAAGTAAATGAAATAGGAAATCCTACAAAAATTGCAAAAAGCATTACACCAACAAGAATAAAACCTAAGATTGCTGGATCTATAAACTCAGCTATCATTTAGTTTCTCCAGGCCACTCACCTTTTTTTGCTGCCCAATAACTCTTAAATAATTCTGAGACACCTTGAATAAGTAAAAATATGATACCTACCAATAAACAAGTTTTTATGGGCCACATGTATGGCATCCAAGTTGTATCCATTCCTCTTTCTCCTCTTTGAATAGACTCTCCAACGAATCCTATTGTCATATAAAGAAAAACAATTAATCCTGGAAAGTAGAACAAAAGGTATAACCAAAAATCAATTAGTCCTTGGTTTTTTGTTTTAAAATTTCTGTATAAAAAATCTGCTCTAATATGAACTCCTCTTGAAAGAGCGTAACCCGCTCCCAACATAAAAAGTGCTCCATATAAAAAACGACTTATATCATAAGCCCAAATTGTTGGTGCTAAAAATAATTTTCTTGCAAGAACTTCATAGGTCATTGCAAAAATTAGCGGCATTAATATCCAACAAACTATATTACCAATCCACTTACTAAATTTGTCAATATTTGTAATTGTTTTTGCCATCCACAGTGGCATCTCATCAGGCATTTTTCCCGAACCACCACGCCTTTCAGCAATCATTTCATCTGATATATCCAGTTTACTAGGTTCGTCTGCCATAAAAAATTAGTTAAAAAAATTAGAGCGGACTTTTAAGTCCGCTCTAATTAAATTTAGATTTGTTACTGATTACTTTAATGTTGCTGCGTGAGCCATTCCTAGCTTCGCATTTGACATTTGAGCACCACTCCAGAAAGGAACAGCAATATCAGCAAAGTTTTTCATTGAAGTATAAACTTCATTGAAAAATTTATTATCTTTAGCATTCTTGTTTAGAGAAGCCTTTGCTGCAGCCATATATTCTGTGAAATAATCTGAAGGTGTATCTTCTAAGATTACTCCATGTTTAGTAGTTAACTCTTTTAATGCTTTTCCATTTTCATAGATTCTGTAACTTAAAGATTTGGCTAATGAAGCATTAGCTGCAACTTCAAGAGACTTCTTCTCATGATCACTCATTGCATTATAAGTTTTTCCAGTAATATAAAAGTCAGCATTTACTACCACTTGGTGTAAACCTTGTAGATAATAGTGCTTTAATACTTTTTGAAAACCAAATGTTAAATCTGGTTTTGGACAACACCATTCAGCAGCATCAATAGTTCCTGCCTCAAGAGCCGGTAGAATGTCACCGCCACCCATTGCAACAGATGCTATACCAATGTCTTTATATGTTTGTCCTGGAATTCCTGGAGGAGTTCTGAATTTATATTTTCTAAAATCAGCCATATCTTTAATTGGCTTTGGAAACCAACCTAAAGCTTCTGGACCAACTGGTTGAATCATAAATCCTTTAATATCTCTTCCCATTTCTTTCCAAAGTTGGTCGTATAATTCTTTACCACCACCGTATTGAAACCAAGATAAGAAAGCGATATTGTCAATTCCTACACCACCACCGGCTACTGGAGAACCAAATAGCATAGCAGCAGGGTGATCACCTGACCAATAGTGTGTCCATGCAAATCCGCAATCAATCAAACCTTTATCTACTGCATCTAGAGTTTCTTTAACTCCAACTACAGCGCCCGCAGGTAAAATTTCGAATTTCAATGAACCACTTGTTAAAGTAGTTACTGTGTCAGTAAAGTCTTTTAACATTTTTACTTCATCAGCTTTAGTGTTAAGAACAGTCTGACATTTTAGTGTTTTCGCAGCATTAGCATTAGAAACAAATCCTAATACCAAAGTAACTGCAAACAACATTGAAATGATTTTTTTCATTATTATTCCTCTTTATTAGTTAATTATAACGCAATCATACAATCAGAAAAACTAAGCTGACACAAGTGACAATTGATAAATATGAGTGTAAAAACATTAAAAAACGAAAATAAAAAAATAATTCAACTATTAATGGAAAATTTTAATTATATAATTATTGGAGCAGGTTCTGCTGGATGTGTTCTTGCAAATAGACTCTCAGAAAATTCTTCTAACAAAGTACTATTAATTGAGGCTGGAGGAAAAGATAACTATCCCTGGATACATATCCCAGTAGGATATTTTAAGACCATGCACAATCCGTCTGTTGATTGGTGTTATAAAACTGAACCTGACGAAACAATGAATAACAGATCTATTCGTTATCCAAGAGGCAAAACACTTGGGGGAAGTTCATCAATTAATGGTTTACTATATATTAGAGGTCAAAGTAGAGATTATGATATCTGGCGACAATTAGGAAATACTGGCTGGGGTTGGGACGATGTTTTACCATATTTTATTAAAGCTGAAAATCAAGAAAGAGGTAAAGATAATTTTCATGGTGTAGGTGGTCCACTTTCAGTTTCAGATCAAAGAATTAAACTACCTTTATTAAATGAATTTCAAAATGCTGCTGAAGAATTTGGTATTCCCAAAACAAAAGATTTTAATACAGGTGATAATCATGGATGTGGTTATTTCCAAGTAACTGAAAAAGATGGATTTAGATGTAGCACTGCGGTTGGTTATTTGAATCCTATAAAAAGTAGGAAAAATTTATCAATAATTACTAATGCACACGTAAAAAAAATTAATTTTGAAAATAAAACTGCAAAAGAAGTTGAATATTGGCAAGATAATGAACTTAAAAAAGTAACTTCTGATAAAGAAATAATTCTCTCATCTGGAGCTATTGGCTCTCCTCAAATTTTACAAACATCTGGAATAGGAAATTCGCAGAAACTCAAAGATTTAGGAATTGAAATAGTTCATGAATTAAAAGGTGTAGGTGAAAATTTACAAGATCACCTCATGTTTAGACCAATTTATAAAGTTCATGGATTGAAATCTCTTAATAAAAAAATCAATAGTTTGTTTGGAAATTTAATGATTGGATTAGAGTATGTCTTTAATCGTAGTGGTCCAATGACCATGGGTGCTAGTCAAATGTGTATGTTTGCAAAAAGTGATCCTTCTTTGGAATTACCTGATCTTCAATGGCATGTTCAGCCTATGAGTATGGACACATTGGGGGCAACTAAAAATCATGACTTCCATGCTTTTACACCCACTGTTTCAAATATAAGACCTACTAGTAGAGGTAATGTAACCATTTCAGATAAAGATTCTAGAATTTATGCAAAAATTAAAATGAACTATCTTTCCACTGATCACGATAGAATGGTAGCAGCTAAAGGACTAAAACTTACAAGAAAAATAGTAATGGAGTCAAAAACTTTCAAAAAATACAAACCCGAGGAATATAGACCAGGCATAAATATTAATGACGACGAGGCTCTTGTGAAAGCTGGATCTGATTATACTCAGACAATTTTTCACCCTGTTGGTACTTGTAAAATGGGTCAGGATGATATGGCTGTAGTTGACGAAAAATTAAAAGTAAAAGGAATTAAAAATTTAAGAGTAATCGATGCATCAATAATGCCAAACATAACATCTGGTAACACTAATGCACCAACAATAATGATTGCAGAAAAAGGTGCTGATATGATACTTACAAATTAATGTTTCCTGAATTATTTTCCCCTGAGCAATTAACAATTTTAACTCAGATTATTTTAATTGATTTAGTTCTTGCTGGAGATAATGCAATTATAATTGGAATGGTTGCATCAAAATTTCCATTAGAACAAAGAAAAAAAATTATTATTTTTGGTATTGGTGGAGCAGTAATCTTAAGAATTATATTAACTTTACTTACAGCATATTTGTTGCAAATAACTGGCTTGAGACTTATTGGTGGAATACTTTTACTTTATATTGTCTATAAACTTTATACTGATGTCATTAAAGGAGCTGATCATGAGGGAGATATAAAAGTTGATAATTCAAGTTTTCTCAAAGCTATTTGGACTATTTTATTAGCCGACTTCACTATGAGTTTAGATAACGTATTAGGAGTTGCAGGAGCTGCTGGTGACCATTATGGATTGTTAGTATTTGGTTTGGTTTTATCAATTGTATTAATGGCTTTTGCCGCAACATTAATTTCGAATTGGATTAAGAAATATAAATGGATCGCATGGGCCGGTTTATTAGCAATTTTATTGGTTGCTATTGAGTTGATTTACACTGATATTAAAATATTATTTTTATAATGTTCTTAAAAAATTATAATTTCAAAAATAAGACAGCTATTGTTACCGGTGCAGGCAAAGGTATCGGTAGAGCTTGTGCAATAGCTCTGGCAGAAGCGGGAGCAAATGTAATAATTATTAGTAGAACTAAGAAAGATTTAAATGAAGTTTCAAAGAAAATTAAAAAATTTAAAACTAAATGTAAATCTTATGTTTGTGACATTACAAATTATAATGATATTAAAGAAATTATTGATAAACAGTCTAAAATAGATATTTTAATAAACAATGCTGGTAATAACAGACCAGCACATTTTACAAAAGTAAAAACCAAAGATATGGAACATATGGTTAAAATTAATACCATAGCCACTTTTAATCTTGCAAATTTGTGTGCTCTAAAAATGATTAAATCAAAAAATAGAAAAAAAACAGGTGGTGCTATAATTAATATGTCATCTCAAATGGGTCATGTCGGTGGACCAATAAGAAGTGTTTATAACATGAATAAATTTGGTTTAGAGGGTTTAACAAAAGGAATGTCTTTAGATCTTGCAAAATATAATATTAGAGTAAACACTGTTTGTCCTACATTTGTTGTTACCCCTATGACAAAGAAATTTTTAAAAGATAAAAAATTCAAAAGGGATATGTTAAATAATATTCCTCTTGGAAGATTTGCTGAATTATCTGAAGTAGCATCTGCCGTAGTATTTTTGGCTTCTGATGCAGCATCAATGATTACAGGTACTTCATTATTAGTTGATGGCGGATGGACTGCAAAATAATATTTAGATTTTTATTTGTAATAATTTTTTTTACTAACACTCATCTTAATGCTATTGAGTTTAAGGGAAAATTTTTACAAGGTCATTATATTGTTGGTATTACTGAACCAGCTGCAAGAATCATAATTGATAAAAAAGAAGTTAAAGTATCAAAAGAAGGTTATTTTGTTTTTGGAATTGATAGAGATAGAAAATTTGATTTAACTATAACAAAAATAGTTAACGGAAAAAAAGATAAAATTATTAAAAAAGTTTTAAAAAGAAAATATAATATTCAAAGAATAGATGGTTTGGAAGAAAGCAAAGTCACTCCTCCAGAGTCTGTTTATAAAAGAATTAAAGAGGAAAATAATAAAATTGGAGAAGCAAGAGCAATTAATTCTGATTTACCTTTTTTCAAAAATCAATTTATTATGCCTGTGAAAGGTATCATTAGTGGAGTTTATGGTAGTCAAAGAATTTTAAATGGTAAACCTAGATGGCCTCATTATGGAATTGATATTGCGGCTAAGCAAGGTACTATGATCAAGTCATCTGGGTCAGGTATTGTTACTATGGCAGAGGATGATCTTTATTATACAGGTGGAACAATTATTATGGATCATGGTCACGGTATCTCAACTATTTATTCACATCTTGAAAATGTAATGGTGTCTGTTGGAGATCAAATTAATCAAGGAGACATAATTGGAACTGTTGGCTCAACTGGAAGATCAACGGGTCCGCATTTAGATTTTAGAGTAAATTGGTTTCAGACTAGACTAGATCCTATGTCTATAATAAATTAAATCATGCAAACATTAATTCTATTAGTTTTAGTAATCGTTATTGGTTGGGTGTTATTCAGGCCTTTTAATAAAAAGGAAATTGATAGA
The DNA here is from genome assembly GCA_902627565.1 of uncultured Pelagibacteraceae bacterium. Taxonomy (GTDB): domain Bacteria; phylum Pseudomonadota; class Alphaproteobacteria; order Pelagibacterales; family Pelagibacteraceae; genus Pelagibacter. Next base: position 33,440 of record CACOJM010000011.1, read on the forward strand.
TATAACGACAAAGATTGGCCTGATATAAATTCATAGAAAAGTACTTTGCAACAGAACTACCAGATTAAATTTCAGATCTAGCTCTTAACCTTTCATACATAAGTCGGACTTTTACACCTAAATCTAAAAAAGGTTGTGGGGGCAACCAAGTTGGTTTACTTCTAGCTTCAATAGTTTCAATTTCTTCAGTGTGTTCATTGCTAGCTTTAATGGCAATTTGCTCTCCAAACAAAGTTCCAACTCCTATTCCAGAACCATTATAACAACCTGCAACATATATATTGTCATTAATTTTTTCAAAAATTTGTGAGCTATTTCTTGTCCTTGAAACAATACCTGACCAAGTTGATTGAATAATATCATTTGGCAATTGTGGAAATCTTTTTTTAATTCCAATTTTTTGATTAATGGACCTTTTTTCAAGAACTGATTTAGACATTACAAATGGATTATAAACTTCAGCAGTGTTTCTAATTAATATTCTTCTATCTTTTGTCATTCTTATAGTGGCTCCCATTGGTTTCACCGGCAAAACACCCCACTCTTTGGGTTCTCCAATTGATTTGAATTCTTCATTTGTTAATGCTCTTGTCATGCTAGCTGTTAAAGTTATTGGAAAATTATAATTTGTTTTAATTCCTAGTGATTTTAAAAATCCATTAGTAGCAAATATAACTTTTGCTGTTTTAATAGATCCATTTTTAAAATTACAATTAATAAAACCATTTGAATTATTCCAACTTAATAATTGTGAATTTTCATAAAGATCTACATTTTCAGGCAAAGTATCAATCATAGCTCTTACCAACTTTCCTGGATGCAATAAAATTCCCCCTTTAGTATAAAGAGCAATATTATAAAAATTTGTACCTAGTCGTTTTTTGAGATCTTTATTAAACAATATATTATGTTGAAATCCTAATTTTGAAAGTGTTTCTGAAAAATTTTCTAAAATTCTTTTATCCTCTGGCTTTGATGATGCAAAATATTTTCCACATTCATTCCAATCACAATCTACTTGATGTTCTTTAATAAATCTTTTAACCGTCTCTATGCCTAATTTATAAATATCAGCTTTTTTTTTATAATTTTTCAATTCTTTGTTAGAGGTGAATCCGTCATTTAAAGTTGTATCAACTAAATAACCAGAGTTTCTTGAGCTTGCACCCTCACCGGCTAATTGGGCTTCAACTATTATTATTTTCTTATTTGGATAAAGTTGGCCTAATTTTCTTGCAGCAGATAAACCTGTAAAACCAGCTCCAACAATTAACCATTCACAATCTAAATTTGATGAGAGAGATTTAATATTACTTCTAGAATTTAGATCATTAATCCAACTACACTCATTATCATTGATTAATTCCATTATAATGAATTTAATCTAATTCAAATTCTTTTGTATAGTCTTTTTTAAGATTTGAATCCTGTTTAGTTTTGTCCAAAACACAATTTCCAATAACAAGGTAGTCTAATTCAGTTCCCATGAAACAATTAAATGCGTCTTTAGGGGTATTTACTATTGGCTCTCCTCTTACATTAAAAGATGTATTTACTATAACAGGGCAACCTGTTTTTTCTTTAAATTTTGATATTAAATCGTAATAAGGTTTATTATGTTTTTTATCTACTGTTTGGATTCTTGCAGAATAATCAACGTGTGTGACTGCTGGTATTTCTGATCTTTTAATATTTAATTTATCAATTCCAAATAATTTTTTTTGTTCATCAGACATCTGAATTTGTTTATTTAAATTTATATTTGCCACCAGCAGCATATAGGGGCTATCAACATTCATATCAAACCAATCTGACAAATCTTCTTTTAAAACTGAAGGAGCAAAAGGTCTAAAACTCTCTCTATATTTCACCTTTAAATTCAAATTTTTTTGCATCTTATCGGATCTCGGGTCACCTAAAATTGATCTTCCGCCTAAGGCTCTTGGACCAAATTCCATTCTTCCCTGAAACCAGCCAATTGCTTTTTCTTTGGATAAATAATCAGATGTTTGATCGATTAAATTTTCATAATTTACAACTTCATAGTTTGCTCCTAAAGATTTTAATTCATTTTCTATTTGATCTTGAGAAAATTCTGTCCCCAAATAAGATCCTGCCATATCATCATCTGGATTTATAATTCTTTTATTTCCTTGATCGATGTACCATAAAGCTAATGCTGCTCCCAGTGAACCACCGGCATCTCCAGCAGCAGGTTGTATCCAAATATTATCAAATATTTTCTCTTTAAGAATTTTACCATTAGCTACACAATTTAATGCAACTCCACCTGCAAGACATAAGTTTTTAATTCCATATTCATTACGTATTGCTCTAGCTAATTTAATCATAATTTCTTCAGTAACTTTTTGAATAGATGATGCTATATCCATATGAAATTGAGTTAATCTCTCATTTTTTGGATCTCTAGGTTTCTGCCCAAATAAATTATGAAAATAATTATTGGTCATTGTAAGACCTGTGGCATAATTAAAATATTTTTGGTTTAATCTAAAAGTACCATCATCTTTTATATCTATTAATTCTTTAATTTTATCCTCATAATTGGGATTTCCATAAGGAGCTAAACCCATTAATTTATATTCACCACTATTTACTTTGAAACCTGTATAATAAGTAAATGCAGAATAAAGTAATCCAAGAGAATGAGGGAAATGAATTTCTTTTTTTATTTCTAAATTTTCATTTTTTCCTACTGCTACAGTAGTTGTTGCCCACTCGCCTACACCATCTGCAGTTAATATAACAGCTTCCTCAAAAGGTGAAGGGAAAAAAGCACTAGCTGCATGACTTAAATGATGATCCGAAAAAAAAATATTTTCATCAGATTTGTAGTTTTGATCATGCTTTTTTAGATTATTAAATAAAAGATTTTTTTGAAATAGTTTTTCTTTGATCCACAAAGGCATAGCTTTTGCAAAAGAAACAAAACCTTTAGGTGCAAAAGCTACATAAGTTTCTAATAATCTTTCAAATTTTAAAAATGGTTTTTCAAAAAAAACTATTTGATCAACTTCACTTAATTTTAAGTTTGCGTACTTTAAGACAAACTCTATAGCATTATGAGGATAATTTGGATCATGTTTTTTTCTTGTAAATCTTTCCTCTTGAGCTGCAGCAACTATTTTTCCGTTTACTAAAATACATGCCGCACTATCATGATAGAAAGCTGAAATACCTAAAATAGAGTTCACTTTAAAAAATTGTATAGATAAATGGAGCTACTGCTGAACCTTGAGTTAATACTATTAAACCACCAAATAAAACTATGGGACAAGGTGGTTTCCAAGAAGTAGAACAAATGAATTTATTTAAAGATATGGTTTGTTATCAAGAAGAAGTAAGAGACCCTTCCAGGATGGCAGAAGTTTTGAACAGAGTAATTGAAAAAGCAATTAGAGGCTCAGCACCAGCTCAAATAAATGTTCCAAGAGACTATTGGACACAAGTAATTGATATTGATCTTCCTCCAATAGTAAGATTAGAAAGACAAGGCGGGGGCGTAGATGCAATATCAAAAGCAGCCGAACTTTTATCAAAAGCAAAATTTCCAGTTATTTTATCTGGTGCAGGAGTAGTGATTGGTGGAGCAATTGAAGAAACAAAAAAACTTGCTGAAAAATTAGATTCACCTGTTTGTTCAGGTTATCAACACAATGATAGTTTTCCTGGAAGTCATCCATTAGCGGTTGGTCCTCTAGGTTATAATGGTTCAAAAGCTGCTATGGAATTAATTTCTAAAGCTGATGTGGTTTTAGCTTTGGGAACGAGACTAAATCCTTTTTCAACCTTACCTGGTTATGGAATTGATTACTGGCCGAAAAAAGCAAGTATTATTCAGGTAGATATTAATCCTGATAGAATTGGTTTAACAAAAAAAGTAACAGTTGGAATTAGTGGTGATGCAAAATTAGTTGCACAACAAATTTTTGATAAATTAGCATCGAATGCTGGTGATACTGACAGACAAAAAAGAAAAGACTTAATTCATCAAACTAAATCTGCATGGTTACAAAAATTATCAAGTTTAGATCATGAAGATGATGATGAGGGAACAGTTTGGAATAAAGAAGCTAGAGAAAGGGATTCTGATAGAATGTCCCCTAGACAGGCTTGGAGAGCAATTCAAGCCGGAATGCCTGAAGATGTAATTATATCTAGTGACATTGGGAATAATTGTGCAATAGGGAATGCATATCCAACTTTTGAAAAACCAAGAAAATATTTAGCCCCAGGATTGTTTGGCCCGTGTGGTTATGGTTTTCCCTCTATTCTAGGAGCAAAAATTGGTTGTCCAGATACTCCTGTAATTGGATTTGCTGGTGATGGAGCATTTGGAATTAGTATGAATGAAATGAGTTCATGTGCAAGAGAAGAGTGGCCTGCAATTACAATGGTAATATTTAGAAATTATCAATGGGGAGCAGAAAAAAGAAATACCACTCTTTGGTTTGATAACAATTTCGTGGGTACAGAATTAGACCCAGAATTAAGTTATGCAAAAGTTGCTGATGCCTGTGGATTAAAAGGTGTGACCGTAAGAAGTATGGAAGAAACTACAGCAGCAATTAAGCAATCTTGTGAAGATCAAAAAAAAGGTATTACAACATTTATCGAAGTTATCTTAAACCAGGAACTAGGTGAGCCTTTCAGAAGAGATGCTATGAAAAAACCTGTGAGAGTTGCTGGTATTGATAAAAAAGACATGAGACCACAAAAATCTTTAAATGGATGAAGTTAAAATAAGTTCAAATCGAAG
>CACOJM010000012.1 GCA_902627565.1 uncultured Pelagibacteraceae bacterium
GTTTTTTGAAGTAGACCGTCAATAAAAGAAAAAATTTTTATCTTTCTGTCATTTGAGGTTGGACTTTCAGTAACGATAACTAATGATGGTTTATTTGAAGATGCTCTTATTAATCCCCATGAACCATCTCGAAATGAAAAACGAATTCCGTTTACAGTTAATATTTCTGAAATTTGTTGATCATCAATCTTAATTTTTTTTTGTTTAATATCTTTTATTTTAACAATTAAATTATCAACTACTTCATATTTATCTTCATCTCTACAATAAGGTGACATAGTAGGTGACTGATAAGTTTTTGGAATTTCTTCTATTAAATCTTCCATCTTTTTATTTTGATTAACTAAAAGATGACAAACTTGGATTGCAGAAACAATGCCATCATCATAACCAAAACCAAGTGGTTGGTTAAAAAAGAAGTGACCACTTTTTTCAAAACCTGCTAAAGCTTTTTCTTCATAAACTTTTCTCTTTATATGTGAGTGTCCTGTTTTCCAATATATTGTTTCACAGTTGTTTTTTTTCAAAGTTTCATCATTTGCAAATAACCCTGTTGATTTTACATCAACTATAAATTTTGATTTTTTATATGAATTTGAAAGATCTCGAGCAATTAATAAACCTATCTTGTCGGAAAATATTTCATTTCCATTATTATCAATTACTCCAACTCTGTCACCGTCACCGTCAAATCCAAAACCAATATCAGCTTTATTTTCTTTTACTGATTTAGAAATTTCGTGAAGCATTTTCAAATCTTCTGGATTAGGATTGTATTTTGGAAAATTCCAATCAAGTTTACAATCTAATTCTATAACTTCACAACCAATACCTCTTAAGATATCCGGGGCAAATATTCCCGCCGTTCCATTTCCACAAGCAACAACAGCCTTTATTTTTTTTTTAATTTTGTTTTTATTTATCAATTCATTTTTGTAAATTTTATAAAAATTTTTTATTTCTTTTTCTTTTCCTATACCTTCAGAAAAATTTTTATTTAATGTTATCTCTTTTAGTTCTTTCATTTCTTCAGGAGCATGTGTGAGTCCTTTTTGAATACCCATTTTTACTCCTGTCCAACCGTTTTCATTATGGCTTGCAGTGACCATAGCTACTGCATCTGCATTCAAATTAAACTGTGCAAAGTAAACCATAGGAGATAACGATAAACCTATATCTTCAATAAAACACCCTGTAGAGATTAAGCCTTTTTTAAGAGCATTTTTAATTTCTTCACTGTACGATCTATAATCGTATCCTACTATTACATTGGGATTTTCTTTTTTTGTGTGTTTCTTTATTTGAGTGCCTAAACCTTTACCAAGATCGATGATTCCCTGTAGGTTGATATCTTTTTTATAAATCCACCGTGCGTCATATTCTCTAAATCCTAGAGGATTGATTTTTACAGATTGATTCATGCTGTTAATTACTTACATTTTTTTCATTTTTTTGTTGAATTATTTTTACAATGTTCTATAAATGTTCTATTGATTTACTAGTTATATAGTATATTAATACTAAGCGCATACAACATATAGTTGTTTTCGTATTAATAACAAATTATAATAACAAAAAAATGAACAAAATACTGTCTCTGGCATTAAAGAAAGCTGTCTCTGAATATAGCCCAATAGTAAAAGAAGTACCAAAAGGAAATAGACCTGATCTTTTCTCCTTAAATAATGAAACAGAGCTCTTTCAAAATGATAAGGGAATTATAATTAAAATTGATCGATCCCGAGATGCTAATTTAACTGATTTTGGTAAAGCAACTTTAAAAGATAGATACCTTGGTCACAACGAGTCTTTTCAAGATTTATTTGCTCGTGTAGCAAGTTCTTATGCAGATGATAATTTACATGCCCAAAGAATTTATAATTATATAAGCAATCTTTGGTTTATGCCAGCAACACCTGTCTTATCAAACGGTGGTACGAAAAGAGGCTTACCTATTTCATGTTTTTTAAACGAGGCTTCAGATAGTTTGTCAGGTATTTTAGATCTTTGGAGTGAAAATGTTTGGTTAGCAGCAAAAGGTGGAGGAATTGGTAGTTATTGGGGAAACCTAAGATCTATTGGTGAAAAAATTGGAAAAGTTGGAAAAACATCTGGAATAATTCCGTTTATAAAAGTTATGGACTCATTAACTATGGCTATAAGTCAAGGTTCATTAAGAAGAGGTTCAGCAGCATGTTATCTTCCAGTCGATCATCCTGAAATTGAGGAGTTCATTGAAATGAGAAGACCTACAGGCGGTGATCCAAATAGAAAAGCATTAAATTTACATCACGGAGTTCTAGTTTCAGATGCATTTATGCGAGCTGTTGAAAATGACGAACAATGGGCACTAAAAAGTCCTGCTGATGGTACAATTCAGCAAACAATTTCAGCAAGAAATTTATGGATAAGATTACTAACTGCTAGAATTGAAACTGGAGAGCCATATATAATTTATATTGATACAGTGAATAGACTAATTCCTCAGCATCATAAACTTGCTAATCTAACAGTTAAAACATCTAATTTGTGCAGTGAAATAACTTTACCTACAGGAATTGATAAAGATGGAAAAGATAGGACAGCAGTTTGTTGTTTGTCTTCACTTAATTTAGAAAAGTATGATGAATGGAAAGACGATCCAGACATGATTGGTGATGTTATGAGATTTTTAGACAATGTTTTGTCAGACTTTATTAATAAAGCTCCAGATCAATTTAAAGATGCAAAATATTCAGCTGAAAGGGAAAGAAGTGTTGGACTTGGAGTAATGGGTTTCCATTCCTTCTTGCAAAAAAATAGAATACCACTTGAGTCTGTTATGGCTAAGTCATGGAATAAAAAAATATTTAAACAAATTGATGAGCAGGTTAATCAAGCTTCAAAAGATTTAGCGGAGGAGAGGGGAGCATGCCCTGATGCTGCGGAATATGGTTACAAAGAAAGATTTTCTAATAAAACAGCAATAGCTCCAACAGCCTCTATTTCAATTATATGTGGCGGAGCATCACCAGGAGTAGAACCAATAGCTGCGAATAGTTACACGCATAAAACTTTGTCAGGTTCTTTTAATGTTAGAAATAGATATTTAGAAGAGATTTTAGAAAATCATGGCAAGAATGATGACGAAACTTGGTCAACAATAACAACAAATCAAGGTTCAGTTTCCCATTTAGATTTCTTAACAGATTTGGAAAAAGATGTTTTTAAAACTGCTTTTGAGTTAAATCAAAAATGGATTATAGAATTAAGTGGTGACAGAACTCCTTTTATTTCACAAGCACAATCAGTTAATTTATTTTTACCAGCAGATGTTCATAAAAGAGAATTACATAGAATTCATTTTGATGCCTGGAAAAAAGGTTTAAAAAGCCTTTATTACTGTCGATCAAAATCAATTCAAAGAGCTGAAAATATTAATGATGCTAAATCAACAGATATTACAGCCAATGTATATAAATCAAAAAAACAACAAACAAACGAAGAACCAGAATACGAGGAGTGTTTATCATGTCAGTAGCAGAGAAAGTTAAAGAGAAAAAAAATGAAATAATCCAACCAAAAAAAATGGGATTATTAGTAGAAAATCCAGTTTATAAACCTTTTAGATATCCATGGTGCTATGATGCATGGTTGACTCAACAAAGAATCCACTGGTTACCTGAAGAAGTCCCGCTTGGTGATGATGTAAGAGATTGGCAAAAGAACTTATCACAATCTGAAAAAAATTTATTAACTCAAATATTTAGATTTTTTACTCAAGCTGATGTTGAAGTTAATAATTGTTATTTAAGACACTACACAACTGTATTTAAACCTACAGAAGTATTAATGATGATGACAGCTTTTGCTTCAATGGAGACTGTTCACATTGCAGCTTATTCTCATTTATTAGATACAATTGGAATGCCAGAGTCTGAGTACTCAGCTTTCATGAAATATAAAGAAATGAAAGATAAATATGATTACATGCAAGATTTCAATGTAAATTCAAAAGAAGATATTGCCAAGACTGTTGCTGTATTTAGTGCATTTACTGAAGGACTTCAATTATTTGCAAGTTTTGCAATTTTATTAAACTTTCCAAGACACAATAAAATGAAAGGAATGGGTCAGATAGTTACATGGTCTGTAAGGGACGAGACCCTTCACTGCAATTCAATGATAAGAATATTTAAAGAGTTCATAAAAGAAAATCCAGAAATTTGGACACCTAAATTAAAAAAAGAACTTTATGAAGCTTGCAGAACTATAATTGAACACGAGGATGCTTTCATAGATCTTGCTTTTGAAATGGGTCCTATGCAGGGACTTACTGCAAAAGAGGTTAAAGATTATATTAGATTTATTGGAAATAGAAGATTAGCTCAATTAGGACTTGAACCAATTTACGATGTCCAAAAAAATCCTCTTGGTTGGTTAGATACCATGTTGAATGCAGTTGAGCATATGAACTTTTTTGAAGGTCGTGCAACTGAATATTCTAAAGCATCTACACAAGGTACTTGGGTAGAAGCATTTAGTTAATATATTTGAAATATAAAAAGTACTTTAGAAAAACCAGTCTAAAACAAAAAGGACATGGTGAAATTTTTTTAAATGAAATTTTTAAAGTAAAACCTAAAATTTTTTTAGAAATAGGTGTTTTTCATGGTGTTACAGCAAGAAACATTTGTGAATTACTTTATGATATTCACAAAGATGATTTCAAATATATTGGTTTAGATTTATTTGAAAAAAATGAGGAAAATAAATCAGAAATAATACCAGAAACTAAATTTAATAACCCTTTTAAAAATTTTTATTTTAAATTTATTAAAAGACAAGAACCATATAGTTTAGACGCTGTTAAAGATTTACTTAAAAAATTTGAGAAAAATGTTCACTTAATTAAAGGAAATTCTAATAATATTTTAAAAAAAATAGATATGACAAAAGTTGATTTTGTTTTTTTAGATGGTGGTCATCAATATGAAACAGTTAAAAGTGATCTAACCAATTGTTCTGATGTCATAAAAAATGATGGTGTTGTTCTATGTGATGATTATAACTTAGGTACAGCTTTAGGTGTTAGAAAAGCTATAGATGAATACGTTCTAGTAAATCAATATAAATGTGAAATTATTTGTGAAGGTAGATTAGCCAAAATTACTAAGAAATAATTTATCTTTGATTAAGTTGAACAACTTTTCTATGTTGGTTACCTTTGTAGCTCGCAAGTGGTCTTATTAATTTATTTGCAGCATGCTGTTCCATAATATGAGCTGACCAACCTGTAATTCTTGAAATTACAAAAATAGGTGTAAAAAAATCCGTATCGAAGCCCATTAAATGATAAGTTGGACCTGTAGGATAGTCTACATTTGGATGTATATTTTTTCTATCTATCATTACTTTTTCTACAATATCGTAAATTTTTTCAAATTTTTTATCTTTTTTTATTTTAGCAACCTTTGCAAAATATTTTCTCATTGTTGGAACTCTAGAGTCACCAGATTTATAAACTCTATGACCAAATCCCATGACTACCTCTTTTTTATTTAATGCATTATTAATCCATTTTAGGGCATTATTAGGTGATTTAATTTTATTCATCATATGCATCACTTCTTCATTAGCACCACCATGTAGAGGACCCTTTAAACTAGCTATTGCTCCAGTAATGGCACCATGTATATCTGATAAGCTACTAGTTATGGTTCTTGCAGTAAAAGTAGACACATTAAAACTATGCTCTGCATATAAAATTAAAGATACGTCAAAAGCCTTTACTATTTCTTTTTGAGGTACTTTTCCAAAACACATATAGAAAAAATTTTCAGCAATATTTAAATCTTTTTTAGGTTTGATAATTTTTTTACCTTTTCTTAATCTATAAAAAGCTGCTAAAGCTGTAGGTGTTTTAGCTAAAATTCTTATAGCCTTACGCATGTTTGCATCAGGCGAGGAGTCAATGGTTTCTTTATCTTCTAGACCCATTATACTTACGGCTGTTCTAGCAACATCCATTGGATGAGATTTTTTTGGCATTTTTTTTAAAATAGAATAAAGATCTTTAGATAGCTCTCTGTTGCTTCTTTCCTCTTTTTCAAATTTTCTAAGCTGAATAGAATTTGGAAGATCTTTATTTAAGATTAGGTAGGCAACTTCTTCAAATTTACAATATTCACACAAATCTTGTGCAGCATAACCTCTGTAAGTAAGAGAATTAATTTCAGGCATAACTTTTGAAACTTCTGTTTCATCAACTACTATCCCCAATAAACCCTTTTTAATTTCATCACTCATTATTCATGACCTTCTGTACTAAAGTTATAAATTTTTTCATCTAAATTATTATATTTTTCGTATTCAACTAACTCATATAATCTTTTTCTAGTCTGCATTTTATCAATAATATTGTTTTGATGTCCATTTGCATAAATGTCTCTTAATCCATCCTCAACATTTTTCATTGCTAATCTTTGAGTTGTAACTGGATATATAACTATATTATAACCAAACTCCTCTAATTTTTTATAATTAAATAATTTAGTTTTTCCAAATTCTGTCATGTTAGCTAATAAGTAACACGGTAGTTCTTTTCTAACTTTCTCAAAATCTTTTTCATCATGTAAAGCTTCTGGAAAAATTATTTCTGCACCTGCATCAATATAAGCTTTACATCTTTCAATCATTTTATCTATACCCTCTACACTCTTTGCATCAGATCTAGCGATAATTTTAAAATTTTCGTCTTTTCTTGAAGATACACATTCTTTAATTTTTTTAATCATTGCATCTGTTGAAATTAATTCTTTATTATCTAAATGCCCACATCTTTTTCTTTCTATTTGATCTTCTAGATGAACAGCTGAAATTCCAAATTCTTCAAAAGTTTGAATTGTTTCTTTGCAAGATTTAAATCCAGTATCTATATCAACAATAGTTGGTAGATTTGTTACTCTTGAAATAAGATATGATCTAGTACTCACATCTTGAAGAGTAGTTAAACCAATGTCTGGAAATCCTAGATCGTTTGCCATAACTCCACCTGAGACATAAACTGCGTCATAGCCAATTTCTTCAATTAATTTTGCAGTAAGTGGATTATAAGCACCAGGGACTCTTAAAATTTTATTTGATTTAAGTTTTTTAACAAAATCCTGTCTTTTTTGGCTGGGATCTTTTTCAATAAAATGCATTAAAAAATTCCTTTTTTTAAATTTCTTCTTATTTTACTTTTTTTAACTTCTATATTCAATTTATCTAATTGACCTGATTTTAATTTTTTTAAATTTTGTACAATTTTTAAAAATCTATCACTTTCTTTCTTACTTAGTATATTTTTAGTCAAAGTTAAAAATTTTTTTATATAATTTTCTCTTTTAAAAGGACGTGTACCATATGGATGTGCGTCAGCGACTCCTTGTTCCTCAACAATTTTTTTACCACTTTTAAGAGTAATTACTACTTTTGCACCAAAAGCTTTTTTCTTTGGATTTGGGTCATGATATTTTCTAGTCCATTTTTTATCTTCATGAGTTTTGATAGATTTCCATATTTTAATTGTGCTTTTCCTCTTAGCTCTAGCTTTTAAATACGATTTTATATGATGCCAATTACCATCTTCTAAGGCTACAGCAAAAATATACATAATAGAATGATCTAAAGTTTCTCTACTTGCATTTGGGTCCATTTTTTGAGGATCATTTGCTCCAGTGCCAATTACATAGTGAGTGTGGTGACTTGTGTAAATATCTATACTTTTTATTTGTTTGAGATTTTGTATTTTTCCCTTAAGTTTTTTTGCTAAATCAATTAAAGCTTGTGACTGATATTCAGCAGAGTATTCTTTTGTGTAAGTTTCAAGTATTGCTTTTTTGGGCTCATTTATTTTTGGAAGTGGAACCTTATACAATGCTTTTTTACCATCCAAAATTCTTGCAATAACACTATCCTCTCCCTCATAAATAGGACTAGGAGCACCTTCACCACGCATAACTCTATCAACAGCTTCAATAGCAAGTTTTCCTGCATGAGCTGGTGCATAAGCTTTCCAACTTGAAATTTCACCTTTTCTAGATTGTCTTGTTGAGATAGTTGTATGTAAGGCTTGTTGTACAGCTTGATAAATAGTTTCAGTATTTAGTTTCAGCATCGAACCTATTCCTGCAGCAACACTCGGTCCTAAATGAGCTATGTGATCAACCTTGTGTTTATGTAAACATATTCCCTTAACTAAATTAACCTGAACTTCGTAAGAAGTAATAATTCCTCTCAGAAGATCTAAACCACTTTTTTTATTTTGTTGAGCTACACTTATTAGGGGAGGAATATTATCTCCTGGATGACTATAATCTGCTGCTAAAAAAGTATCATGAAAATCTAGCTCTCTAACTGCTGTTCCATTAGACCAAGCAGCCCACTCACAATCAAATTTTATTTTACTATTAATTCCAAAAAGTGTTGCTCCATTTTTTCTAAGATGTTTTAAAGCCATTTCTCTTGATGAAACTACTGGTCCTCTATTAAGAGACGCAATAGCAACTGATGCATTATCAATTATTCTGTTAATCGACATTTCAACTGCATCTTTATCTAATTTAGAATTATCACTGGCAATCTCAGCTATTTTCCATGCAAGTTGCTTTTTTTTAGGTAAATGAATTTTAGATGGAAAAACTCTTACATTATGTACTATCAAAATAACTCCTAATTAACGAATTTGGTTTTAATAGTTAAAAAAAAATAATCAATATTAAAGATATTTTGATACTATTTTTTCAATACCTATAAAGTCTTTTACTAGGTGATTGTGGTAAATTTCAGTGGTATTTTTTTCAGTATATCCGTCTTCAAGCAAAATAACAGGGACACCGGCAGCTTTAGCTGCGTTGGCATCGGTTTCGCTATCTCCAACCATTAGAGATTTTTTTATATCTCCATTTAATATTTCAATTACAGAAGTTAAATGTCTTGGATCTGGCTTACAGTAATCAAAAGTGTTGTGACCAGCCACATATTCAAAAAAATCATAAATTCCAATTTTTTTCAAAAGATCTATAGCTAAATGCTCCTGCTTGTTTGTACACACCGCCATAGAAATATTATTATCTTTGGACCATATCAAAAATTCTCTAACTCCATTGATTAATTTACTTTCGTTCACAATATTTTTTCCATAGAAATCTATAAAGTCTTGTACCATTTCTTTCTTTATTTTTTCATCTTGTACTTTTCCAAACTCTTTTTTAGCTTGACCCCAAATAGATCTCCCAAGCATTGCCCCAGCACCTTTACCAACAAGATTCCTTATTTCTTCAGTTGATTTTGTTGGATATCCAAATTTTTTCATAACGTGGTTATGAGCGTGCATCAAATCTGGTGCCGTATCCACTAAAGTTCCATCTAAATCAAAAAGAATTGTAAATTTTTGTTTCATAATCAAAAGTATTTTTAAGAAATATTTTGTGAATTAAGAAACATATATACTTAATATAAAGAATTTCAAAGATGAAACAGTTAAAATTACAAAAATTTCAAAATAATCTTAGATTAAAATTTTTAAAGTTGGGAGTTAATATGATTGGTCCTGAGACTGTTTATTTTTCAAAAGATACCAAGGTTGGAAAAAATGTAACTATTGAACCTTTTGTAGTGTTTGGAACAAAAGTAAAAATTGGAAACAATGTAATAATTAAATCTTTTTCTCATCTTGAAAATTGTAAAATAGAAAACAAAGTAGAGATTGGACCTTATGCTCGAGTAAGACCTAAGACTGTATTGAGAGAGGGATCAAAAATTGGAAATTTTGTAGAAATTAAAAAAAGTATACTCGGAAAGAAATCAAAAGTTAATCATTTAACTTATATCGGCGATAGTATAATTGGTAAATTTGTAAATATTGGAGCAGGAACTATCACCTGTAATTATGATGGATTTAAAAAAAGCAAAACTAGAATAAAAGATAATGTTTTTGTTGGATCAAATTCATCTTTGGTAGCACCTCTAACAATTGAAGAGGGTAGTGTTGTAGGAGCAGGATCTGTTATAACAAAAAATGTTAAAAAAAAATCTTTAGCACTTACAAGAAGTTCACAAATAGAAATTAAAAATTATAAAAGAAAATCTAGATAATTATGTGTGGAATTATTGGAATTAATAGTAATAAACCTGTATCGTCTACGATTATCAATTCTCTAAAGAAATTAGAGTACAGAGGTTATGACTCAGCTGGTATAGCAACACTCACTGATGGTGCGATTAATGAGGTAAAATCTGAGGGCAGAGTAGATAATCTTGAAAAAAATTCTTTGGTTCAAAACATGGAAGGTACAATTGGTATTGGTCATGTTAGATGGGCTACCCACGGATTACCTAATAGTATAAATGCACATCCTCATTCATCCCAAAATGTTTCTGTTGTTCATAATGGTATAATTGAAAATTCCACTTTATTAA
Organism: uncultured Pelagibacteraceae bacterium; assembly: GCA_902627565.1. GTDB lineage: Bacteria > Pseudomonadota > Alphaproteobacteria > Pelagibacterales > Pelagibacteraceae > Pelagibacter. Next base: position 10,444 of record CACOJM010000012.1, read on the forward strand.
AAAAATTTTTAGTTGGCAAAGGTCATAAATTTAAATCTCAAACAGATACTGAAGTTATTGTTCATTTAATTACGGAAAATTTAAAAACTGAGAATATTGTAGAAGCAATAAAAAAAACTTTAAAATCTTTACATGGTAGTTTTGCTCTTGGAATTATATTTAAAGATCAACCAGATTTAATTGTTGGTGCAAGAAGAGGATCTCCATTAGCAGTTGGATATGGTCCAAATGAAAATTATTTGGGCTCTGACTCTTATGCTCTTAAATCGATGACAAATAAGATAACTTATCTAAATGATGGTGAATTTTGTGTAATTAAAAAAGATCATATAGAATTTTTTAATGAGGATGGAATAAAGATAAATAAAAAAGTATTAGAACTGTCCTCAAATGAAGATAAATATGAGAAAGGTGATTATAAGCACTTTATGGCTAAGGAAATAGAGGAACAACCTACAACTCTAAAAAATGGAATTAATGAATATATAGACACAACAAATAACGATATAAATATCTATAATTTTCCATGGAAAACTAATGAAATTTCTTCAGTAACTTTAATTGGATGCGGTACAGCTTATCATTCATGTTTAATGGCCAAATATTGGTTTGAAGAATTAACATCTTTGGAAGTAAATTTAGATATAGCATCAGAATTTAGATACAGAAAAAATCGATTTAAAAATAATAATCTATACGTATTTGTATCTCAATCAGGAGAAACTGCTGATACTTATGCAGCTTTAGATTTATGTAAAAAAAATGGAATGAAAACATGTGCAGTTGTGAATGTAATAGAAAGTTCAATTGCAAGAGATGCTGAGTTTGTTTTACCAATCCATTGTGGAACAGAAATTGGTGTTGCATCAACTAAAGCTTTTCTTGGTCAAATACTGATTTTATATATTCTTGCTTTAAAACTTGGATTATTGAGAAAAGATTTAGAGAAATCGAAATTTTTAGAAAAATTAAAAGATCTAAAAAAACTACCAAGTTTAGTTGAACAAACTTTATTAATTGACAATAAAATACAGACTATTTCTACTACTTTTAATGAAGCAAAAGGATCAATGTTTTTAGGCAGAGGTTATTCTTATCCAATTGCTTTAGAAGGTGCATTAAAATTAAAAGAACTATCTTATATTCATGCTGAGGGATATCCTGCAGGTGAAATGAAACATGGTCCACTTGCGTTAATAGAAGAAGGTATGCCAGTTGTTGTATTGGCTCCAAGGGACAATTATTATAAAAAAACAATATCAAATATGCAGGAAGTTATAGCTAGAGGTGCAAAAGTTTTATTGATAACTAACAAGAGTAAAGACGAAATAATTTCAGAAAATATATGGGAAACTATAGAGGTAGAGAGTACAAATGAAGATCTTTTGCCATTTCTTCTTACTATACCATTACAAAAACTCGCTTATTATTCAGCATTAAAAAAAGGTTATGATATAGATAAACCCAGAAATCTTGCTAAATCAGTAACCGTTGAATAATTAAAAAACTCTGATACAACAATCTTAGGTTGAACATGAAAAATTGGAAAATAAATAGCTGGAGAAAATATCCTGTAAAACATATTCCAGAATATCAGGATAAAAAAGAATTGGATCAAGTTTTAAATAAAATAAAAACTTTTCCACCACTTGTTTTTGCAGGAGAGACAAGACATCTTAAGCAACAACTTGCCGAAGTTGTTGACGGAAAAGCTTTTTTATTACAAGGCGGTGATTGTGCAGAAAGTTTTGCAGAATTTAATCCTGATAATATTAGAGATACTTTTAAGGTTATCCTTCAAATGTCATTAGTGTTAACTTATTCAGCATCATTACCTGTGATTAAACTTGGAAGAATAGCTGGTCAATTTGCAAAACCTAGAAGTGCACCAACTGAAAAACAAGGCAATATAGAACTCCCAAGCTACCTTGGTGACAATGTAAATGGAATAGAATTTAGTGAAAAAGCAAGGAAGCATGATCCTAAGAGACTTTTTAGAGCTTATTCACAATCAGCATCAACTTTAAATTTACTAAGAGCATTTTCTCACGGAGGTTTTGCAGATTTAAAAAAAGTACATACTTGGAATTTAGGTTACATAAAAAAAAGTCCTCAAGCAAAAAAATTTAAGGAGCTTGAAGACAAAATTGCAGACGCATTAGCATTTATGGATGCATGTGGAATTAATTCAGATTTTAATAGAAGATTAAAAACTGTAAATTTTTGGACATCTCATGAAGCATTACACTTACCTTTTGAGGAATGCATGACAAGAATCGATTCAACTACTGGGGAACATCACGCAACCTCTGCTCACTTTGTGTGGATTGGAGATAGAACAAGACAACTTGATGGTGGGCACGTTGAGTATTGCAGAGGAATTGAAAATCCGATTGGTATAAAATGTGGACCAACATCAAAACCTGAGGAGATTGCAAAAATTTGTGAAGTAATTAATCCTAAAAATGAAAAAGGCAAAATAACTTTAATTTCTAGATTTGGTCATGATAGTGTTGAAAAATATTTACCAAAACTTATAAGAGGAATTAAAAAAGCAGGTGTTAATGTAGTTTGGTCATGTGATCCAATGCATGGCAATACAATTAAATCAACAACAGGTTTTAAAACAAGACGCTTTAATAATGTTTTGAGGGAAGTAAAGGATGTTTTTGCAGTTCACCAAAGCGAAGGTTCTTATGCAGGTGGATTACATATTGAGATGACTGGTCAAAATGTTACTGAGTGCACTGGAGGCGCAAAAAATATCCAAGATCAAGATTTATCAAGCAGATATCATACTCACTGTGACCCTAGGCTAAATGCAGATCAAGCTTTAGAGCTAGCTTTTTTAATTTCAGATGAGATTAAAAAGAATAGCAGCTATTCAAAAAATGCAATTCAAGCGGCATCTTAGGCAATTGTTTTAAAATATTAGGTGATTAAATATATATAGTATGAGTCCTTCGGAAAAAGTAAAATTTATATCTAATTGGATTAAGTCTTATGTTGATAAGATGCCCAGTAAAGCACAATCTTTAGTTATAGGAATTTCTGGAGGAATAGATTCTTCTGTATCAAGCACGTTAAGCGCAATGACAGGTTTAAAAACAATTGTTTTATCTATGCCAATAAAACAAAAAGAAAATCAGCACAATCTAAGTTTAAAACATCAAAAATGGTTAGTAGAAAAATTTGAGAATGTTGAAGCACATACAATAAATTTAGACGATTTATTTCAATCCTTTTCTTCTACTCTGAACAAATTTAATAATGAACATGGATATGCTAACTCTAGAGCAAGATTAAGAATGGCTACACTCTACCAAGTAGCATCGGCTAATAAGGGAATAGTTGTAGGTACTGGTAATAAAGTAGAGGATTTCGGAGTTGGTTTTTATACAAAATATGGTGATGGTGGAGTAGATATATCACCTATAGCTGATTGTAATAAATCAGAAGTTTGGGAACTTGGGAAGGAACTTGGTATATTAAAAGAAATAATTGATGCTCAACCAACAGATGGTCTTTGGGATGATGGTAGAACTGATGAGGGACAGTTGGGTTTTAAATATAAAGAATTGGAGGATGCAATGATTAATCCCGACTCACCACATAGAGCAGAATACGAAAAAATAAGAAAACAAAATTTGCATAAAATGGAGCCAATTCCAGTATGCAAAATTCCTAGTTAATCAATTAGATTAACAAACCTCCAAATAAGGTATATTTCTTAATCAATTTATATGGATATTTTTTTAACAAATAATTTAACTAATAAAAAAGAACAATTTGTTCCAAAGGATAAAAAAAATATAGGTATGTATGTTTGTGGACCAACTGTTTATGATGATCCGCATATAGGAAATGCAAGACCACTTGTAATATTTGACGTTTTGTTCAAATTACTAAAAAATAGATTTAATTCAGTCACTTATGTTAGGAATATAACTGATATTGATGATAAAATAATTAAAGCTTCTCAAGAACAAAAAATAACAACTAAGGAACTTACAGAAAAAATAACAAATGGTTTCTTTGAAGATTGTAAATTTTTGAATTGTGATAATCCTACCCACCAACCAAAAGCTACAGAACACATTGACCTTATGATTGAAATGATTAATAAGTTAATGAAAAAAGGATTTGCCTACGAAAATAATAATCATGTTTATTTTGAAGTCAAAAAATTTACTGATTATGGTCAATTATCAAACAAAAAATTAGAAGATTTGATCGCTGGTTCTAGAGTAGAGATTAGTGAAAACAAAAAAAATTCAGAGGATTTTGTTTTATGGAAACCCTCTAAGGAAAATGAACCATCTTGGGATTCACCTTGGGGTAAAGGCAGACCAGGTTGGCATTTAGAATGTTCTGCAATGTCAAAAAAGTTTTTAGGCAATGAATTTGATATTCATGGTGGTGGTATTGATTTAATTTTTCCTCATCATGAAAATGAAATTGCACAATCGAGATGTGCTAATAACACAAAAGTTTTTGCAAACTTTTGGGTTCATAATGCTTTTATTACAATGTCTAATGAAAAAATGGCCAAGTCTCAAGGTAATATCCTAAAGATAAAAGATTTTAGAAATAAGATTAGTGGTCAGATAATTAGATTAGCTTTAATGAGCGCACACTATAGGCAACCATTGGATTGGAACGATAAATTATTAAGTGATTGTGAAAACACTTTGGACAAATGGTATAAATTATATCCATCAAATGTTAAATCTGTCAAAGTTTCAGATGAAATTTTAAAACCATTGCATGAGGATTTAAATACTCCAGGATATATAGCAAACCTACATAAGTTATACGAAAAAGCCAATAAGGGCGAAAACATAGATTTATTTATTTCGGCATGTAGATTTATAGGTTTAATGAATGAAACTAGTGAGTTATGGAATGATTTTAAAAAGAATAAAGTGTCCATAACTGAGTCTGAAATTGAAAATATGGTAAGTTTAAGAGATAAAGCTAGAGAAAATAAGAATTATGACGAGGCTGATAGAATTCGTAATGAGCTTTTAGACAAAGGAGTTTTAATAGAGGACAAAAATGGTAAAACACTTTGGAAATTTAAATGAGTAAAGAGAAATTATATATATTTGATACTACTCTTAGAGATGGAGCTCAAACACAAGGTGTTGATTTCTCTCTCGAAGATAAAGAAAAAATTGCTTTAGCTTTAGATAATCTAGGTGTGGATTACATAGAGGCAGGATGGCCTGGTGCAAATCCAACTGATACAGAATTTTTTCAAAAGAAACATGATTTTAAAAATTCAAAACTTACATCCTTTGGCATGACAAAGAGGTCTGGAAGAAGTGCCGAAAACGATACTGGCTTATCAGCTCTTATGAACTCAAATACTTCAGCTGTATGTTTGGTAGGTAAATCTTGGGATTTTCATGTTGATGTAGCATTGGGAATAACAAATAAAGAAAATTTAGAAAACATTTCTGAAAGCGCTAAACATTTTGTTAAAGCAAACAAGGAATTTATGTTTGATGCAGAACATTTTTTCGATGGTTATAAGGCAAATCCAAAATATGCTCTTTCATGTATCAAAGCTGCTTACGATGAGGGTGCAAGATGGATAATACTATGTGATACCAATGGAGGAACTCTTCCACATGAAGTTTCAAAAATAGTTTCTGAAGTATCAAAAGTTATACCTGGAAAAAATTTAGGTATTCATGCCCATAATGATACAGGTAACGCAGTTGCTAATTCTTTGGCTGCAGTTTTATCTGGAGTTAGACAAATTCAAGGTACTATTAATGGTTTAGGTGAAAGATGTGGTAATGCAAACTTAATGTCATTAATACCAACATTCTTTTTAAAAAATGATTTTTCTTCAAAATTTGAAATTGGAATAAAATCAAACAATATTAAAAATTTGACAGAGTGCTCTAGATTATTGGATGAAATTTTAAATAGAAAACCTAATCAACATTTGCCTTATGTCGGGGCTGCTGCTTTTTCTCACAAAGGAGGATTACACGTGTCAGCCGTTCAAAAAGATCCAAAAACTTACGAACATATAAATCCTGAAGATGTTGGTAACACTAGAAATATTGTAATTTCTGACCAATCTGGAAAGTCTAATATAATCTCAAGATTAAAAAGTATAAAGATTAATATTGAGCAAAATGATCCTAAAATTAAAAAATTATTAGATGAGGTAAAAGATAGAGAATTTATTGGTTATAGTTATGATGGTGCAGATGCATCTTTCGAATTATTGGCTAGAAGAATTATTGGAGAAATACCAAGATATATATCTATTAACGAATATGATGTTTCCGTTAAAAAAAATAAATTTGGTGAAATTGTATCCTCTGCAAAAGCACAATTGGAAGTTGACGGAGAAAAGATCATGTGTGAGGGAGAAGGTAATGGACCAGTGAATGCTCTCGATAATGCTATAAGGCAGAACGTTGATAGACTAGCAAAATATTCTAAATATTTGAAAGATCTAAAATTAGTTGATTACAAAGTTAGAATTTTAAATACAGGAACTGAAGCTGTGACAAGAGTTTCAATTGAAAGTACTGACTCTAAAGGAAAAAATTGGTTTACTATTGGTGTATCTACAAACATTATCGATGCTTCTTTTAAAGCTTTAATAGATAGTTTAGATTATAAACTGTTTAAAGATAATGCGCCCGCAAGCAAGTAGATGAGTAAAAATAATATCTCTTTTATTTTAAATAAACCACAATTGTCAGAAAATATTGGTTCTTGTGCAAGAGCTATTAAAAACTTCAATTTTAAGAAATTAACTTTAATCAGTCCTAAACCTATATTTCCTAATGATAAGATTTTTGCTACATCTGTTGGGGCAAAGGATATTATAGGTCAATGCAAGAAATATGAAACCTTGGAAAAAGCTCTTAGTAAAATAGACATTGTTATAGCCACATCTGCAAGATTCAGAAATAAAAACATAAAACATATTAAATTAGAAGATTTAAAAAAAATAAATTTTAAAAAAAAAATTGGTTTTTTATTTGGTTCAGAGGCATCAGGATTATCAAATGATGAAATTAGTTATGCTAATTACACTTTACAAATACCTACAAATCCTAATTTTAAGTCTCTTAATTTATCCCATAGTTTGATTATTATTGCGCAATATGTAGCTAGTATTATCAAATTAAAAAGCACTCCATTTCAAAGATCAAAAAAGGTAAAAACAGCTAGTAAAAAAGAAATACAATCTATGTTAAATCTATGTGTTAAAAATTTAGATGAAATAAACTTTTTTCGACCTGAAGAAAAGCGACCTAAAATGTTAGAAAACTTACGAAATATTTTTTACAAGATGGAATTATCTGATAAAGAAACACGTATATTATCTGGTGTATTTGCTAGTTTAAGTAAAAAACGTTGATTGACAAAATAATGAGTAAGTTTATAAAGCCCTCTATTAAATGACAAAAAGATTAAACTCTAAACATAAAGTAGATAGAAGATTAAAAGTAAATCTTTGGGGTAGACCCAAAAGCCCTTTCAATACAAGAGCGTATGGACCAGGTCAACACGGTCAAACAAAGTCATCTAAACCATCAGATTATGGAATTCAATTACAAGCTAAACAAAAACTTAAAGCTTATTATGGAAATATAAATGAAAGACAATTTAGAAATATTTATAAAAAAGCTACTATGTTAAAAGGTGACACAAGTGAAAATTTAATTGGTTTGCTAGAAAGAAGACTAGATGCTGTCATTTATAGAGCAAAATTTGCTACAACGATTTTTTCTGCAAGACAATTAATTAATCATGGGCATGTAAAAGTAAATGGTAAGAAAGTAAATATTTCAAGTTACTCAGTAAAAGAAGAAGATTCAATTGAGATTAGAGATAAATCAAAACAATTAGCAATTATTGATATTGCTTTAGCAAATAAAGAGAGAGAAACTCCAGAATATATTCAGATGGATGAAAAGAATAAAAAATTTAAATTTGTAAGAATACCAAAGTTTGAAGAAGTTCCTTATCCAATTGTAATGGAACCAAATCTAGTAATTGAATATTATTCAAGATAAGAAAATGAAGCAAATCCAATACGATGGATTTGAGCTAGAGCATTTTGACTCAGCTTCTAATTTTAGACAATATCAAATATCACTTATAAAAGAATATATAGTTGGATCTTTACTTGAGGTTGGAGCAGGAAAAGGTGGGTTAGCAGTGAAATACA
>CACOJM010000013.1 GCA_902627565.1 uncultured Pelagibacteraceae bacterium
CTATTTCTATGTATATTTTTTTTACTTTCTTCAGTTAAAAAAACTCTTAAAACTTTTCTTTTCGGGTTTTTTAGAGCTTCTATAACAGCATGTTGTCCAACAATAAAAAAAGATGATTTATTCATAAATTTTACTTATTTTTACACGTTTTTTTGTACTTTTTCTTATTAAATCACGTGTTGCATTTGCACAAATAAAATATATAAAACGCATGTTGTTTGAAGCTTTATTGAACAAGGGGACACTTCCCCTAAGGGAGGGGTTCCAGAGCGGTCAAATGGGGCGGGCTGTAAACCCGTTGACTTCGGTCTTCGAAAGTTCGAATCTTTCCCCCTCCACCATTCAATGAAATTTTAAATAATACTGGAGTGTTACTCTTGGGGTTGTGCGGGTGTAGTTCAATGGTAGAACGCTAGCCTTCCAAGCTGGATGTAAGGGTTCGATTCCCTTTACCCGCTCCAAGAAATGAAATTATAAAAAAAGAGGAATAAAATGTCGAAAGAAAAATTTGTAAGAAATAAACCGCATTGTAATATCGGTACTATTGGTCATGTCGATCATGGTAAAACAACTCTAACTGCAGCGATCACAAAAGTTTTAGCAGAAACAGGTGGTGCTACTGCAATTGCTTACGATCAGATTGATAAAGCTCCAGAGGAAAAAGAAAGAGGAATTACAATTTCAACCGCGCATGTTGAATATGAGACAGAAAAAAGACACTACGCGCACGTTGATTGTCCAGGACATGCTGACTATGTAAAAAACATGATTACAGGTGCAGCACAAATGGATGGAGCAATTCTTGTTGTTAATGCAGCAGATGGTCCTATGCCACAAACAAGGGAACATATACTTTTAGCAAGACAGGTTGGTGTTCCTGCGATTGTAGTATACTTAAATAAAGTAGATCAGGTTGATGATAAAGAAATGATTGATCTTGTAGAGGAAGAAATAAAAGAGCTTTTAACATCATATAAGTTTCCAGGTGATAAAACTCCAATTGCAAAAGGTTCAGCTTTAGCTGCAGTAGAAGGTAGAGATGAAGAAATTGGAAAGAAATCTATTTTAGAATTAATGAAAAATGTTGATGAGTTTATTCCGCAACCTGATAGACCAAAAGATAAAGATTTCTTAATGCCTGTTGAAGACGTATTTTCTATTTCAGGAAGAGGAACAGTTGTTACCGGAAGGGTAGAGTCTGGTGTAATTAAAACTGGAGATGAAATAGAAATTGTTGGGATAAGAGACACAAAAAAATCAGTTTGTACTGGAGTTGAAATGTTTAGAAAACTTTTAGATTCAGGTGAGGCAGGAGATAATATTGGTGTTTTATTAAGAGGTGTAGAAAGAACTGATGTAGAAAGAGGACAAGTTTTATGTAAAGCTGGTTCAGTTACTCCTCATACTAAATTTGAAGCTCAAGCATATGTATTAAAAAAAGAAGAAGGTGGAAGACATACCCCATTCTTTACAAAATACAGACCACAGTTTTATTTTAGAACCACAGATGTTACTGGTGAAGTAGAACTACCTGCAGGTACTGAGATGGTAATGCCAGGTGATGACGCTAAGTTTACTGTAAAATTGATTACTCCGATTGCAATGTCAGAAAAATTAAATTTTGCCATTAGAGAGGGTGGAAGAACTGTTGGAGCTGGAGTAGTAACTAAAATTATAGAGTAAGCTCTATATAGGAGTGTAGCTCAATTGGTAGAGCGCCGGTCTCCAAAACCGGAGGCTGAGGGTTCGAGTCCCTCCGCTCCTGCCAATTGATATTTAAAAATATGAGAAACCCGATTAAATTTATACAGGAAGTTAAACAAGAAGCATTTAAGGTATCTTGGCCAACTTGGAAAGAAACTTTACAAGGGGCCTTGATGGTTTTCTTAATGGCATTAGTAATGTCCTTGTTTTTTCTTTTATTAGATCAAGTTTTAAAATTTTTTTTAGAAATGTTGCTTAAGGTGAGTCTCTAATGAAAAACTGGTATATTGTACAATCACACTCTAGTTTTGAAAATAAAGTAGCAGGTCTTATTAAAGAAGAAGCTGATAAAGCAAAAATATCAGAAAAATTTGAGGAAATAATAGTACCTACTCATGATGTTACAGAGGTTAAAAGAGGAAAAAGAATACAGAGAAAAAAGAAATATTTTCCTGGATATGTGTTAATAAAGAGTGAGATGGATAACAATATCTATCACATGATAAAGAATATAAAAAGAGTAAGTGGTTTTTTAGGTACAAAAGGCATGCCAGTTCCTGTTTCAGATAAAGAAATAGAGAAAATTCTTGGTCAAATAAAAGATGGCGTTGCCCAGCCAAAATCTGGTATAGAATACAGCGTTGGTGAAAAAGTACAGGTAGTTGATGGTCCTTTTGCTTCATTTAATGGAATGGTTGAGGAAATAGATGAAGAAAAAGCTAGACTTAAAGTGTCAGTTTCTATATTTGGAAGACCAACTCCGGTTGAATTGGAATATAATCAAGTTGAGAAGGTAAGTTAATGGCAGCAAAAAAAGAAATTAGTGGTTTTATAAAATTACAAATTAAAGGTGGTCAAGCTAATCCAGCGCCACCTGTTGGACCTGCTTTAGGTCAAAGAGGTGTGAACATTATGGAATTTTGTAAAGCATTTAACGACAAAACCAAGTCATTAGCTGGTAAACCAGTTCCTGTTGAAATCACAGTTTATAAAGACAAAAAATTTGATTTTAAGATTAAATCACCACCAGCATCTTTTTTTATTAGAGAAGCAGCAAAATTAAAAAGTGGCTCACAGGAACCAGGAAGAAACATTGTAGCATCAATAACAAAAAAACAAGCAGAAATTAGAAATGATAAAGACGGAAATATTGGCGTTAGTATAGGAAAAAAATCATTTGCCGATGAGAAATTAATAAAAAATTTTAATGCAATTTTAGAAACACTTGAAAAAGAAAAATCAAATAACACTGTTAAAGGCGATTTAATCCGTTCTGCATTTATTACCTCAACAATGGGTGTTTCATATAAAGTTAAATTAGGAAAGAGTATTTAATTGCCATGATGAATAAGGAACAAAAGAAAAATTATATATCTGAGATGACAACTCAGTTTGAAAACAGTAAAGCAATTTTAGTTACTCATTACCAAGGGTTAACCATGACTCAACTCGATGAATTGAGATCAAAAATGAGAGAACATGGAATTATTTTCAAAATTACAAAAAATAGAATTACAAAACTAGCCTTAGAAAAAACTAAATGTAAGGATTTATCAAATTTATTTACTGGTCCAACAGCAGTTGCATTTGGTGAGGATGCTATTATGTCAGCACGAATTCTTTCAAAATTTGCAAAAGATAATGAGAATCTTAAATTGATCGGTGGCATGATGGATAACGAGGTTCTTGATCAGGCTGGTGTGATGAATGTAGCGAATTTACCTACTTTAGATGAAGCAAGAGCCAATATTGTGGGTATTTTGAATGCTTCTGCTTCAAAATTAGTTAGTATTTTACTTGCACGATCGGAAAAAATGAGTAATTTACCCCCAGAAATTTCTGAAACAAAACCTAAAGAGTAGATAATATGCCAGACCTAAATAAAATTATTGAAGATTTATCGAGCTTAACAGTTGCTGAGGCAGCTGAGCTTTCAAAACAACTAGAAGAAAAGTGGGGAGTTACCCCAATGGCAGCAGCAGCACCAGCGGCAGCTGGAGGTGCAGCAGCAGCAGAGGAAAAAGATGATTTTACTATCATGCTTGTTTCTGCAGGTGACAAGAAAATTAACGTCATCAAAGAAGTAAGAGCAGCAACATCGCTTGGCTTAAAAGAGGCAAAAGACCTTGTTGAGGGAGCACCTAAAGAAGTTAAAGCAGGTGTCCCAAAAAAAGAAGCTGAAGAAATTAAAGCAAAGTTAGAAGCTGCAGGCGCAAAAGTAGAACTTAAGTAATTTAAAAGGATTTTTTAAATACTGGTTAATTTTTTAGTCAGTATTGAAGTATAAATGCAAATATCTTTTACAGAAAAAAAGAATATCAGAAAAAGTTTTGGTAAACTAAAAGAAAGTTTGTCAATTCCTAATCTTATAGAGGTTCAAAAAAATTCATATGATGAATTAACTCATTTTAAGATGGAGGCAGGTGATCTGACTAAAGGTTTTGATCGAGTTTTTAAAAGTATTTTTCCTATAGAAGATCTTAATGATAAAGCGACATTAGAATATATTTCATATAGACTTGAAAAACCAAAGTTTGATGTTGAGGAATGTATCGATAGAGGTTTAACTTACTCTTCAGCCCTTAAATGTACTCTTAGGTTAGTTGTTTATGAAATAGATCAAGAAAATAATACCAAAGATATTCTTTCAGCAAAGGAACAAGAAGTCTATATGGGTGAAGTTCCAATGATGACTAACAGTGGAACATTTATCACAAATGGAGTTCAAAGAGTTGTTGTAAATCAAATGCACAGAAGTCCTGGGGTATTTTTTGATCATGATAAAGGAAAAACTCATGCTAGTGGTAAGTTATTATTTAATTGCAGAGTTATACCAAACAGAGGTTCTTGGTTAGATTTTGAATATGATGTTAAAGATTTTTTATACTTTAAGATCGATAGAAAAAAGAAAATTCTGGCTTCAACTTTGTTATTAGCTCTTGGGTATTCGAAATCTGAAATAGTAAATGAATTTTATGACAAAGAATCATTTTCATTTGATACTAAAACAGAAAAATGGAAGACCAAGTTTAACCCTGAAAACTATAAATCAAAAAATTTCTCAGAGGAAGTAATAGATGTAAAAACAGGCAAGGTAGTTATAAAACTTGGTGAAAAAATAAATTATTTAAATGCTAAAAAATTATCAAATGATGGACTTAAAGATATTTTTGTTTCTAAGGAGTCTTTATTTGGAAGATTTTTACACACTGATATAAAAATTAATGATGAAGAGGATGGGGTTTTTAAAATTGGTACTGAATTGAATGAGACAATAATTAATAAGATTATAGAGAGTAAAATTTATAATTTAGATATATCTACTACGAATTCAATAAATAAAGGACCTTATCTTCTTACAACAACCTTGAATGATAAAAATAATACAAAAGATGAAGCAATTACAGAAATTTATAAGATGTTAAGGCCTGGTGAACCACCAACAATTGAAATAGCAACTCAAATTTTCAATAATCTATTTTTTAGTTCAGACAGATATGACCTGTCAGATGTTGGTAGAGTTAAAATGAATTCAAGGTTAAATTTAGAATGTTCAGACAAAATAACTATTTTGAGAAATGATGATATAATAGCAATTATTCATAAAATGTTAGAATTAAGAGACGGCAAGGATGATGTAGATGATATTGATCACTTAGGAAATAGAAGAGTAAGATCCGTAGGTGAATTAGTTGAAAATCAGGCAAGAATTGGTGTTTATAGAATGGAAAGAGCCATCAAAGAAAAAATGACAACACTTGATGTGGAGTCTGCAATGCCACAAGACTTAATAAATGCTAAACCTTTAACTGTTTCACTTAAAGATTTTTTTGCAAGTTCTCAACTTTCACAGTTTATGGATCAAACAAATCCGCTGTCCGAAATTACTCATAAAAGAAGAGTATCGGCTTTGGGTCCCGGGGGATTAACAAGAGAGCGTGCAGGTTTTGAGGTTAGAGATGTCCATCCAACTCATTACGGCAGAATTTGTCCAATTGAAACACCAGAAGGTCCTAATATTGGTTTAATAAACAGTTTATCAACATATGCAAAAATAAATAAATACGGTTTTATAGAAAGTCCTTACAAAAGAGTAAAAAATGGAGTTGTTCAGGACAATGTTGAATACTTATCAGCAATGGAGGAAACAAAATTTACAATCGCACAAGCTAATACAAAAATAGATAAAAATGGAAAAATTGTAGAAGAATTAGTTTCATGTCGACAAAATTTAAACTTTCTTTTATCTAAACCTGAAACTATTGATTATATAGACGTTTCACCTAAACAATTAGTTTCAGTCGCAGCATCTTTAATTCCTTTTTTAGAAAATGATGATGCCAATAGAGCTTTGATGGGATCAAATATGATGAGGCAAGCTGTACCGCTATTAAAACCTGAAGCACCATTAGTTGGAACAGGTATTGAAAGTGATGTAGCATTGGATTCAGGAGTAACTATTGTGGCAAAAAGAGATGGTATAGTGGATAAAATTGATGGTAAAAGAATTGTAATCAAGGTTACGGAGGAAACTGATTTTTCAAAGTCTGGTGTTGATATCTATAATCTTCAAAAGTTTAAAAGATCAAATCAAAATACTTGCATAAATCAAAGACCATTAGTTAGAGTTGGAGATAAAGTAAAAACTGGTGATATCATAGCGGATGGACCATCTACTAAATTAGGTGAGTTAGCTTTAGGGAAAAATGTTACTGTAGCATTCATGCCTTGGCAAGGTTACAACTTTGAAGATTCAATACTAATTTCTGAAAGATGTGTGACAGACGATGTATTTACATCTGTTCATATTGTCGAATACGAAATCATGGCAAGAGATACAAAATTAGGTGAAGAAGAAATAACTAGAGACATACCCAATGTTAATGAAGAAGCTTTAAAAAATTTAGATGAATCTGGAATTGTTTATATTGGAGCTGAAGTTAATGCTGGAGATATTTTAGTTGGTAAAGTAACACCAAAAGGTGATTCAGCCTCAGGTCCGGAGGAAAAGTTGTTAAGGTCAATTTTTGGAGAAAAAGCAATTGATGTTACAGATACGTCTCTAAGAATGTCTAGAGGAAGTAGTGGAACAGTAGTTGATGTGAGAGTTTTTAATAGGCACGGTATTGAAAAAGATGAGAGATCAATAACTATCGAAAGAGCAGAAATTGAACAGGTTCAGCAAGATAAGATTGTAGAGGAGGAAATATTAGAGAGAAGCATAAAGCAAAGAGCTGCTCAAATATTATCTGGTTCTTCATTAACAAAAAAAATTAAAGACATTGAGTCTGGAACTAAATTAGATTTTGATACTATTCAAAAAATAAATATTAATGATTTATTTAAAATATCCCCTAGTAACACGAAAGATGAGTCTGCTTTAGTGCAACTTAAAGATCAATATACAAAGGCTAAACAAGATATTACTGAAAGGTTTGAAGATAAAGTTCTTAAAATTAGAAGTGGTGATGATTTATTACCAAGTGTGATGAAGATGGTTAAGGTATTTGTGGCAATAAAGAGAAGATTAAGGCCTGGCGATAAAATGTCAGGCAGACACGGAAATAAAGGTGTTGTAAGTAAAATAGTTCCTGTCGAAGATATGCCATATAGAGAAGATGGTAGACCAGTTGATATAGTTTTGAATCCATTAGGTGTACCAAGTAGGATGAATGTTGGTCAAATTTTAGAAACACATTTGGGATGGGCGTGTAAAGAATTTGGTGAAGAGGTAAAAAAATTAGTTAATGAAAATAACAAAAAAATTGAAAAAACTGAAAAAATTGCAGAATTTTTAAAATCTGTTTATGGAGAAGAAATATTTTCTAATAAAGTAGATAAATTAAGTAAATCAGAATTTAGAGACTTATGTGAAAATTTACAAAATGGTATAGCAATCTCTACTCCAGTTTTTGATGGTGCTAAGGAAAAAAATGTCACAGAAATGCTGGAATTAGCAAAGTTACCCGGTTCAGGACAGACTTATCTTTGGGATGGAAGAACAGGAGAAATGTTTGATCGACCAGTTACTGTTGGTATAATTTACATGTTAAAACTTCACCATCTAGTTGAGGATAAAATACACGCAAGATCTACTGGACCTTACAGCTTAGTTACTCAACAACCTTTAGGAGGAAAAGCTCAGTTGGGTGGACAGAGATTTGGTGAAATGGAAGTTTGGGCGTTAGAGGCCTATGGTGCTTCCTATACTTTACAAGAAATTCTAACTGTAAAATCTGATGATGTAGCTGGAAGAGTAAAAGTTTATGAAACAATAGTTAAAGGGGAAGAAAATTTTGAGTCAGGTATACCTGAGTCATTTAATGTATTGGTAAAAGAAATCAAATCATTAGCTTTAAATGTGGAGTTAAATTAAATATGAAAAAAGAATTGTCAGATCTATTTAAAAATTCAGAAATTGCGGAAGCTCAAAATTTTAATAGCATTAAGATTTCGTTGGCTAGCCCTGAAAAAATAAAATCTTGGACATATGGTGAAATAAAGAAACCAGAAACAATAAATTATAGAACTTTTAGGCCAGAAAAAGATGGATTATTTTGTGCAAGAATTTTTGGTCCAATTAAAGATTACGAATGTTTATGTGGAAAATATAAACGAATGAAATTCAGAGGAATAATTTGTGAGAAATGTGGAGTAGAGGTAACAAAATCAAATGTGCGTAGGGAAAGAATGGGTCATATCAATTTAGCTACACCTGTTGCTCATATTTGGTTTTTAAAATCTCTACCGAGTAGAATTGCTTTAGCAGTTGATATGAAACTGAAGGAAGTCGAGAGAGTTTTATATTTTGAAAATTTTATTGTAATTGAGCCAGGTTTAACTGGTTTACAGAAAAACCAATTACTAAATGAGGAAGAGTTAGCAAAATATCAGGATGAATTTGGTGAAGAAGCATTTACTGCTGGTATTGGTGCTGAGGCTGTCCTAGAAATGCTGAAAAGTTTAGATTTAGAATTAGAGAGAAAAGATTTAATTAATTATATAAAAGAAACAAAATCTAAAGTTAATGAAGAAAGAGCAATTAAAAGATTAAAACTTATAGAATCTTTTATTGAGACTGGTCAAAAGCCTGAATGGATGATAATGACAGTTATTCCTGTAATTCCTCCAGAGCTAAGGCCATTAGTGCCATTAGATGGTGGTAGATTTGCAACATCTGATTTAAATGATCTTTATAGAAGAGTTATAAATAGAAACAATAGATTGAAGAGATTAATGGACCTTAAAGCTCCAGACATTATTGTAAGAAATGAAAAAAGAATGTTGCAAGAGTCAGTTGATGCTTTATTTGATAATGGTAGAAGAGGCAGGGTAATAACTGGAACAGGCAAAAGACCTCTCAAATCCTTAGCTGAAATGTTAAAAGGTAAGCAAGGTAGATTTAGACAAAATTTATTAGGAAAAAGGGTTGATTATTCAGGCAGATCCGTAATTGTAGTCGGTCCAGATTTAAAACTTCATGAATGTGGATTACCAAAAAAAATGGCTTTAGAATTATTTAAACCTTTTTTATATGCAAGACTTAATAAATTAGGTTTAGCATCGACGATTAAACAAGCAAAAAAATTAGTTGAAAAAGAGACCAATGCTGTATGGGATGCATTGGAACTTATAGTTAGAGAACATCCTGTGCTTTTAAATAGAGCACCAACTCTTCATAGACTAGGTGTTCAGGCATTTGAGCCAAAATTAATTGAAGGTGATGCCATTGAATTACATCCATTAACGTGCGCAGCATTTAATGCCGATTTTGACGGTGATCAAATGGCAGTTCATGTTCCATTAAGTCTTGAAGCTCAGTTGGAAGCAAGAATTTTGATGTTATCAACTAATAATATTTTATCACCCTCTAATGGAAAACCCATAATTGTGCCAAGCCAAGATATGATATTAGGAATTTACTATCTATCTCAAGAACCAATATCTGATAAATCATCGGGTTATTTTTTAGATGCAGATCAAATTGAGTTTGCTTTATCATCAGGACAAATAAAAGTACATAGCACTATCATTTCAAGATTTGAAACAGTTGATGAAAATGGAAATAAAAAATTTGAAAAATATACTTCAACAGCAGGAAGATTCTTATTAGCAAACCTATTACCTAAAAATAATAATATAAAATTTTCCTTAGTAGACAGACTACTTCCTAAAAAAACAGTTTCAGAGATTATTGACATTGTCTTTAGATTTTGTGGTCAAAAAACAACAGTTATTTTCTGTGATAAATTAAAAGATTTAGGATTTAAGCATGCGTTTAAAGCCGGAATTTCCTTTGGTAAAGATGATTTAATTATACCAAAAAATAAAACTCAATTAATTGATGATACAAAAAAACTAATAGCTGATTATGAAACTCAATACGCTGAAGGATTAATTACTAGAGGAGAAAAATATAATAAAGTTGTTGATGCTTGGTCAAAATGTACAGATAGAGTAGCTGCTGAAATGATGAAGGGTATTTCGGCTACAGAAAAAACAAACGATGGTTTAAAAATAAACTCTGTATTCATGATGGCTGATAGTGGAGCTAGAGGTTCAGCGGCACAAATGAAACAGCTAGCTGGTATGAGAGGACTTATAGCAAAACCTTCGGGAGAAATTATAGAAAGTCCAATTACCTCAAATTTTAAAGAGGGATTAACAGCTCTAGAATATTTTAATTCTACTCATGGAGCCAGAAAAGGGTTAGCAGATACGGCTTTAAAAACAGCAAGCTCAGGATATTTAACTAGAAGATTATGTGACGTTGCTCAAGATCTTACAATTACAAAAAAAAATTGTGATAATCCAGGATTTATTGAACTTTCAGAAATACTAGAGGGTGGAAATGTAGTTGTAAGTTTATCTGAACGAGCTTTAGGAAGAGTAGCAGCTTCAGACGTAAAACATCCTTTGACAGGTGAAGTAATCATTAACAAATTAAATATGATAGACGAGTTTGGTTGTGATAAGATTGATGAAGCAGGGATAAAATCATTAAAAGTATTTTCAGTTATGACTTGTAGTTCTAAAGAAGGAGTTTGTGCTACATGCTACGGAAGAGATTTATCTCGTGGCAAAATGGTTCATGTTGGTGAAGCAATAGGAATGATTTCAGCTCAGTCAATTGGTGAACCTGGGACACAGTTAACGATGAGAACATTCCACGTAGGAGGAACAGCATCTGTAAAACAAGATTCTCAAATCACAACAAAGAGCGACGGAGTTTTGAAAATTATCAATTCTAATATACTAGAAGATTCCAAAAAAAACTTAATTGTTATGGGAAGAAACACACAGCTTTCAATTGAAGATGAAAATGGTGTTCAGATTGCTATTTATAAAGTTGCTTACGGTTCAAAACTATTTTTTAAAAATGGAGAAAAAGTGAAAGCAAATACGAAAATTTGTGAGTGGGATCCATACACCACACCTGTGATCGCAGAAAAAAGTGGTATAGCAAGTTATGTTGATTTAATAGATGGAGTTTCAATTCAAGAGACAACAGATGATGCAACTGGTATTTCATCTAAATCAGTCGTCGATTGGAGATCTCAATCAAAAAGTACTGATTTAAAACCAAGAATAACTTTAAGAGATGATAAAGGTAATGTAATAAAAAAAGCTGATGATAATGAAGCAAGATACTATCTTGTGCCTGACTCTATTTTATCTGTAAAAGACGGTCAAAACGTTTCAGCTGGAGATGTTATCGCAAGATTGCCTAAAGAGACTACTAAAACAAAAGATATTACTGGAGGACTACCAAGAGTTGCTGAGTTATTTGAAGCTAGAAAAGCAAAAGATAGTGCTATAATTGCTGAAAATGACGGACAAGTTGTTTTTGGAAAAGAAGTCAGAGGTAAACAGAGAGTTTCAATAGTCCCAGAAGATGGATCTGAACCATCAAACTATTTAATTCCTAAAGGAAAACATATAAATTTTAATCAAGGTGAAAAGATCCAAAAAGGTGAATATCTTTTAGATGGACAACCTTTACCTCATGATATTTTAAGAATCTTGGGGATAAAAGATTTAACTGAGTATTTTGTTAATCAAGTCCAAGAAGTCTATAGATTACAAGGTGTTGTTATTAATGATAAACACATTGAAACTATTTTAAGACAAATGCTGAAGAAAATAGAAGTAAAAATTTCAGGAGATTCTTCATATTTGCCTGGTGAAATAGTTGATAGAATAAAATTTGAAAATACTAATGAAAAGCTTAAAGCCGATGGTAAATTACCGGCTATCGGTGAAAGAGTTTTAATGGGTATTACTAAAGCATCATTACAGACAGAGTCATTTATTTCAGCTGCCTCATTTCAAGAGACAACAAGAGTTTTAACAGATGCAGCAATAAAAGGTAAAATTGATCCATTAAACGGCTTAAAAGAAAACGTTATCGTTGGAAGACTTGTCCCTGCAGGAACAGGTAATATTAAAAACAAATGGAACAAAAAGGCTCTTGAAGATGATAATAAATTCCTCTCAGAGCAAGAAAAAATTGAACCTTCAGAAAGTCAAGCAAATCAATAAAAAAAACACTATAAATTAATAGTTTTAGTTTGACAAAGACAGATTAATAAGTATTTTGGCGATGTTTTTGGTTGGAATGTAGTACTATTTTGGTACTAAACGCTGCCATGAATAACCTGTCAGTTATTTCACTCAAAAATAATTAATATTAATAATTTTTATGCCAACTATAAATCAGTTGTTAAGAAAAAAAAGAGTTAGACCTTTAGCAAGGAACAAAGTTCCCGCTTTACAAAAACAACCTTTAAAAAGAGGTGTTTGCGTAAAAGTTTATACAACAACTCCAAAAAAACCTAATTCAGCACTTAGAAAAGTTGCTAGAGTTAGACTATCAAATGGTTTTGAGGTTACGGCATACATTCCTGGAGAAGGGCATAACTTACAAGAACACTCGGTTGTTTTAATTCGAGGAGGAAGAGTTAAAGACCTACCAGGAGTTCGATACCATATTTTAAGAGGAAATCTGGATACGCAGGGAGTTGCTAACAGAAAACAAAGGCGATCACTTTACGGTACTAAAAAAGGTAAATAGATATGTCTAGAAAAAAAACTCAACCAAAAAAAAATATAATCCCAGATCCAAAATTTAATTCAACAATAATTCCTAAATTAATTAATAATCTTATGTATGATGGAAAAAGGGGTATTGCATCTAAGATAGTGTATGATGCAATAGATAAAATTAAAACTAAATCAAAAGAAAATCCAATTAATATTTTTAACGAGGCTATAAATAATATAAAGCCTACTGTTGAAGTTAGGTCAAGAAGAGTAGGAGGAGCAACTTATCAAGTACCAGTGGAAGTTAAAAGCAAAAGAGCTCAAGCATTAGCTATTAGATGGTTAGTTGATTCAGCTAGAAAAAGGAAAGACAAACACATGGCTGATAAAATTTTTAATGAACTTTACGATGCATATGAAAAAAAAGGTGCTGCAGTAAAAAAAAGAGAAGATGTACATAAAATGGCTGAGTCAAATAAGGCTTTTGCGCATTTTAGATGGTAAAAACATATGTCGAGAACACATACATTAGATAAATATAGAAACATTGGTATCATGGCTCATATTGATGCCGGTAAAACGACTACAACTGAAAGAATTTTATATTATACAGGTAAAAGCCACAAGATAGGTGAAGTCCATGATGGAGCAGCAACAATGGATTGGATGGAGCAAGAGCAAGAGAGAGGTATTACAATTACCTCTGCCGCTACAACATGTTTTTGGCAAGATCATAGAATTAATATAATTGATACACCAGGTCATGTTGATTTTACAATTGAAGTTGAAAGATCATTAAAAGTTTTAGATGGAGCCGTTGCAGTTTTTGATGGTGTCGCAGGTGTTGAGCCACAGTCAGAAACAGTTTGGAGGCAAGCGGATAAATATAAAGTTCCAAGAATATGTTTTGTAAATAAATTGGACAGAACCGGCGCTGATTTCTTTAGATGTGTAGATATGATTAAAGATAGATTAGGAGCCAAACCTTTAGTTTTACAAGTTCCTGTTGGTATCGAATCATCTTTAACCGGTGTTATTGACCTAGTCAAAATGAAAGCTCAAATTTGGAAAAATGAAGCACTAGGTGCTGAATGGGAATATAAGGATATACCTGAAGATTTAAAAGAGATTTCAAATAAATATAGAACAGAACTTGTCGAGTTAGCGGTAGAACAAGACGAAAAATTAATGGAAAGTTATTTAAATGGAGATGAAATAAAAGAGGAAGATCTAGTAAAATGTATCAGAAAAGGCACATTAAATTTCGATTTTGTGCCTGTTTTAACTGGATCTGCATTTAAAAATAAAGGTGTTCAACCATTGCTGGATGCAGTTGTAAATTATCTCCCAAGTCCTGTAGATATTGGTTCAATTAAAGGCACTAAACTAGGATCCGAAGATCAGGTAGAAATGAAATTTGAGGATAAAGCCTCATTTTCTGCATTAGCTTTTAAAGTAGCAAATGATCCATTTGTTGGTTCTTTAACTTTTATTAGAGTTTATTCAGGAACAATAAAATCTGGAACAGCTATATATAATTCATCAACAGATAAAGAGGAAAGAGTTGGTAGAATGTTGTTAATGCACGCAAACTCAAGAGAAGATATTAAAGAAGCGAATGCAGGAGATATTATTTCTTTAGCTGGACTTAAAAACACAATGACTGGTCATACCTTGTGTAATAAAGATAATCCAGTTTTATTAGAACCTATGGAATTTCCTGATCCCGTAATAGAAATAGCTGTAGAGCCAAAAACAAAAGGAGATCAAGAAAAAATGGGTGAAGCTTTAGCGAGACTTGCTAAAGAAGATCCTTCATTTAGAGTTTCATCAGATGAAGAGTCAGGTCAAACAATTATAAAAGGAATGGGAGAACTTCACTTAGATATTATTGTTGATCGAATGAAAAGAGAATTTAAAGTTGAGGCTAATATCGGTGCACCTCAAGTAGCTTACAGAGAAACAATAGAAAAATCTGCACAATTTGAATATATTCATAAAAAACAAAGTGGTGGTGCTGGACAATTTGCTAAAGTCAAACTTTTAGTTGAACCTCAAGAACCAGGTAAAGGTAGAGAAGTTGAAAGCGCAAT
The DNA here is from genome assembly GCA_902627565.1 of uncultured Pelagibacteraceae bacterium. Classification (GTDB taxonomy): domain Bacteria; phylum Pseudomonadota; class Alphaproteobacteria; order Pelagibacterales; family Pelagibacteraceae; genus Pelagibacter. Next base: position 14,841 of record CACOJM010000013.1, read on the forward strand.
TAAGGGAGGTGCAATTCCAAAAGAATTTATACCAGGAGTTGAGAAAGGTATTGAGACAGTTTCCGACAGTGGAATTTTAGCTGGATTTCCGATGATAGACTATAAGGTAACCATAGTTGATGGTTTACACCATGATGTTGACTCTAGTGTTTTAGCTTTTGAACTAGCAAGTAGAGCTTGTTTTAAAGAAGCCTGTACTCAAGGGGGATTAAAATTATTAGAACCAATTATGAGAGTAGAAGTAGTTACACCAGAGGACTATATGGGGGATGTTATAGGAGATTTAAACAGTAGAAGAGGTCAAATCAGTACACAAGAACAAAGGGGAAATGCTACTGTGATCACAGCAATGGTTCCCCTTGCTAACATGTTTGGATACATAAATAGTTTGCGATCTATGTCACAAGGTAGGGCACAATATTCAATGTTTTTTGATCATTATTCAAAAGTTCCTCAAAATGTACAAGACGAAGTAACAAAAAAGGTAGCAGGATAATGGAAAAGCAAAATATAAGAATTAAATTAAGAGCTTACGACAATAAAGTATTAGATGCATCAACTGAGGAGATTGTCAATACAGTTAAAAGAACTGGAGCAACAATAAAAGGACCCATCCCATTACCAACTAGAATTGAAAGATATACAGTTTTAAGATCACCTCATATTGACAAAAAAAGTAGAGAACAATTCGAGTCTAGAACTCATAAAAGACTTATTGATATAATAGAACCAACGCCCCAAACTGTTGAAGCGCTAATGAAACTTGATTTAGCATCAGGAGTAGATGTGGAGATAAAGATTTAATTATGAATGAAATAGCTTTAGTTGGAAAAAAAATCGGCATGACAAGGGAGTTTTATAAAACAGGTCAATTAGTACCTGTTACAGTCCTAAAAATGGAAAAAGCAAGAGTTATTCAGGTCATTGAGAAAGAAAAAAGAGGCTACAAAGCAATTCAGCTTGGATATGGAAAAATCAAAAGTTCAAAACTTTCGAAAGCAATGAAAGGTTTTTTTGCGAAAAAAAATACTGAAGCTAAGAAAAAATTAAAAGAATATAGAGTGATGGATACAGAGCTTTATAAAGAAGGTAACGAGTTCGGACTAGAAATATTCAAAGATGTCAAATTTGTGGATACAAGATCAAAAACTATTGGAAAAGGATTTGCAGGTGCAATGAAAAGGCACAATTTCGGAGGATTGAGAGCGACACATGGTGTCTCAATATCACATAGATCTCATGGATCTACAGGACAAAGACAAGATCCAGGTAAAGTTTTTAAAGGGAAAAAGATGGCAGGACATATGGGAGATAAATTAAGAACTATGCAAAATATTGAGATAATAAAAACTGACCTTGAAAATGAACTTTTATATTTAAAAGGATCAATACCTGGCTCTAAAAATTCTGAAGTTTTAGTTAAAAAATCAATTAAAAATATTCAGAAAAAAACAATTGATGAAAAAATAAAAGCTGCCGAAGAGGCCAAAAAAACCCCAGATAAAAAGAAAAAATAATGAAAATTGAAAAATTAGATATTGATGGAAAAAAAGGATCTATAGAAGTTTTAGAAAAAATTTTTTCAGCCAAAATAAATAAAAAATTAATTAGTAATGTTTTATATAAAACAAATGCTAATTATAAAGGAAGACACGCTAAAACAAAGCAACAAAACGAAGTCTCAGGGCCAACTTCAAAAATTTACGCTCAAAAAGGAACAGGTAATGCTCGACATGCAAGTCGAAAGGCTCCTATATTTGTTGGTGGTGGAATTGCGCATGGCCCAAAGGGCGAACTTGCTTATAAAAAAAGAAAACTTAATAAAAGTGAGAAAAAATTAGGTATTGCTTCATTAATTAGTGAGAAGAAAA
>CACOJM010000014.1 GCA_902627565.1 uncultured Pelagibacteraceae bacterium
TGAAATTCTAAAGCTTCTTTATCGGTATAATGATCAACTTTTGTTTTTTTCATTTATGTTAATTAGATGTACAAATGGGGTAAAATTAAGACTAATATGATTTATGAATTTAATTAAGTCAACAGGGACTTTTGGATTTTATACGATAATCAGCAGAATACTTGGTTATTTAAGGGATATTTTAATTGCAATATTTCTTGGTACAAGTTTCATAGCTGATGCATTCTTCGTAGCTTTTAGAATCCCAAACACTTTTAGAAGATTATTTTCAGAAGGAACCTTTAATGCAGCTTTTGTTCCAAGCTATACATCTGAATTAAACAAAGGAAAATTAAGGTCTAAACAATTTGCAGACCAAATATTCAATTTATTATTTTTAGGTTTATTATTTTTCGTGCTAATTATAGAACTTTTCATGCCAGTTTTTGTTAGTTTGATAGCACCTGGATTTGTAGGAGATGTAAAAAAAGTTGAGCTTGCAATTAATTTAACAAGAATAATTTTTCCTTTTTTGATGTTTATTTGCTTAGCTTCTTTTTTCTCTGCTATTTTAAATTCACATAACAAGTTTGCAGCTGCTTCTGCGGCACCTATAATTTTAAATTTAGTACTTATAGGAATTTTGTTTTTTGGTAAATCATTAGGTGATAAGGTTGTCTTTTACCTTTCTTATGGAGTCTCTATTGCAGGATTATTACAATTAATTTTTTTATATATATTTGTCAAAAAATTTTATTCAATTAAATTAATTTTTAAATTTAAGATATCTTATCCTGTAAAAATCTTCTTTAAAAAACTTTTACCAAGTATATTTTCTTCTGGAGTAACTCAAATAAATATTCTTATTGGAACAATTATTGCCTCTTTCCAAGCTAGTGCGGTTTCATATCTTTATTATGCAGATAGAATTTATCAAATAAATTTAGCTATTGCAGGCATTGCTATTGGAGTAGTGATTTTACCACAGCTCTCAAAATATGTTCAATTAAAAAAAAAAGATAAAATTACATTAATTCAAAACAAAGCTTTAGAATTAAGTATGTTTTTAAGTTTACCAGCTACTATAGCTCTAATAGTTGGTTCTGAAGAAATTATTTCAGCTCTATTTGGTTATGGTTCATTTAATGTAGAGTCGGTCACCAATTCAGCTAAAGCTCTTTATTTTTTTGCTTTAGGCTTACCCGCTTTTGCTTTAATAAAGGTTTTTTCGAGTTTTTTCTTCGCAAATCATGATACTAAGACTCCATTTTTAATTTCTTTAATTTCTGTAATTTTAAACATTTCTGTAAGTCTTTATTATTTTAGAGAAATTGGTTTTATAATTATACCGATAGCAACATCAATATCATCATGGTTTAATTCTATAGTTTTATTAATTTTTCTAAAAAAAGAAAAATTATTTAGTTTTAATCAAATTTTTTTAATTAAATTAATTAAGACTATATTTGCATCAATTATAATGGGATTTATTTTTAGATATATAATTTTATCTTTTGAAAATCAATTAGCCTATTCATATGATTTAAAATTATTTTACTTAATTTTGTCAGTTATATTAGGTCTTATTTCTTATCTATTGATTGCATTTTTTATCAAAGCTTTTAATTCCAAAGATCTTAAATTAAAGTATTGAATATGGGAAAAAAAATATTTTCAGGTGTACAGCCAACTGGTAATCTACATCTAGGTAATTACTTAGGTGCAATTAAAAACTTTGTAGATTTAAATAATGATAAAGATAATGAATGTATATTTTGTGTTGTTGATCTGCATGCTATAACAGTAAAACAAAACCCTAATGAACTAAAAAATAATATACGCGAGACTGTTGCCACTTTTGTTGCTAGTGGTATTAATCCTGAGAAAAGTATTATTTTCAATCAATCAAAAGTTAGAGCTCATTCCGAAGCAGCATGGATTCTTAGTTGTACAGCAAGAACTGGTTGGTTAAGTAGAATGACACAATTTAAAGAAAAAGCTGGTAAGGATAAAGAAAAAGCAAGCGTTGGTTTATATTCATACCCAGTTTTAATGGCTGCAGATATATTGTTATATGATTCAACGCATGTACCTGTAGGCGATGATCAAAAACAACATTTAGAACTTTGTAGAGATATTGCTCAAAAATTTAATAATGATTTTGAAGTTGATAATTTTTTTACAATTCCAGAACCTCTAATACAAAAAGAATTTTCAAGGATAATGAGTTTAAAAGATGGGACCAAAAAAATGAGTAAGTCAGAATTATCAGACTTAAGTAGAATAAACTTAACTGATGATGCAGACCAAATAATTAATAAGATTAAAAAAGCTAAAACTGATCCACAACCGATGCCATCCACTTATGAGGATTTAGATAAAAGACCTGAAGCAAAAAATTTAATTGGTATATACTCAAGTTTAACAGGAATGAAATTGGACAAATTGTTAAATGAATTTTCTGGAAAAAATTTCTCAGATTTCAAAGAAAATTTATCTCAAGTATTAGTTGAGAGGATTTTACCCATATCTAAAGAAATTAAAAAATTACTGAATGATAAAATTTTTTTAGATAAAATTCTCACAGATGGCTTTGAAAAAGCCGATAAAGTCGCATCTAATAAGATAAAAAAAATTCACGAAATAGTGGGTTTTTAAAAAAATTTAATATTCAAGTTTAATTTTTTAAATTATTGATTATATATAAATTATGTTTGTTCAGACAGAAGTAACGCCTAATCCAAATTCATTAAAATTTTTACCTGGTAGGGTTGTATCCAATAATGGATCTTTTGAAGTGACAAGAAAAGAAGATACAGATAATGAGTTGATAATAAATTTACTGGCTATAAATGGTGTTGAAGGAATTTTTTTAGGAAGAGATTTTATTTCTATAAATAAATATGATCATATTGCTTGGGATGAGATTAAACATATTATAGTTTCTTTAATAAATGATTTTTATTCTACAGGTAAAGAGTGTGTTATAGAAAAAAATTTAAATGAAAATAAAGAAAATTTAAAAGATATAGAAAAAAAAATTGTTCAAATTTTAGAGGAAAAAATTAGACCTGCTGTTGCTAAAGACGGTGGGGATATTAAGTTTAAAGAATTTAAAGATGGTATAGTTAAGGTTCAATTACAAGGAAGTTGTTCAGGATGTCCAAGTTCAACAATGACATTAAAACAAGGTGTTCAAAATTTATTATGTCATTATATACCGGAAGTTAAACAGGTTGAAGCTATATAGAATATGTATAAGAAAAATTTTATCAAGAAAGTAAAAGTATTAAAATATTTTGATCAAAGACAGGTTGGAGCACTTCCAAGAATTTTTATATCATCTTTGATAGTAATTTTCTTTTTTTATTCTATGCCTTTAATTGTAAATTTTGCTGGTAGTAATAATGCTATTCAAAATAATTCTAAAGCCGTATTAGCTTATACTTTAAATAACGGATCTAGTGGTAATGAAAACGATAGTAAAATATTGAATGAACGTGATTTATTAATTGATATTTTTAGTCTAAATGATTTAGAGACAGATACAGTTAGACTAAATGCATCTACTATTAAGCAATTGTTTGAAGATACCAATTATACTCTTCAAGATGTAAGAAAATCAAAATTAGTAAAACCAGTTGCATTAACACTTTTGCCAAATGAAATTAAGATGATAGAAAGCACTTCAAAGAGAAAAGAATTTTTTATCCAAATAGTTTTACCTTTAATATTAAAAGAAAATAATAATATTAGAATAGATAGAAAAAGACTTTTTAGCATTATTAATAAAAGTAATAATTCTGACTTAGAAAGAAAATGGCTTGATAAGAAATATAAACAATATGGAGTTCCATCGAAAGATTTATCGATACTAAAAATTAGAATGGATGAGATACCAGTTTCGCTTGCTTTAGCACAGGCAGCAAAAGAAACAGGCTGGGGAACTTCTAGATTTGCTCAAGAGGGAAACGCCCTATTTGGACAATGGACATGGTCTGGCGAAGGGCTAAAGCCTAAAGAAGCTGATAAAGATCAAGGTCATAAAGTTATGAAATTTAATGTATTACAAGCATCTGTGAGAGCTTATCAAAGAAATTTGAATACTCATTCCTCATATAAAGAATTTAGGAGAGAGAGAGCCAAGTTAAGAGATCAGAGTAAGCCATTAGATAGTTTAATTCTTTCTCAGTATTTGAATGAATATGCTGAAACTGGAAATCAATATGTTGAGGTATTACAAAAAATTATTAAACAAAATAATCTTAAAGATTTTGATGATGCAAAATTATTACCGTCAAGCATTGAGCTTGAGAGTTTAATTTAATTTTTCTCAATAATAAATTGTGTACCAAACCAACGCCATTTACCATTATCATTTAAGGAACAATTAATTCTTCCTCTTCTTGGCAAGAAGGGTTTTTCAAATTTTACAATCATTTTATTTTTCTCAAATTTTAAATTATTTTTTTTCCACTCACCACCATCATTTGAATAGCAAGTAATATTTTTAATATTTTTTTGTTCCTTAAAAAATTCAACAATAAGTTTAGGGGGGTTATCTTTATTTTTTATTTTTTTTTCTTCTGGTTTTAGTGATTTAAATTCTAGCGGGTGATAATTGATTAAAGATTTAAATCTCTCTAATTTTCCATACTTTTCATTAATTGGAAATCTAGGTAACTCAAATCTGTCTTTGTTTACATCGATTACACCTGAATGTTGACCAAAAGCAATTTTGAAATTTTTTGAAATGTAATTTTTCATAAAAAGTGAATATTCACCGAATGGATATGAAAATATAGGTGGTACATAACCTAATTTATCTTTAAATATATTCGATGCAATTTCTATATCTTCTATGAATTCTTTTTCTTTAAAATCGATCAAATATTCATGTGTATGAGAATGGTGTCCAATAGATCCAATTTCAGAATTTTCAATCTCCAGAATTTCATCCCAAGTCATATAACCATTTTTACCCACTGGTTCAGTAGAAACAAAAAGAATAAATGGAATTTTATTCTTTTTTAGATATGGCCATGCTTCATTATAAAAAGATTTAAATCCGTCATCTATTGTTATTAAAATTTTTTTTTCTTTCTTAGGTTTTTCAAATTCGTTAATAAAAAGATTATGATCATAGAATTCGTACCCAAGCATTTTGATTGCCTCCATCTGTTGAATAAAAACGTCCATTTTTATATTTGTAGATGGATATTTATTTTCATTAAATCTATGGTACATTATTGATAAAACACCACTATCTTCTGAATAATGTTTGATATTATTTTCTTGTGAACTAGAATTGACTAGAAATAATAATTGTATAATGAATGCGCTAATAATTGATGCAGCTAAAGATAAAGTTTTTTTTATGATCATTAAAGGTAATAATAATTATAATATTTCTTATGAAAACAATAAAAATAATTATGAAAAATTAGCTCTTCTTATTCATGATTTTTTAAGATCTAAGAGTTTAGATTTAAGTAAAATTTCTCAAATTTATGTTAATAAAGGTCCTGGCAGTTTTGCGGGTATAAGAAATTCTTTATCTGTAGTTAAAGCTATGCATTTAGTGAATAAAATAGACTATTATTGTTTCAGTTTTACTGATTTTATTGACGAAAATAAGGTAGAATATAAGAATATTCCGTATCTTTGTAAAAAATTTAAGATTAAAAAAAATTTGATTAATCCTATTTATTTGAGTTAAGATTAATTATGTCTGAAACTATTGAACAAAAATGTTTAAATAAAGGTGTAAAACTTACAGATCAAAGAAGAATTATTGCTAAAATAATTTCTGAGTCAAAAGAAGCTTATGGTGAGTCTGATCACCCAGATGTTGATGAGCTTTATAAGAGAGTGTCTAAAATTGATCCTAAAATAAGTATTGCTACAGTTTATAGAACCGTTAAGCTTTTTGAGGAGGCAGGAATATTGACAAAACATGATTTTAAAGGGGGTAAAGCTAGATATGAGGCAATGATAGAAAGTCATCATGATCATTTAATAGATGTTAAAACTGGAGAAATTATAGAATTTGTAGATGATGAAATAGAAAAGCTTCAAAAAAAAGTTGCTGAAAAACATGGTTATAAATTAGTTGATCATAAACTTGAATTGTACGGTGTTAAAATCGACTCAAAAAAATGAGTAAAAAAATATTTATCAAAACTTTTGGTTGTCAGATGAATGAATATGATTCTAATAGAATTTTTGACTCAGTAAAAAAAATTGGGTTTTTTAAAACTGAAGATATAGAAGAAGCAAATTGTTATCTATTAAATACGTGTCATATTAGAGATAAGGCAAAAGAAAAAGTTTATCATGAAATAGGACGATTAAAAAAAAACTTTAGATATAAAAAAAAACCCATTGTCATAGTTACTGGTTGTGTTGCTCAAGCTGAAAATGAAGAAATGATAAAAAGAGAACCTTACATTGATTTAATTATTGGACCACAATCTTATCATAAGATAAATAATAAAATTGAAGAATTTTTAGATAAACAAAAAAAAATCGATGAAACAGAATTTGAGGCAATTCAAAAATTTGATTATTTAAATAAGATTAAGAATTCATCTAATAAAGTTTCATCTTTTTTAACAATTCAAGAAGGTTGTGATAAATTTTGTCATTTTTGTGTGGTACCTTTCACTAGGGGTCCAGAATATTCAAGACCGTTCAATCAGATTATTGAGGAGGCTAAAAACTTAGCTGAAAACGGAGTTAAAGAAATAACTTTATTAGGGCAAAATGTAAATGCATATCAGGATAACAAAAGTAAATTATCAGATCTTATAATTGAAATAGAAAAAATTCCAGAAATCGTAAGAATTAGATATACCACTTCCCACCCAAGAGATATGACTGATGACTTAATTGAAGTTTATAAATTTTCAAAAAAATTGATGCCGTTAATTCATTTACCAGTTCAAACTGGATCTAATAAAATATTAAAACTTATGAATAGAAAACATTTGATAAGTGATTATATTAGAACGTACGAAAAACTGAAAAATATCAATCCAAGAATTGAGTTTTCTAGTGATTTTATTATCGCTTATCCTGGAGAGAGTGATGATGACTTTATGGCAACTTTTAATTTGATTAAAAATATTAAATTTATTAATTCTTTTTCATTTATATTTAGTCCAAGACCTGGAACAACCGCCTCAAATTTAGATTTGATTGATAAAAAGATTTCTTTAGAAAGATTAGAAAAAGTTCAAAAACAATTATTTAATCATCAAATTGCAATGAATAAGTCTTTAGAAAATAGAGAAATAGAGGTTTTGGTTGAGAACAAGACAGAGAAAAGTGCTCAGTTTTTTGGAAGATCTGAGTACATGACTCCTGTTATCTTTGATGGTAATGATAAAGAAGTGGGAAGTATAATCAAAGTAAAAGTTAAAAGTAGTAATCAAAATACATTATTTGGTATAAGTTCAAATAAATTAGAAAAAAAAGTAGCTTAGATTTGAGTAATTCAATTAAAAAAAATATTCAATCATCACTTAAATTTGTTTATTCAGAAAACAATTCAATCAGTGTTATTTTTCATGAAAATGAACTATTGATGGGTGTTGTAGGTGAATTTAATAAAAATTTAAAAGAATTAGAAAAAATTACAGGCTCAAATATTTATTCTAGAGGTAACTCAATTTTAATTAAGTCAAGTGCTGAAAAAAATGAAATTATAAAAAATGCAATCCAATTTTTGGCAAATCAATTTGTAAACAATGGTAGTGTAGAACAAAAAGATATTTTGTCCTCAGTTGATCAGTTTATGATTAATGAGAAAGTAAAAAATACTAATGTAACTGATATTATAAAAACACCAAAAAAATCTATTATTCCTAGGTCGGAAAAACAAAAAGAATATGTAAGAGCATTAAGACAAAATGAGATAATAATTTCAGCTGGACCTGCGGGCACTGGTAAGACGTTTTTGGCTGTTGCAATTGGTTTAACAATGCTTTTAGAAAAAAAAATAGAAAGAATAATTTTATCAAGACCAGCAGTAGAGGCTGGGGAAAGACTAGGATTTTTACCAGGAGATATGAAAGAGAAAGTTGATCCTTACTTAAGACCTCTATATGACTCACTTTATGATTTATTTCATTTTGAAAAAATTCAAAGAATGATAGAAATTGGTGATATTGAAATTGCACCACTTGCTTTTATGAGAGGTAGAACTTTAAAAAATTCATTTGCAATTTTAGATGAAGCACAAAATGCTACAGACACTCAAATTAAGATGTTTCTTACACGAATAGGTGAAAATTCTAAGATTGTAGTGAACGGCGATCCTTCACAAATAGATTTACCAAATAAAAAAATGTCTGGATTAGATAGATCGAAAAATATATTATCTCATTTAGACGAGATAGCAGTAATAGATTTTGATCATTCAGATGTAGTAAGACATCCTTTAGTCTCAAAAATTGTTAAGGCATATAACAATAATGATAAAAGTTAATGTACTTTCTGAGGAAAATTCTTGGTCAAAAAGATTGAATGAAAAAGAAAAATTTTTTAACAAAGTTTGTAAATTTTTTCCAGAAAAATTTAAATTTACAAATAAAAAAGTTTATTTAACTTTATTACTCTCAAATAATAAAAAAATAAAAATTCTCAATAAAAAATTTAGAAATAAAGATAAGCATACCGATATTCTATCTTTCCCATTTAAACAAAAAACTAAAAATCAAAAAGAAATTTATTTAGGTGATATAATTATAAGCTATAATTATATTAACAAACCTAAAGATCAGGGAAAAAAAGAATTTAAAAAAAAAACTATAAAGATTTTTATACATGGTTTTTTACACTTATTAGGTTTTGATCATATTAATTTTAAAGATTATAAAAAGATGCTTAATCATGAACAAAAAATTTTAAAATCAGTTGAAAAATTATTAAATTAAATTGAAAAATTTTTTTTTATTTGAAACATTTTTAATACTTATTTTAGGAGGCTTAACTTCTTTAAGCCTCCCACCTTTCAATTATTACATAATAAATTTTTTTACATTCAGTATTTTTTTCATTTTTTTATTTAAAAAATTAAATAAGCAAATATCGAAAAATTTTTTTTATTATGGTTGGCTTTTTGGATTTAGTTTTTTTTTATCAAGCTTGTATTGGATAACAATATCATTAACATTTGATGAAAATTTAAGCTTTTTGATACCAGTTACATTATTTTTAGTCCCCTTTTTTTTAGCTTTATTTTATGGATTAGCCGTATTTATATTTTATTTGATCAGACCTAAAAATATTTTAAGTGCTTTTTTTTTATTTTCTCTTTTATTTGGAATAATAGATTTTATTAGAGGAACAATTTTAAGTGGGTTTCCATGGAATTTAATCGTTTATAGTTTCTCTCAAAATTTGAATTTTATAGGCATAATATCTGTTATTGGAACCTACTCTTTAAATTTGATTGTGATTAGCCTTTATATTACTCCAGCACTTTTTATCCTTCAAAAGACAAGAAAAGAGATTATAGCTAGTATAATTTTATTAGTTATACCAATTTTATTTATTATTTACGGCACATTTCAAAAAAAGGAATTCTTGAGTAAAGAGTTGAAAGAAAATCCTTATACAATTCGGATAATTGGTTCAAATATTGGTTTGGAACGATTTTATAATGGTACTCAAACAGAAAATATTATCAATGAACTAATACTAATAAGTTTACCAGAGGAGAAAAAGAAAACATTTTTTGTATGGCCTGAGGGAATAATACCTAATACTTATCAAGATGAATTAGATTTATTTAATGACATAATTGGAAAAAATTTTAGTGAAAATCATTTAATTGGCTTAGGTATAACTGATAGAGAAACTTCAGATAATGATTATAAATATTTTAATTCTTTTTCAATATTTGATAATAATTTAAATTTAGTTGATGGTTATAATAAAATCAATCTTGTACCATTCGGTGAGTTTTTACCTTTCGAAAATATTTTAAATAAAATTGGTTTAAAACCAATCACAAATAAAATTGGGTCATTTAGTAGAGGGAATAAAAGGAAAATTATAACATTGGAAAATAATAATCAAAAGTTAAAATTTTTACCTCTTATTTGTTACGAGATTATTTATAGTGGAAATTTAACTAAAAATTTTGATTTTGATTTCATACTTAATATTTCAGAGGATGGTTGGTTTGGAAAATCTATTGGTCCAAAGCAGCACTTTACCCATAGTGTGTTTAGAGCAATTGAAAATGGAAAATATATAATTAGATCGTCTAATAATGGAATGGCAGCAATAATTAATCCTGTTGGACAAGTTGAAAAAAAAATAGATTACGGAAAATCTGGTTTTATCGATTTTGAAAAAAGGAGAGATTACCATCAAACAATTTTTTCCACATATGGAAATAAAATTTTTATAATATTAATTTTATTGTATATTTTTCTCACTTTTTCATTTAATAGGATCAAAAATGAGTAATTTAAAAAACTTTTTATTTACGAGTGAGTCAGTTTCTGAAGGACATCCAGATAAAGTTTCAGACAGAATTTCAGATATGGTTGTAGATACTTACCTTTCTGGTGATCCTTACTCAAGAGTTGCATGTGAAACACTTACCACGACAAATAAAGTTGTTTTAGCTGGTGAGGTAAGAGGTCCAAAAATTAATAAAGATGATTTAATAAGTAAAGTAAGAAATTGTATAAAGGACATTGGCTATGATCAAGATGGATTTACTTGGAAAGAGGCTACTAAAATAGAGTGTCACCTTCACTCACAATCTGCCGATATTGCATTAGGTGTTGACTCTTCCGGTAATAAAGATGAGGGCGCAGGTGATCAAGGTATTATGTTTGGATATGCGTGTAATGAAACAAATGAGTTAATGCCTGCACCAATTCATTATTCTCATAAAATCTTAAGATTAATGGCTGAGGATAGAAAATCTGGAAAGCTAAATAATATTGAGCCAGACTCAAAAAGCCAAGTCACATTTGAATATTTAGATGGAAAACCTATAAAGGTTAAATCTGTTGTAATCTCATCACAACACTCACCAAATGTTAATCAAAACGAAGTAAGAGAATTATTGAGGCCATATATGTTAAATTCGATTCCTAAGAAATTTTTGGAAGGTTTTAATGATGATGAATTTTATGTCAATCCTACTGGAAATTTTGTCATTGGCGGTCCAGATGGAGATTGTGGATTAACTGGAAGAAAAATTATCGTTGACACATATGGTGGCGCTGCGCCCCATGGAGGCGGAGCTTTTTCAGGTAAAGATCCAACTAAAGTCGATAGATCAGCAGCTTATGCCGCAAGATATATTGCAAAAAATGTTGTTGCCTCAAAAATTGCAGATAAGTGCTTGATACAGCTAGCTTATGCTATTGGGGTTTCTAGGCCATTGTCAATTTATGTAAATCTTTTTGATAGTGACCCAGAAAAAAATAGATTTGTTGAGGAAAAAATTAGAGAAAATTTTGATTTAAGCCCGAGAGGGATAAGAGAAATGTTGTCTTTAAATAAACCTATATATGAAAAAACATCAGCCTACGGACATTTTGGTAGACAACCTGAAAAAGATGGGTCATTTTCATGGGAAAATACTGATAAAATAAACATTTTTTTAAAATAGTTTTTATTGAATAATCAAAAAACTTTTATATATTGCAGCTACATTGTTGAATAATCAAAAATGGGCCTTGGCCCATTTTTTTTTGGAATAAATTAAATGTTAAACAAAAGAGCAGATAAATTAGAATTATTGAGAATTGCAGAGGCAGTTGCTTTGGAAAAATCAATTGATAAGGAATTGATTATAAATTCCATGGAGTCAGGCATTGCAAAAGCTGCAAAATCTAAATTTGGACAAGACAATGAAATAAAAGTTTTAATAAATAGAGATAACGGGGATATTGAAATTTTTAGAAAATTAATAATTTCTGAAAACCCTGAAAATGCTAATACTGAAATAAAATTAGAGGATGCAATTAACTTAAACCAAAATAATAAAGATAAAAAAATTGGTGATGAAGTATTACAACCACTGCCATCTTTTGATTTTGGTAGAATAGCAGCTCAAACAGCAAAACAAGTAATTAACTCAAATGTGAGAGAAGCTGAGAGAGAAAGACAATATAATGATTTTATAGATAAAAAAGACACAATATTAAGTGGCATTGTTAAGAGATTAGAGTTTGGAAACATTATTGTAGATTTAGGTAGAACTGAAGCCATAATTCAAAAAAATGAATTGATACCTAGAGAAAATATTAAAGCTGGAGATAGAATAAAAGCATATTGTTACGATGTTAGAAGAGAGCCTAGGGGTCAACAAATTTTTTTATCCAGAGCCCATCCTAAATTTATGGAAAAGCTTTTTGTTCAGGAAGTACCAGAAATTTATGATGGTTTAATTGAAATTAAGTCATCATCAAGAGATCCAGGAAGTCGGGCAAAAATTTGTGTGAAAGCAGTTGATACATCGCTAGATCCTGTTGGTGCTTGTGTTGGAATGAGAGGTTCAAGAGTACAGGCAGTAGTAAATGAATTACAGGGAGAGAAAATTGATATAGTGAATTGGTCTGAAGATCCTGCAGTTTTGGTTTCTAACGCATTATCTCCTGCAGAAGTACAAAGAGTAAATGTAGACTTAGAAAGAAAAAAACTGGATGTTATTTTAACAGAAGAAAACCTGAGTAAAGCAATTGGCAGAAGAGGCCAAAATGTAAGATTAGCAACAAAATTACTTAATTTTGAAATAAATATTATGACTGACCAAGAGGACTCAGATAGAAGACAAATTGAGTTCAAAGAAAAAACAGAAAATCTTGTTAAAAATTTAGAATTAGATGAAACATTAGGTCAACTATTAGTTGCCGAAGGTTTTTCAACGATAGATGATATAAAAGATAGTACTTTGGATAACTTAAAAAAAATTGAGGGTATAGAGGAAGATACAGCAAAAGCTTTAATTGAAAGAGCGCGAGAGTTTCATATAAAAGATCAAGAGGATATCTCTCAAAGAATTAAAGATTTAGGAATTTCAGATGATTTAATGAGTCTAAAAGGATTAACTCCAGGAATGCTATTAACATTAGGTGAACAAAAAATATTAAATTTACAAGATTTTGCAGATTTAGCATCAGATGAATTAACTGGGGGTTTTGATATTATAAAAGGTGAGAGAGTTAAAATAAATGGGTATTTAGAGGATTTTGCCTTGTCAAAAGATGAAGCTGACGGATTAATTATGTCTGCTCGTAACGAAGTTTACAAAGATTGAGGGATGAAAAATGGAAAACAAAAAAACAAAACTAACAATTTCAGGAAGTCCAAAAAAGTCCTTTAAAAATTTTCAATCTTCAAAAAATCTAAGAAAAAAAACAGTAGTAATTGATAGAAACTCAAAAAAACCTGTTGGAAAAGGCACAGGGTCAAGTTACAAAACCTCGCCAAGTAATTTTAAAAAAAATTTATTTCCAAAATCTAATTTTACATCAAAATTTCCACCTTCAACAATTAGTGATTTCGAAAAAAGAAAACTTGCGGAGCAGAGAGCAACTAAAAAACTCAAGGGAGAGAGTGATAAAGATAGAAAAAGTAAGTTAGGTGCAAAAAAAAGAGATGTGAAGCTAACCGTTTCAAGAGCTTTAAGTGATGAGATAGAAACAAGAGAAAGAAGCTTAGCTTCAGTCAAAAGAGCAAGACAAAAAGAACTTAAAAATGCATCTAAAGAGGATAATAAAGAAAACTTAAAGCAAATTAAAAGAGATATAGATATTCCCGAAGCTATTACAGTAAGGGAATTAGCAAATAGAATGGCCGAACAATCTAGCAACGTAATCAAACATTTATTTGAAATGGGTGTTACAGTGACAATTAATCAGACGCTAGCAGCAGATACAGCGGAATATTTAGTAAAAGAATTTGGTCATAACCCAATTAGAGAGGAAAAAGCCGAGGAGATAATCAAAAAGATAAAAGAGTCTAGAACAGAGAATCTAAAAAATAGAGCTCCAATTGTTACGGTTATGGGACATGTGGATCATGGAAAAACGTCTGTTTTAGATGTCTTAAGGAGCGCTAATGTAGTTTCAGGAGAATTTGGTGGAATAACTCAACATATTGGTGCGTATCAAATAATTAATAATAACAACAAACTTACTTTTATCGATACACCCGGTCATGCTGCATTTACAGAAATGAGAGCGCGTGGATCGAAGTTGACTGACATTGTAGTTTTAGTAGTAGCAGCAGATGATGGGGTAAAACCTCAAACAATAGAGTCAATTAAACATGCTAAAGCTGCGAAGGTACCAATTGTTGTGGCTATTAATAAATGTGATCTACCTGAGTCTGATCCCCAAAAAATTAAAAACCAATTATTGGAACATGAATTAATTGCGGAAGACTTATCAGGTGATACCTTGATGGTAGAAATTTCAGCGAAGACAAAATTGAACTTAGACAAATTATTAGAGGCGATAACCCTTCAAGCAGAAATTTTAGATTTAAAAACTGACTTTGAAAGTAAAGCTACTGGTATAGTTTTAGAATC
>CACOJM010000015.1 GCA_902627565.1 uncultured Pelagibacteraceae bacterium
GATATTTAATTGCCATAAGTATTTTCGAATATTTGTTTAAAGCATATTAGATTTTTTTTCAATGAAACAATTAATCTAAAGCAACGACTGCGGCAGCAATTGAAGCCAATCTGGCTTGAGCTTCATCAGAACGACTAGTAATTACAACTGGTACTTTACCACCAACAACTACACCAGCCGCACAAGCACCACAAAAATAGATTAACATTTTAACTAGTCCATTTCCTGTTTCTACACTAGGAACTAATAAAACGTCAGCAACACCTGCTACATCATTTTTAATCCCTTTAATAGAAGCAGATTTTTTTGAAATACTATTATCAAACGCCAATGGACCAAAAACATCGGCATTTAAATTTTCTTTTTTAGCTAATTTTGTAATTTCTTCAGCTTCTTTAGAGCTTGGGACACTATCTAAAACTTCTTCAGTAGCTGACAATATTGCAATCTTAGGTCTTTCAATACCAATTCTATTTGAAAAGTTTATAACGTTTTTTAAAATATGCATTTTAGTTTTGACATTAGGTAAAACATTTAAAGCTCCATCAGTAATTATAAGAGGTTTATCTTCTTTGTCTAATGTCATATGCCAAATATGACTCAGTCTTGTTTTTCCAAGCAGATTATATTCTCTTTTAAGAACTTCTTTCATTAGGACATCAGTATGTATATGTCCTTTTACTATAATTTTAATTTTTTCTTTACTAGCCAGTCTGGCAGCTATAGCTGCAGTATTATTCTCTATGGGTTCATGAATAATTTCATATTTTGAAATATCCCATTTAAGGTCTTGTGCACACTTAAGAATCTCTTTCTCGTCACCAATAAAAATTGGTTCTATTAAACTTTCATTCACTGCATCTTGAACGGATAGCATTGGCAGAGGTTTGCCAGCATTAACAATACCAGCTTTAACACCTTTTTTCTTATGAGCAACATTTAATAAATTATTGGGAACGACAATTTCTTTACTTGAAAGCATAGTTAATTTTTTAATGACTCTAAATCTTTTTTTACGATCTTTGTTATCTTAATTTTTTTTTTTGAATTCATTTTAAATCTTTTATATTTATTTTGACCTGGATATACAATTTCTTTTACTCCTTTAATTTTAGGCAATCTTTTAACTTTTTTTATATTATCTTTAATTCTATTACTGTAATCTTTGACAAATAAATTTGTTTTAAATGTGATAAACAAATGACCAATATTTTGTGGACCAGAAAAATCATCAAAAGGGTCTTTAACTCTTCCGGCATGATTACCACCAGTTAAAACACCACTTAAGATATCAACCATCCATGCTAAACCTGATCCTCTAAAACCTGCTATAGGTAATTGCACTCCTTTAAGAGCTTTTTTTGGATCAGTTGTAATTTTACCAAATTTATCTAAAGCAACACCCAAGGGTATTTTTTGATTATTTCTAGCTGCAACTCTTATTTTACCTCTATTGATCATTGAAATAGATGTATCTAAAATAAAAGGAATCTTTGATCCAGTCGGGGTTCCGAAACAAATAGGATTTGTTCCAAATAAACTTTTTAAAGCCCCATGAGGAGCTACAGCAGGAGGAGCGTTAGTAAAAATCATTGTAACCAAATTTTTTTTGACTGCTTGCTCAGCGTAATATCCTGATAAACCGTAATGACCACTGTTTTTAACTGCTACTAAACCTATTCCAGTTTTTTTTGCATTAACAATTGCTTTTTTAATTGCGATATCTGCAGCTACAAATCCAATACTATTATCAGCATTTATATGTGAAATTGATTGAGAAATTTTTTTTATTTTTATTTTTGGTTTTGGATTAATTACTTTTTTTGAAATTCGATCACAGTACATTTTTAGGCGTGACAACCCGTGTCCGTATGCTCCCACTAATTCAGCATTAATCAGAGCATTAGCAGAAATAGTGGCATGATTAGTACTTAGACCATACTTTTTAAAAATTTGAATAACTTCTTTTTTAATATTTTGACTTTTCAAATTAACCTTTTCCACGCCACGGAATTGTTTTATCAATAATTTTTCTTAAAGTTATATCAAATAAAAGACCTAACATTCCCATTATGAAAATTGTTATCCAAATCACCTCATATTGGAAATATTTCTTTGCAACATTTTCAACAAAACCAATACCCGTAGTGCCAGCTAAAAATTCTGCAGCTACCAAAGTTCCCCAACACATACCAACAGCAACTCTTATTCCTGTTAGTATTTCAGGTAAAGAGTTTGGGAAAATTACATATCTCAAAATTTGTTTTTTTGAGGCACCTAACGAGTGAGCTGCATGAATTTTAGATAATTGCGTTCCTGATGCACCAGCTCTTGCTGAAATGATCATAATAGATAAAGAAACCATAAATAATAAGAAAACTTTTCCAGTATTATCAATTCCTAAAACTGAAATAATAAGAGGAGCCCAAGCCAAAGGAGGAACTGGTCTATAAAGTTCAATTAATGGATCGAAAAATCCTTTAGCAAATCTGTTTAAACCCATAAATAAACCTAATGGAACACCAATAATAATTCCAAAAACTAATCCCAAGAATACTCTTAAAAAAGAATCCCATATATGACCATATGGTACTGGTACTTTAAATAGCTTAAAGTCACCTGTTACAACTTTAAGTACGTAACCCTTAAAGTTTTGTTTAACTATTCCCTCTTTAGTATGAACTGGGTATTCACCTGGAAGAATATCAGCTATCCAATCTGGAAGAATAAAACCAATCATTTTACTGACATCAACCATATCTATCCATAGAAGTGGAATGTCTTTGTAACCAACACTTGGTTTTGACATTAATACAAATTTATTAAAAGTGTCAGATGGTTTTGGCAACCATCTACCAGAACCTTGTTCTGAACAACTTGGACCACTAGCAACAATAGTACCAGCTGGAAACAAAAAGATATCAATAAATCTTAACCCACCTTGAGCATCTAACTGTGCGTTATCAAACTTGATAATTGCATTTTGCATTTTATCTAATGCATTTGGTGGATAAATACTTGCAAATTCTATTCTTCTTGCAATTTTAACAATATTCTTAGCATAAGTAGATGCTATTTCCTGATTTTCACTTAAATTAGTCCTATAGGTTTTTATTTCATCTTTAATTTTTTTAATTTTATTTTTGAATTCTGGATTATGATTTCTTAGTTTAAAAAATTCTTCACTAATTAAATTTAATTCTTGCGCTGCAGCATGAAATTTTAAGCCTCTGTCAGTAGCTGGTACAAGAGGGACCTCTAATGTATTTTCAATACTTCCTGAGCCTGCATCAATCTTTGTAATACCCCAACCACCTTCCTCTTCTACAGCTTTAAGTCTTTCGTTTAGATCTTGCTCAGTTTCAAATGGATAATCAGGTTTTTGAAAATTTTCAGTTAAAAGATTAATTCTACCTGTAATATCTTTAATTCTTTGTTGAGTTTCATTTTCAATTAAATCCTCATTAGTTAATAAGGGAATTAGTTGATTTGTTTTATTTATAAAGCTTATAAGAATTGTCTTTTGTTCATTATTAAGTTCTTTAGAATTTTTTATCTCAGTTGTTAGCTTTTCTAGATTCTTATTTTCTTTTTTTATTTGAGAAGTACTTTTAAACTCTCTTTCTTCTATAGGAAATTGGTACTTCAATCCTAATAAAGAATCATTTACTTTTCCAACTTGGCAAAGTTCATTTGCAGATTTTGGATAAAAACCTTTTGCGATATCCCAAGAATAATAAAGCCAAATTAAAAGAAGAAAACTACTTCCAACAATTACCCAATGGGTTCCACCTAACGCTCTTTCCGGATTTCCAAAAACTGCGTCCACTTTCTCAGTTCTGATAAGACGTCTGCCATAAAGAATACAGCCTATAACGGCAAAAAATATTAAAAAAGTTACTATTTGAGTTAACATCTAATTTTCTTTCCCCATGA
This sequence comes from uncultured Pelagibacteraceae bacterium, assembly GCA_902627565.1. Lineage (GTDB taxonomy): Bacteria > Pseudomonadota > Alphaproteobacteria > Pelagibacterales > Pelagibacteraceae > Pelagibacter. Next base: position 3,937 of record CACOJM010000015.1, read on the forward strand.
TTTCTTCTTCCATATCCCAAATCATTTCTAAAATTTCCTCTCGTTTTACAGAAAAATCTTTATCTTTTTTAATTTCTCTTAAATCTTGTTTAAGACCCATTGATGCAAATGGTAAATTGTACTCTTTATGTATTCGTCCTGGTCGAGGTGCCATTACATACAATCTTTCACCTAGTAATAATGCTTCTTCAACTGAGTGGGTAATTAAAATGATTGTTTTTCCTGTTTCTTTCCAAATTTTTAAAACTAAGGACTGCATCTTTTCTCTCGTTAAAGCATCAAGAGCACCCAAAGGCTCATCCATTAGAATTAAATCAGGATCATTAATTAGACATCTTGCAAGGGCAACCCTTTGCTGCATTCCACCTGATAATTGGTAGGTTGGAGTATTTCCAAATCCTTTAAGACCAACTATTTCTAACCATTCGTCTACTTTATTTTGAGTTTTAATTGGATCTTCTTTTTTCATTCTTAATCCAAAGTTGACATTTTCAGCAACAGTTAACCATTCAAACAAAGCTCCTTGTTGAAAAACCATTCCTCTTTCGACTCCAGGACCATCAATTTCTTTATCATTTAATGTAATACTTCCTGAGGTTGGTCTTATAAAACCAGCTGTAATATTTAATAAAGTTGTTTTTCCGCAACCTGAAGGCCCAAGTACTGTAAGAAGTTCACCTTTTTTTAAAGTAAAATTTAAGTCCTTTAATGCATGAACAGTTTCTCCTTTAGGAGTTTTAAAGATCATATTAAGATTCTGAGAAACTAAATCACTCATAAAAGCTTTATATTAGAATTTTTAATAAAAAAATAGGCACCAATCTATGAAAATTGGCGCCTATCTTAATTTTTATCTACCTTTAAATTATAAAGGTAAGAAACTTGTGTCTACGTTTCCTCTTGGTGTTCCCATTCCTTTTAAGAATGCATCAAGATTTCCACTCTCCATAGATTGTTTTGTTTCTTCTGGAGTTAAGAATTTGAAACCATCTAAAGTTTCTTTCATGTCAGCAACTTTCATTTCTGAAGCTTTTGACATCGCATTCATATCGCTTTTACCAGCTCTATATCTTGCATTAGCTTCATGAGTTACTTCAATAAAAGTTCTTAGCATTCCAGGATTTTCCTTCATAAACTTTGTAGTTACAGAAGTAATATCAATACCTAAAATACCAGCATCTCTAGCCTCTTGAACTGTAAGTAATCTAGATCCAATTGCAGTTGCAGCTTTAATAGAGTTACCTCCAAATAAACATGCCATTACAACATCACCACTTACTAAAGCAGCAGCGCCTTCTTCAGGATCCATTTGGATGATATCCATTTTTTTTCTATCAGCTCCAACAACTTTCATACTTTCATCAAAAACGTATTCAGCCATTGTTCCAAGTGGAACAGCAACTTTTTTACCTTCTAACTCAGTTGCGTTTGCTTTTGTAATACCAGAAGCATTAGATGTTACACATGTAGTACCACCCATTCCATATTCCATTGCAATATCTACAAGTTTGATAGGCGCTTTAGATTTAACAGCGTTAATGAAAGGAACTAAACCTTGAGAGTATGAAATATCAATATCTCCTGCTAACATCGCATCAGTCATTGCTCCACCGTTAGTGAAATTAGTCCACTTAACAGGAACACCTAAAGCTTTAGCAAAATTCTTTTTCATCATATCTTCAAGATTTGGACTTGGCCATTCTAAAAAGTAAGCAACTCTAACTTCGTTAGCTGCTGAATTAGCAACTGAAATTGAAAGATTAAGAGCTACAAAACATCCAAGAATAAAACTAATTATTTTTTTCATTTATTCCCCTTAGTTGATTATTTATATGTTCCAAGTTTAAGATCAAATTAGTGTAGATGTAAAACAAAAAAGTGTTTAATTTTGATACAACTTTTAGTTGTGACATTATTTTGGTGGTTAAATAGTCTCAATTAGTCTAAAGAAATCTTATTAGTAACAATTTAAAAAATTAAAATATGAGCTCAGAAAAAAGAACATCAGTACCAAATTCTTTAAATGAACATTGGATGCCTTTTTCATCTAATAAAGAATTTAAAGAAAACCCAAGATTAATTGTTGAAGCAAAAGGTGTGTATTTAAAAAACCATCAAGGTCAAACCCAAATTGATGCGAGCTCAGGATTATTTTGTAATCCACTTGGACATGGAAGAAAAGAAATTATAGAGGCAATAAGTAATCAATTAAAAACTTTAGATTATTGTCAGCCTTTCCAACAAGGATTTGGTGGATCATTCGAGCTAGCAACAAGAATTTCAAAACATACGCCTGGGAACTTAAATAGGATTTTTTACACAATTTGTGGTTCAACTGCAGTAGAAACAGCTATTAAAATTGGTATCGCTTATCATAGAGCTAGAGGAGACAGTCAAAGATTTAGATTTGTAGGACGTGAGAGAGGATATCACGGAATGAATATCGGAGCTACATCAGTTGGTGGCATGGTCAATAACGTAAAAACTTTTGCAAGTGTTTTAATGCCAGGCGTAGTTCATATGAGACACACACATTTACCTGAGCATAAATTTGTAAGTGGTCAACCTGAAACTGGAGTAGAACTTGCAGAAGATTTAGAAAGAATTTGTACTAATTTTGGTGCTGAGAATATAGCAGCTTGTATAGTTGAGCCAATTGCTGGATCGACTGGCACATTAGTTCCGCCAAAAGGATATTTACAAAGACTTAGAGAAATTTGTGACAAACATGGAATACTCTTAATTTTTGATGAAGTTATTACAGGCTGGGGAAGGACAGGTTCACCATTTGCCTCACAGGAGTATGGAGTAACGCCTGACTTGATGACAATGGCTAAAGCAACTACTAACGGAATAAGTCCTTTAGGAGTTGTTGCTTGTAAAGAAGAAATTTATGATGCAATTATGGATAGTGCACCAAAAGGAACTATCGAATTATTTCATGGTTATACTTATTCAGGAATTCCAATTTCAGTTGCAGCAGGCTTAGCTGTTCAAGATATATTTGAAAAAGATGATATTTTTAATAGAGCAAAAGATTTAGCTCCTTATTTTCAAAAAGGGTTAATGTCTTTAAAAGATATTGATGTTGTAGATAATATTAGAGGTTATGGAATGATGGGTGGAATTGATATTAAAATGAATAAAAAACCTGGTGTTGCTGGTTTCACTTGCTTCAAACATTGTTATGAGGCAGGAGTAAACTTTAAAGCTACAGGTGATTGTTTAATAATTGCACCAATGTTTATTTGTGAGAAAAAGCATATAGATGAAATTATTGAAAAACTTCGAACAGGAATAACTAATTACGCAAAAAGTAAAAAGAATTAACTTTCATTAATGAGAATCGGCGTACCTAAGGAAATAAAACCTCAAGAGAATCGTATAGGTTTGACACCTGATAGTGTAAAAACACTGGTATCAGAAGGTCACGAAGTTTTAGTTGAATACAATGGCGGTTTTGAAGCTGGTTTTGAAAATGATCAGTATAAAAATGCTGGCGCAAAAATTGTAGATAAAGCTACAGATATTTTTAATGATGCGGAGATAATTGTTAAAGTTAAAGAGCCTCAAAAAGTAGAGGTTGATATGATTAGAGAAAATCAAATTATATATACCTATCTTCATTTAGCTGCCGCAAAAGAATTAACCGAGGGACTAATTAAATCAAAGAGTATAAATATTGCTTACGAAACTGTTACAGACGATAATGGTAGGCTTCCATTACTTGCACCAATGAGTGCAGTTGCAGGCCGAATGTCTGTACAGGCAGGAGCGCATTGTTTAGAAAAAAATCAAAAAGGTAGAGGGGTATTATTAAGTGGAGCACCTGGAGGTGAGCCAGCAAATGTATTAATTCTAGGTGGTGGAGTAGTAGGAGAGAACGCTGCAATTATAGCTACTGGTATGAGAGCTAAAGTTCATATTGTTGATAAATCTGAAGCAAGATTAAAGCAATTAAAGGAAATGTTTGGAGATAAGATTATCCCTGAACAAAGTGACAAAATAGATTTAAACAAGTTGGTAGCTGAAGCAGATTTATTGGTTGGTGGAGTGTTAATACCTGGAGCTGAAGCACCAAAATTAGTAACTAAAGATATGTTAAAATTAATGAAAAGAGGCTCAGTAATAGTTGATGTTGCAATTGATCAAGGCGGATGTGTTGAAACAAGTAAACCAACAACTCATGGTGATCCAACCTATATAGTGGATGATATTGTTCATTATTGTGTGGCAAATATGCCTGGTGGAGTTCCAAGAACTTCTACTTTTGCTTTAAATCAAGCAACTCTTCCTTATTTAGTTAAACTTGCTAACAAAGGTTATCAAAAAGCTTTAGGTGAGGATAAAAATTTTTTAGCGGGATTAAATATTTATAAAGGTCATGTAACTTACAAAGCGGTTGCAGAAGTATTTGGACACCAATATGTTGACCCAGGAGAAGCAATTAAAAATTAATTGAATGGAAAAGAAATTACCAAGTAGCACAAAAGTTGTTGTTATTGGTGGTGGCGTAGTGGGTTGTTCAGTTGCTTATCACTTAGCAAAATTTGGCTGGAAAGATACTATTCTTTTAGAGAGAGATCAGTTAACTTCAGGCACAACTTGGCATGCAGCAGGATTAGTAAGTCAATTAGGTCCCTCAGCAGTAATTACAAAAATAAGAAAATATACTTTAGACCTTTATAAAGAACTTGAAAAAAAAGTTGATCATTCAGCTGGATTAAGATTGAACGGTGCACTTTCAATTGCTGAGAATAAAGGTAGATGGCAAGAACTTCAAAGACAAGCAACAACGGCCCAGCTCTTTGATGTTGATGTAAAAATTTTAGACAAAGATCAAATTAAAAAAGATTATCCAATTGTAAATACCAATGAAGTTTTAGGAGGAATTTTAATGCCTGGTGATGGCGCTGCAGATCCATCAGGAGTAACACATATGTTAGCAAAAGCAGCTAGAATGGAAGGAGCAAAGATTTTCGAACAATCTCCCGTTGATGAAATTTTAACTAAAAATGGAAAAATTTCTGGAGTAAAAGTAAATGGTCAAAAAATTGATTGTGAGTATATAGTTTTAGCTTCTGGAATGTGGTCACGCCAAATTGGAGAAAAAGCTGGAGTAAGTATACCTCTTTATCCTGCAGAACATTTTTATATTATTACAGAGCCAATTGAAAATCTTTCAAAAACTTTACCAGTGATAAGAGATTTTGATAATAGAACTTATATTAAAGAGGATGCTGGAAAAATATTAGTTGGTATATTTGAATCTCAGTCTATCCCAGCTTGGGATAAAATTAATAAAGTTCCAGAGGATTTTTCATTTGGAGAATTTCAAGAAAATTTTGAGCATTTTGAACCTTATTTAGCCACTGCAATAAAAAGATTTCCAGTTCTAGAAAAAGCAGGAATAAGAAAATTTTTTTCAGGCCCAGAGTCATTTACTCCAGATACAAATACATTACTAGGAGAAGTGCCTGAAATAAAAAACTTTTTTGTATGCTGTGGCTTAAATAGTATTGGAATAGGAAGCGGGGGAGGTGTTGGTAAAGTTACCGCTGAATGGTTAATAAATGGACATATTAATGAAGATATTTTTTGCTATGATATTAAAAGATTTCAAAAATTTCACTCTGATTTAGGTTTTATCAAAAAAAGAATTACGGAGTCTTTAGGAGATTTATATGGAATGCATTGGCCATTTAAACAACATAAAACTTCAAGAAATATAAAAACACTTCCATATCACGATGAGTTAAAAAGTTTTGGTGCTTGTTTTGGTGTTTCTGGAGGATATGAAAGACCTATGTGGTTTGCTTTAGATGGAGAAAAGACGGAATATGAATACAGTTATAATTATCAAAACTGGTATCCTTCAGCAGAATATGAAACAAACAATACTATTAAAAATGTTGGTCTATTTGATCTAACACCATTTTCAAAATTTGAGATTAAATCACAGAAAGCACATAAAGAATTACAAAAAATTTGCACAGCCAACATTAAAAATGAGGCTGGAAAATGTATTTATACACATATGTTAAATTCTGATGGTGGAATTGAAACAGATTTAACAGTTGTTTGTATTGATAAAGATCATTTTAGAATAATTAGTTCGGCTGCAACAAGAGAAAGAGATAAATTTCATATAAAAAAACACCTTGCAAAAGACGTTGAGTTAAAAGATGTTACAGACGATTATTGTGTATTTGGTGTTTTTGGACCAAAAAGCCGAACTTTAATGAAATCAATTTCAAAAGATAATTTCGAAAATGATAATTTTAGATTCAGCACAGCAAAATATATAACAATTCAATCAACTAAAATTTGGACTCAAAGATTGTCTTATGTTGGGGAATTAGGTTACGAGTTATATGTAAAATCTGAAGAAGCTAAAAAAATTTATGAATTATTAATTAATAAAGGAAAAGATTTTAATCTCTCGAATTGCGGTATGCACGCTATGGATATCATGCGAATGGAAAGTGGATTTTTACATTGGGGACATGATATTTCACCAGAGGAAAATCAATATCAAGCAGGTTTATCTTTCACAATAAGTTCTAAGAAAGAAGATGAATTTATTGGTAAAAAAGCGTTAGAAAAGATTAAAAAAGAAAAAATTAAAAGTAGATTTGCAATGTTTACTTTAAAAGATACTAAACCAGGTGAACCATTATTGCTTCATGACGAGCCTATTTATTTAGAAAATAACATTATAGGTAGATCAACTTCTGGGAACTATTCCTTTAATTTTAAGAAAAATTTAGCATTTGGTTATATCAATAATGATATTTCAAATGACGATCTTCACAAAAAAGATTTATTTATTGAAGTTGAGAAAAAAAAATATCCGATTGAAATAATTAATAAACCTTTAAAACAAACTAATTTTAAAAATAATTAAGTTCTATTTCTTAAGAATAATACAAAAAGAACAGAAGTCATCATCATAATCAAAGCATATGCTGCTGTTGGAACCATGTAAGTCATATTTTGCCCAAACAATTGAGTACCAACAAAAACAGCTAATGTTCCATTTTGTAATCCACACTCAAGAGATATACACCTTTGTTGAGCCACACCTGAGGCAAAAAATTTAGCAACGTAGAAACCTATAATCATCATGGAAATGTTTAAGATTAAAGCAATAGTTCCAGCTGTAGTGAGGAACATTATGATACTGTCCCACTCCTGAATATAGATAGCAATAAAAACAATTGAAAACAATCCTATAGATGTTCTTTCAATAATTTTCATATTATTTTCTATAAAATTACTAAAAAATTTTCTAATAATCATTCCAATTATTACAGGTACTGTAACAACAAAAAACATCTTCAATGATATACCAAGCATCGAAACTTCTTTTTCAACATAAGTAATATCAAATAAATCAATTGATAAAAAAACTATATAGGGGACAGAAACAATACTTATTAAACTGGTAAAAGCAGTAAGAGATATAGATAGTGCAACATCCCCATCTGCAAATTTAGTTAGCACATTTGATGTTACTCCACCAGGTGCGGCTGCAATCAACATTACCCCTAACGCTAGCTCAATTGGAGTTTTTAAAATAATTATTAATAGATAACCAATAATTGGAAGAACAATTAATTGACAGATTAAACCAACAAAAAATTCTTTTGGATGCTGAAATACTCTTGTAAAATCTTTTACAGTTAAAGATGCGCCTAGCCCTAACATAATTAAAGCAAGCGCGAATGGCGCAATTGTTGTTACTATACCCATGACCCCTCTAAGTATTTCCGCAACGTTATACTTTAACTTAATTTATTTTCAAGATATTACAAGTAGATTTAAAACTTTTCTAATAAATTTTGCTTTATATCTAAAAATTTCTGTTTGATAGGGTAGAATTTTTCTAAAGTTTAAAGAAGATAATGTGTATTGTTTTTTTTCATTCATTTTAATTAAATCCTCTCTAAGCAAAAATTTACATTTTCTTATTATTGTAGCTCGAGGTATATTTGTCATATCTGAAATCGACATAGCACTTATTCCAACATCTGAGCCAAGATTTTCAATTAAAACATTGTTAGTTGAAAAGTAATCTAATGAAGGGTTATCTTTACCAGTATCTAATTGTTTTGAAACATTTAAAACTTGATTCATACAAACTGTTCCCCAAATATGAAAAGTAGTCAAATCTTGCATAAATTTTTGATATCCAATAACTAAAGGTATTTGCATTCGATAAAACCATTTCCAGCACATTGAAAATTTTTTTTTCATTATATTTTCAATATCTTTTTGATCTAATTTTTTAGAATAAATTTGTTCCTTATTCAGTCCTTGTGAAACTAATTGAATGTATTTTGCTGAAAATTTAATTTGTTGTTCTGGTTTAATAAAAGTATAAGCACTTCTATCAATTAAGATTTTTTTTTTACTACGCGATATAACTCCTTCTTTTTCAAGCTCTAAAACTTTTCTTCTAACAGTTTCTTTCGGTAAATTTAATTTTTCACAGAGTTCAGTAATGCTAAATTTTTCAATTTGTTGATAAGATTTTGAATAATATTCTTCATAAGTATATTGAATGCTCATTTGATCAAAGAAGTTTAGAGTTTTTTCAATTAATGAAATTACTATCATGTATTTGTAATGATCTTTAAACGGAGAGTATACGTTATTCATCCAATTCCATTGATGAGATATCCAATCTTTACTTAAGTCAGAATAATTACTCATTATAGAATTGTAGACTTGATCGTCCGAGAGAGTTTTGGAAAAATCTATTTCTTGAATGGTCATAATTTTAAAAATTAAAGTAGAAACCCATTTTGGACACTTGTCAATTCAATTGTGACCCATATTGAACTTTTGTATAATTGTGAGATGGAATTATTCATGGTTAATTTAGGTATGAGTAATAAAGGCTTTGAAAGTAACTTAAGCAATATCGAGACCCCAAATGGTGTTGTAGTTGCTGAAAAGCCTTTAAAACCTAAACAAATAAAACCTGAGAGAGTCGATATTAACGTTTTAAAATCAAAGCTTCAAGAGACTGAAAGTAAAGAGTTTAAAAAAAATTTAATTATTTTAACATCATTAGTATTAGGGCTTGGTGTACTAGGTGTTTATCTATCTCTTTAAGAAAATTTGCAAAGAATATAATTTAATGGTTTAATTAGTTTATGAAAAGTTTAGGAACAAGCGTAAAAAATAAGTTAATTGCTAAATACTTAACAAAAGATAGCACTACAGATCAAACAAAAAGCACTGATATAAACATTCTTCTTAATAGAATTCAAATTAACAAAAGAAATGAATCGAGAAAGAAACTATTTTTCTCAGCAGCAGCCTCTACCGGACTTATCCTTTTTGGCCTTATAATTTTTTAATATTTAATTTAGATTATTTTGTAAAAGTGTCGTTAAATTGACTATTTACCCTCACAAATGTTGTGCATTTACTCAGTTGTTTTAAGGAAGGTGCTCCAACGTAAGTACAACTGCTTCTTACCCCACCAAGAATATTTAAAATTGTATCGTTA
>CACOJM010000016.1 GCA_902627565.1 uncultured Pelagibacteraceae bacterium
ACGATAAAATCTTATCTCCAATTGTTACTGAAAAATCTACTAATTTGTCAGAACAGAATAAAATTATTTTTAAAGTTCCCAATAGTGCTAACAAATTAAATTTAAAAAAAAATATTGAAAAAATTTTTAAGGTAAATGTAACTAAAATAAATATCATAAATAAACAAAATAGAAAAAAAATCACAAGGGGAAAAAAAATAAAAGTACCTGGATATAAAAAAGCAATTATAACCCTTAAAAAAGGTCAAAGTATTGATCTTACAACAGGAATTTAATTATGGGACTAAAAACATTTAAACCTTATACAAAATCAACAAGAGGAACTATCTTAGTTGATAGAACAGGATTATGGAGAGGTAAGCCTTTCAAATCTCTTGTGTCACCTAAGAATGCAATGAAAGGAAGAAATAATAACGGACACATTACTTCGATTAATAGAGCTGGTGGTCATAAAAAGATGTATAGACATGTTGATTTTTATCGAAAAAAATTTGATATGCCAGCAAACGTTGAAAGAATTGAATATGATCCAAATAGGTCTTGTTACATAATGTTGGTAAAATTCCAGGATAATACTCATTCTTATTATTTAGCACCACAAAAAATTAAAGTTGGTGACAAAGTAGAAAATGGATCCAAGAAAGAAATCAAAGTTGGAAATTGTATGCCATTACAAGATATCCCAGTTGGAATTAATATTCACAATGTGGAAATTCAGCCAGGTGGAGGGGGAAAATTGGCTAGATCAGCAGGTACTTCTGTAACAATAAGTGGTGTAGATGGTAATTACAGTTTGATAAAATTAGCATCTGGTGAAGTTAGAAAAATTGATTCAAGGTCATTAGCCACAATAGGAGTTTTAAGTAATCCCGATCAAAAAAATATAAAAATTGGAAAAGCGGGTAGGTCAAGATGGTTAGGAAGAAGACCACATACAAGAGGAGTTGTTAAAAATCCAGTTGACCATCCACATGGTGGAGGTGAAGGTAAGTCAGCAGGCGGAAGACATCCTGTTTCACCAAAAGGACAATCAGCTAAAGGTTTAAAAACTAGAGATAATAAAAGAACAGATAAATTCATTGTTAAAAGAAGAAATAAAAGAAAGGATACAAAATAATGGCTAGGGCGGTGTGGAAAGGACCTTTCGTAGAAGAGAGTTTAATGAAAAAAGTTGATAAATATAAAACTGATCCAAAAAAAATACCCGTTAAAACTTGGTCACGAAAATCAACTATTATTCCAGACTTTGTTGGCGTTAGTTTCTTAATATACAATGGTAAAAAATTTATTCCAATTACGATTTCAGAGGATATGGTGGGTCATAAATTAGGAGAATTCGCTCCAACGAGATCATTTTTTGGTCATACACCAGCAGATAAAAAAGCTAAACCAGCTGAGGCAGAGGTTAAAAAATAATTATGAGTAAAAAAAAGAAAAAAAATCAGAATAAAGATAAAAACATAAAGTCTATTAATAACAATGTTAGATCAAGTGTAAGAAAATTAAATCCAATTTTAAGAGGTATAGTTGGAAAAAAAGTAGAAGTGGCTATTAGAGATTTACAATTTTCAGAAAAAAGAATAACACGAGATATCAGAAAAACAATTAGTTCAGCAGTAGCTAATGCAGAAAATAACTTTCAATATGATATTGATAAATTAATAGTTAAAGAAGCATATTGTGGAAAAAAAATTATAATGAAAAGATTCAGACCTAGAGCAAAAGGTAGAGCTGCGCCAATTTTAAAACCATATTCAAGTGTAACAATTATATTATCAGAGACAAAAAAAATGGAGAGTCATGGGTCAAAAAGTTAATCCAGTTGGTTTTAGATTAGGTGTTAACAGAGGTTGGGATTCTGTGTGGTACGCTAAAAAGAAAGATTTTGGGAATTATTTAATTGAGGATTTTAAAATTAGAGAGTACATCAAAAAAAATGTTATAAATTCTGGTGTATCAAAAGTGATGATAGAGAGAACAGCAAATAAATGTTATGTAACTATATACACTTCAAGGCCTGGATTTGTAATAGGTAAAAAAGGAAGTGATATAGACAAAATTAAAAATAATTTATCAAAATTTACTTCAAATGAAGTTACTCTAAACATTAAAGAAGTTAAGAAGCCAGAAACTAATGCTTACTTAGTTGCTGAAAACATTGCACAACAGTTAGTTAAGAGAATTTCGTATAGAAGGGCTATGAAAAGAGCAATGCAATCTTGTTTAAGGTTAGGTGCTAGAGGAATTAAAGTATCTATAAGTGGTAGATTGGGAGGAAATGAGATAGCAAGAACTGAATGGCTAAGAGATGGGAGCATTCCGTCTCATACATTGAGAGCTGATATTGATTACGCTGAAGCTGAAGCGCTAACAACATATGGAATTATAGGAATTAAAGTATGGATCTATAAAGGTGAAGTCTTCGCAAAAGAATTTAGCCAAGAAACGAATAAGATTATCCCTAAAGAGGTAAAAGAATAAAATGTTACAACCAGTCAGAACTAAATGGAGAAAAGCTCATAAAGGTAGAATTCACGGTAATGCCTCTAGAGCTAACTTTATAAATTATGGTGCATATGCACTTAAAGCTTTATCTCCAGATAGAGTTACTGGAAAACAAATCGAAGCTGCAAGGGTTGCATTAACAAGACATATGAAAAGACAAGGTAGAGTTTGGACAAGGATTTTCCCAAATATTCCTGTCTCAAAAAAACCAATAGAGGTTCGTATGGGTAAAGGAAAAGGTTCACCAGAGTATTATGCATGTAGAGTTAAACCTGGAAGAATATTATTTGAGGTTGATGGGGTTTCTGAACAAATAGCCAAAGAGGCTTTGTATAAAGCTTCTGCAAAACTTCCAATTAAAACTAAAACAATAAAGAGATTTGCTTAACATGAAAAAACAAGAAATAAAAAAATTAACAAAAGATCAAATTATAAAAAATATAGATAAATTGAAGAAAGATCTTTTTAATTTTAGATTTCAAAAAATTAATTCTCAGGTTACAAATCCCGCAAAAATAGGTGAAACCAAAAAAACAATAGCCAGATTAAAAACATCATTAAAAGGAAAATTAAATGCCTAAAAAAATACTAACAGGAATAGTAGTGAGTGATAAACCTAATAAGACAATTACTGTCATGGTAGAGAGAAAATATTCACATCCAGTTCTTAAAAAAGTTATTAAAGTGAAAAAAAAATATAATGCTCATGATGAAGAAAATAAATTCAAAAATGGAGATAAAGTTTCAATAATTGAGAGTAAGCCTTTTTCTAAAAACAAAAAATTTAAAGTAATGGAGAATTCAAAGTAATGATACAAGTGCAAACAGAACTACAAGTTGCTGACAATACTGGAGCTAAAAAAATTGAATGTATCAAAGTTTTAGGTGGTTCAAAAAGAAGATACGCAAGTATAGGAGATACTATCGTTATTGCCGTTAAAGAAGCAATACCAAAAGGGAAGGTTAAAAAAGGCTCAGTCCATAAAGCCGTAGTTGTAAGGGTTAAAAAAGGTATTCATAGAGATGATGGATCTAAAGTAAAATTTGACAATAATGCTGCAGTGTTAGTCGATGACAAAGGTGAACCTGTAGGTACAAGAATTTTTGGACCAGTAACAAGAGAATTAAGAAATAGAGGTCAAATGAAGATTATTTCATTAGCTCCGGAGGTTTTGTAATGATTAAAAAGGGTTTAAAAGTAAAAATTTTAGCAGGTAAAGATAAAAAAAAAGAGGGTGAGGTTATTGAAATAGATAGAGCAAATAATAGAGCAAAAATTAAAGATGTTAATATGGTTAAAAAACATGTGAAAACAACTAAAGAAAAAAAAGGTGGAATTTTTTCAAAAGAAAGTTTTGTTCATATCTCTAATTTGAAATTAGTTGATGAAAAAATTAAATCAAAAAAAACTGAGGCTAAAAAATAATGGTACCTAGATTAAAAGAACTTTATTTTAAAGAAATACAACCAGCTCTAAAAACGCAATTTGGTTTTAAAAATCTTTACATGGGTCCTAAGATAGAAAAAGTTGTTCTTAATATGGGCTTAGGTTTAGATGGAAATGATAGTAAAATTCTAAAATCATGTGAAGAGGACTTAGCTAAAATAACTGGTCAAAAACCTGTCACTACAAAATTTAAAAAATCAATATCAAATTTTAAAACGAGAAAAGGAACTAATTCTGGTTTAAAAGTTACTTTAAGAAAAAATAAGATGTACGAGTTTTTAGACAGATTAGTAAATATTGCTTTACCAAGAATTAAAGATTTTAGAGGTTTATCTTCTAAAGGTTTTGATAAATTTGGAAACTATACCTTTGGTGTTAAAGAACATATAATTTTTCCAGAAGTAAGTTTTGATAGAGCTGATAAAGTTAGAGGTCTAGATATTGTTATAGTTATATCATCAAAAAATAAAGAACACAGTTTTGCTTTATTAGAAAAATTAAATTTTCCATTTATTAAAAAAGGAGATAATTAATCATGGCTAAATTAAGCTCAATAAATAAAAACAATAGAAGAATAAAACTCTCTAACAAGTTTTACAAGAAAAGACAAAAATTAAAGAAAATTGTAATGGACAAAAAAATTTCTTTGGAAGAAAGATTTAAAGCTCAACAAAAACTTTCTAAACTTCCAAGAAATTCTGCAAAAAACAGAGTTATGAATAGATGTCAAATTACGGGAAGACCACATGGTGTTTATAGAAAATTAAAAATATCCAGGATTGCATTGAGACAATTAGGTTTGCAGGGAAAGATACCTGGATTAGTTAAATCAAGTTGGTAGAAAGGAATATATGAGTTTAAGTGACCCAATAGGAGATATGATAGCAAGAGTAAAAAATGCTCAATCAAGAAGCCATAAAAATGTTGAATTACCTTCATCAAATTTTAAAACAAAAATTGCTGATATTTTAAAAAACGAGGGTTTTATAAAAGATTTTAAGATTAAGTCAGAGAACAATAAATCTATTTTGTTGTTAGAATTAAAGTATCATTCTGGCAATCCAGTTATTAGTGCTTTCGAGAGGGTCTCAAAACCTGGAAGAAGAATTTTTTCAAGTGCTGAAAGTTTGCCAAAAATCAATAATGGACTTGGTATTGCAATAGTGTCTACTCCTAAAGGAGTTATGACAGATATTGATGCGCGGAAACAACGAGTAGGTGGAGAAATAATCTGTAAGGTATTTTAATGTCTAAAATTGGTAAAATAAATATTTCAATCCCAGAAAAAGTAAAAGTAGCTTTAGCAGGAAGTATATTAAATATTGAGGGTCCATTAGGAAAGAAAGCTCTTAATATTGATTTAGATACTTTTGTTCTTGATATTAAAGATGGTAAAGAAATCTCTATTAAACCAAAAAAGATTGATCAAAATACAAAAAGATTATGGGGTATGAACAGAAGTTTAATTAATAATGCCGTTATTGGGTCAAGTAAGGGGTATGAAAAAACTTTGGAATTGGTAGGTGTAGGATATCGAGCATCTCTAAAAGGGAACAAACTAAATTTACAATTAGGTTATAGCCACGATATTAATTATGACATACCTGAGGGAATTAAGATAGTTGTAGAAAAACAAACTTCTATAAAAATAACAGGTGCTGACAAACAACAAGTAGGTGCAGTAGCCTCAAAACTTAAAACTTTAAGAAAAATTGAACCATATAAAGGTAAAGGTGTAAGAGAAAAAGGACAATATATTCTTAAAAAAGAAGGAAAGAAAAAATAATGAAATTAAAAACTAAGGATAGAAAAAGATTTAGAGTTAGCAACAAAGTAAAAAAGGTGGCTAAAAGAGAAAGATTTAGATTAAGCATATCGAGATCATCAAAAAATATATCAGCGCAAATAATTGATGATGCTAAAAATATTACGCTTCTATCAGCCTCATCAGTCGAAAAAGATATTAAATCAAATTCAAAAGTAGATAAAACAGAGCTATCAAAAATTGTTGCAGAAAAATTAGCTAAAAAAGCTCAGGACAAGAAAATATCAAAAATATACTTTGATAGAGGGGTATACAAATACCACGGTAGAATAAAAATTTTCGCAGATACTTTAAGAAAAAATGGAATGGAGTTTTAAGTATGGAAAATCTCAAAGATAAAAAATCAGATGACATTTTAGAAAAACTGGTTCATATAAATCGTATCACTAAAGTTGTTAAAGGTGGTAGAAGATTTGGTTTTTCCGCTTTAGTAGTTGTAGGAAACCAATCTGGAAAAATTGGTATAGCTCATGCTAAAGCAAAGCAAGTACCAGATGCAATTAAGAAAGCTAATGAAATGGCAAGAAGAAAATTAATTCAAATACCTTTAAGAGAAGGAAGAACTATCCATCATGATGTAAAAGCTAAAGATGGATCTGGCAGAATAGTTTTAAGATCTGCATCAAAAGGTACAGGAATAATAGCTGGTGGACCTGTAAGAGCAGTATGTGAAGTTTTAGGTGTAAAAGATATTGTTGCTAAATCTATGGGAACATCAAATGCTCATAATGTTATAAGAGCTACAATGAAAGCTCTTTTGAAGCAAACATCACCAAAACAAATTTCAAATATAAGAAATAAAAAAATATCTGAAATAATAGGTAAGAGGGGATAATGATTTCGTTAAATAATAGACCAAAAATAAATAAGTTAAAAATAAGAATTGGAAGAGGAATAGGATCTGGAAAAGGAAAAACGTCAGGTAGAGGTGTCAAAGGTCAAAAATCAAGGTCAGGAGTTGCGATAAAAAGTTTTGAAGGTGGACAAATGCCTTTATATAGAAGATTACCTAAGAGAGGATTTAATCCAATTTCGAAAAAAAACATAGCGATATTAAATTTAGATAAAATTCAATCTTATATTGATAAAAAAAGTATTAAGACTTCAGATGTTTTGAATTCTGATCTATTAAAAAAATTGAATTTGATCAATAAAAATTCAATAAAACTAAAAATATTAGGTTCTGGTGAAATAAAAGATAAGATAAATATTGAAGCGGATTTGGCTTCTAAATCTGCAATAAAAAAACTCGAAAAAATTGGTGGATCTATACAATTTAAAAAATAATCTATATTGAATGAGCACTTCATCATCTAATAACGATTTAAGAAATAGAATTTTATTTACATTAGCATTACTATCGGTCTATAGATTTGGAACATTTGTTCCCTTACCAGGTATTGATCCAGAGCAATTAAAAATAATGATGGATGGGAACCAAAAAGGACTTTTAGGAATGTTTAATGTTTTCGCTGGTGGAGCTATAAGTAGGATGGCTATATTTGCTTTGGGAATAATGCCTTACATATCTTCATCAATTATAGTCCAATTGTTAACTGGTACGTCCGATTATTTTAAAAATTTAAAAGCACAAGGTGAGACGGGCAGATCAAAAATCACACAAATTACTCGTTATGGGACTGTGTTATTAGCTACTATACAAGGCTATGGTTTAGCTGTGGGACTTGAGTCTTCAGCAAATTTAGTTATTAATCCAGGCACATTCTTCAAAATTTCAACTGTTACAACAATTGTTGCGGGTACAATTTTTTTGATGTGGCTTGGTGAACAAATCACTCAGAGAGGTATTGGTAATGGAATCTCTTTAATTATTTTTGCAGGGATTGTTGCAGAAATTCCTAGAGCCTTGGTTACAACATTTGAATTGGGTAGGACTGGAGCTGTATCAACTGTAATGATATTAGGAATTTTTATTTTATTAATATTAACAATTCTTTTTATTGTTTTTATGGAAAGAGCTTTAAGAAAAATATTAATCAATTATCCTAAACGTCAAATGGGAAACAAGATGTATGGTGGTGAGTCATCTCACTTGCCTTTAAAAATAAATCAAGCTGGTGTAATCCCTGCAATTTTTGCTTCTGCATTATTATTACTGCCTGTAACTTTTTCTAATTTTAATTTTTCTGATAGTGAATCTTTTTTGAATCTAAGCTCTTACTTTACTCAAGGTCAACCGCTTTATATGCTTTTATATGCCTCAGGTATAATTTTTTTTACTTTTTTTTATACCTCAATTACATTTAATCCAAATGATACAGCTGAAAATTTAAGAAAATATGGTGGCTTTATTCCTGGTATTAGACCTGGGGAAAGTACTGCCTTATATATAGAGAATATACTAACTAAGTTAACTACAATAGGAGCTTTATATTTAACTTTAGTTTGTTTGATGCCAGAGTTTTTAATTGCAAATTATCCGATACCTTTTTATTTGGGTGGAACTTCAATTTTGATTGTAGTTGTAGTTGCCATTGATACTGTAACACAAATACAAACAAGATTAATGAGCTCACAATATGAACAATTGATTAAAAAAACTAAATTTGGAAGATAATTCGTGAATATAATCCTATTTGGTCCGCCAGGCGCTGGAAAAGGAACACAAGCAAAATATTTAGTAAAAAAGATTAATGGTTTTCAAGTATCTACCGGAGATATATTGAGAAATGAAATTAAAAATGTTTCAGAAATTGGAAAAAAAATATCAAAAGATATGAAGGATGGAAATTTTATAAGTGATGAAATAGTTAACATGCTTATTAAAAAAATTATTTTTGATACTAAAAAAAATAGAAATTTAATTTTTGATGGATATCCTAGATCTTTAAGTCAGGCTAAAAATTTAGATTTATTATTAGATAATACAGGCTTAAAAATTGACCACATTTTTTTTTTAAATGTTGATAAAGATATTATAATTAAAAGAATAGAAAAAAGAAAAATACTAGAAAATAGATCAGACGATGATCTAAACACTATTCTTAAAAGGTATGATACATACATGGAGACAACCAAACCTGTCTTAGATTTTTACTCAAAAAATATAAATTTTCATGAAATTGATGGGTCACTCGAAATCGATCAAATAACCAATAAAATCGATGCTTTTCTTGAGGTTTAAGACATTGACTTTGAAAGATCTTCTTATATAAAGGCTACAATTTATCACAAATTTATGGCACGTATAGCTGGTATTAATATTCCGCAAAATAAACTAGTCCATGTAGGATTAACATATATATATGGCATAGGTGATAAATTCTCAAAACAAATATGTTCTGCACTTAATTTCCCTAAAGAAAAAAGAGTCAATCAATTAACAGATGACGAAATATTAAAAATTAGAGAATATATTGATCAAAATTTTAAAGTAGAGGGAGATTTAAGAAGAGATTATTCTTTGAGTATAAAAAGATTAATTGATTTAGCATGTTATAGAGGAACAAGACATAGAAAAAAACTTCCAGTTCGAGGTCAAAGAACAAGATGCAATGCAAGGACTAGAAAAGGAAAAGCCATTGCTATTGCTGGAAAAAAATTAACACCACTTAAAAAATAATTATGGCTAAAGTTGAAAAAACAGAAAATAAAGATCAAAAAATTGTTAAATCTGAAAAAAAAGTAGTCAAAAGCTCGTATTCAAAAAAAAAAAAAGTTAAAAAGAATATTCTAAATGGTATTGCTTATGTGCAATCTACATTTAACAATACAATTATTTCAATTGCAGATACTAATGGAAATGTTATCTCTTGGGCTTCAGCAGGTCAAAAAGGTTTTAAAGGATCAAGAAAATCAACTCCTTACGCTGCCCAGATAGCAGCAGATGCAGCTGCTTCAAAAGCATTAGAATATGGAATGAAAACATTGACTGTCGAAATTAAAGGACCAGGTTCAGGAAGAGAAACTGCTTTGAGAGCTCTTCAGGCTAGAGGATTTAAGATTTTATCAATTAAAGACACAACACCAATGCCACACAATGGTACAAGACCACCAAAAAAAAGGAGAGTTTAATGGAAACTGAAAAAGTAAATATCAAAAACTGGAAATCTCTTATCAAACCGGCAAAATTAGATGTTAAATTAAGTGATGATTTAACTAACGCACTTATTGTAGCTGAACCTTTAGAAAAAGGATATGGTTTAACATTAGGTAACTCTTTGAGAAGGATATTACTATCTTCTATAAGAGGTGCAGCTGTAACATCTATTCAAATAGATGGTGTTTTACATGAATTTACCTCTATTAAGGGAGTTAGAGAAGATGTGACGGATATAGTTTTAAATATTAAATCACTTGCGCTAAAATGTAATTCTGAGGGTACTAAGAAATTAATATTAGATGCCAAAGGACCAGGTGAAATTAAAGCGTCTGACATTACATCTGTAGCTGATGTTGAAATTCTTAATCCTGATTTAGTAATTTGTAATTTAGACGAAAATACAAATTTCCATATGGAAATGAACGTTAATACTGGTAAAGGTTATGTTCCTGCTGAACTGAATAAACCCGAGGAACCACCATTAGGTCTAATAGCGATAGACTCTCTTTATAGTCCAGTTAAGAAAGTTTCATATTCAGTAAGCACGGCAAGAGAAGGAAAGGCTTTAGATTATGATAAGTTGACAATGGAAGTTGTAACCAATGGGTCAATATCAGCAGAAGATGCAGTTGCATATTCAGCTAGAATTTTTCAAGATCAATTAAAAATGTTTATTAATTTTGATGAACCTGTAGAAGCACCAGTAAAAGAAGTTTCCTCAGAACCAGAATTTAACAAAAACTTATTAAGAAAAGTTGATGAACTTGAATTATCGGTGAGATCAATGAATTGTCTTAAGAACGATAACATAATTTACATTGGTGATTTAGTACAAAAATCTGAGGGGGAAATGCTTAGAACTCCTAATTTTGGTAGAAAATCTTTAAATGAAATAAAAGAAGTTTTGACAGGGATGTCGTTATATCTTGGTATGGAAATTCCAAACTGGCCACCAGATAATATTGCAGAGATGTCTAAAAAATTAGAGGAATCTATATAATGAGACACGGCTTTGCTAATAAAAAATTAAATAGAACTTCTGAACACAGAAAAGCATTATTAAAAAATATGCTTAATTCTTTAATTAAATATGAGCAAATTAAAACAACCTTACCAAAAGCTAAATTTTTGAAACCTCAAGCAGATAAAATAATTACTTTGGGAAAAAAAGATAATTTAAAAACAATCAAATTATTAGTTTCTCAATTACAAGATAAAAATACAGCTAATAAAGTAAAAAAAACATTGTCCAAGAGGTATGAAAAAAGAAATGGTGGATATACCAGAATTATAAAAGCTGGTTTTAGATATGGAGACAATGCTCCTATGGC
>CACOJM010000017.1 GCA_902627565.1 uncultured Pelagibacteraceae bacterium
TTATCATAGTTTCTATGTCTCTTACTTTTGGTAAGTTATAAAGATTAATTCTATTATTCGAAAGTAATGTTGCAGCTAGTATTGGCAAGGAAGCATTTTTGGAACCTGATATCTCAATTGTTCCTCTGAGCTTATTTGCTCCAAAGACCTCAAGTTTTTGCATAATTATACTTTTGGCAAAGTTACACCTGTTTGGCCCATATATTTCCCATCTCTATCAGCATATGTCACCTCAGGTTTTTCATTTCCTTTTAAAAAAATAAATTGTGCAACTCCTTCATTGGCATAAATTTTGGCTGGTAATGGAGTAGTATTTGAAAATTCTAAGGTTACATAACCTTCCCATCCCGGTTCTAATGGTGTTACATTTACGATTATCCCACATCTTGCATAAGTAGATTTTCCTAAACAAATTACTAATACATCGTTTGGGATTTTAAACTTTTCTACTGTCCGAGCCAAAACAAATGAATTCGGTGGAATGATACATTCTGAGACATTTTTTGTAACAAAGTTAGTAGGTTTAAAATTTTTTGGATCAACAATTTCTGAATTTACATTAGTGAATATTTTAAATTCATCTGAAACTCTAGCGTCATAACCAAATGATGATAAGCCATAAGAAATACTGCTTCCCCTAACTTGTCTTTCCTCAAAAGGAGAAATCATATCATAGTCTTTAGACATTTTTCTAATCCATTTATCTGATTGCACTGACATTATTTATTTTTTTTATTCTTTTTTTGAAATATTTTCCTTTTTTTTAAATTTTTCCTTAGGGCCAAACTTAACTTTTCAAGCTTATGTTTATTATTCATTCTTTGTCTGGATTAGTGATAAAATCGAGTGTGATGGGTTTCGATGTGTCTAATGTTTTTTCTGGATGTTTTGAAATTTTTGTTCCTTCTTTAGCTTGTCTTTTTGCCTTTCTTTCAGCAAGTTTTTTTTCTCTTTTAGCTTGCTTTTCCATAAGCTTTGCGCTTTTTGTTGATTTATAATCGTAGTGAATTCCCATAAAATTTCCTTTAGTAGATATAAATCATATTCAACAAAAAATTAAGGCAATAATTTGTAAAAAATGCTTTATTATTAATAAAATACAATTTGTGATATTTGCTCTTGTAGTTAAATGGTATAACAAGTCCTTGGTAAGGACTAGTTCCCTGGTCAGTACAGGGTGAGAGCACCATTAATTTTTATAAAAAATTTTTCTTAAAAATATTGTAATTGAAATTAATCCAAAAAAGGCAATAAGAGGAATATAAATTTCTGGTGAAAAAATAATATCTAACACACCTGGAATTTCATCATTTTCATCAATAATTTTTTCTAATCCACTTCCTATTGAAGAAATCAAAAAAGCTCCTGGTACGATTCCGAATAATGTGGAAAAAAAATAATTTTTTATCTTTACGTCAAAAAGGGTTGGTAACAAGCATTGAAGCTGCCACGGAATTCCACCCACTATTCGAAAAATTAATAAATAAATAAATTCTGATTTTTTAAATTTACTTTCGAGAATTTGGAATTTATTTAAAAATTTTTCTCTTATTAAATTTTTTAAAAAATAATTTCCAAAAATATATAAAAAAGTTGCACCAATTGTTAATCCAAAAACTACAACAATGGTTCCTATCCATTTTCCAAAAATAAATCCACCAATAAGTGCTATTGGAGATCCAAATCCTAAAAGCGGAAATACCCATAAAATTGTAAATATTAAGAATATAGAGGATATCAGAAATATGTTAGAATTTTTTAGTTCTGAAAAGTATATTCTGTTATTTTTTAAAAAATCATATGATGTGATTTCTTCAAGACTATATTTTGAAAAAAATAAAAACAAAAATATAGTAATAAAAATTAAGTACGATATACCAACAATTATTTTAATTTTTTTAGCTTTTTCCATTAATAGTCATCGTATTTATAAATCTTATATTTGCTATTTATATATTTAATTATTATAAAGAGCGAAATTTAATAAAATTTTAACCACATTTATGAAAAGAACATACCAACCCTCAAAGATTAAAAGAGCCAGAAAGCATGGTTTTAGGTCAAAAATGAAAACTAAAGGTGGAAAAAAACTTTTAGCGAGAAGAAGAGCTAGAGGTAGAAAGTCATTAACAGTATCCGGTTAAAACAATGAGAAGCAAAATACTTGCTCTTTCAAAAAATGAGGACTTTAAAATTTTATTAACTAAAAAAAAGATATCTAACAAATATGTCACAATTTTTTTTGGCAACTTGATTAATAAGAACAATCGAAAATTAAATATCAGCTTTGTAGTTAAAAAAAAAATCGGAAATGCTGTTAAAAGAAATAAAATAAAAAGAAGACTTAGAAATATTATGAATGATGCAGTAAATAAAACTTCAATCAATTTTAATTATTCATATCTTGTGATAAGCAAACCAAGTATGTTAAACAATGAGTTTGAAAATATAAAAGAAACTTTATTTCAAGAATTTGAAAGAATTAGATAATGAACATATTCACTTTAATTTTAATAAAATTAATTAAAACTTATAAATTTTTAATTAGTCCATTGCTTGGCAAATCTTGTAGATATTTACCCACTTGCTCTGAATACTCTATTGAGGCACTAGAAACATACGGACTTATTAAAGGTATTTTTATGAGCACAAAAAGAATTTTAAGTTGTCACCCTATAAAATTTTTAGGTGGGGGAGAAGGATTTGATCCAGTAAAAAAAAAAATGAAAGCTAAGAAATAATGGATACTAAAAATGTCATTGCAGCTATAACATTATCCTCAGCAATAATTATTTTGTGGTCATTATTTATGATTCCAGAACAGCAACAAAATAATCAACAATTATCAGAAAAAAATAAAGTAGAACAGAACACTGATGCACCAAGCTTAGAACAAAAAGAAACTTTAATTACATTATCAAGAGAGGATGCACTCAATCAAAGTAAAAGAATAAAATTTGAAAATAATAATATCGTAGGATCAATTTCATTAAAAGGAGCATCAATAGACGATTTAACATTTAAAAATTACAAAATTGAATTAAATAATGATGAAAGAGTAACTTTGTTGGGCCCAAGAAATATTGATAAAGGTTACCTTGTGGAGAGCGGTTTTGTTACAACTGACAAAAATATTGATATTCCAAACTCTGATACTATTTGGTCGTCGGTTGGAGATAATAATCTCACTGACAAAAATAAAGTAAAGCTTTCTTGGACAAACAATCAAGGAATAACGTTTGAAAAAGAAATATCTTTAGATGATAAATATTTATTCACAATTAAACAAAAAGTAATTAATGAAACCAGCAAAAAATATGATTTCTATTCATATGGACAAATAATAAGAAATAAAATCCCTGAAGATTTGACAGATTTTTATATAAATCATGAAGGTTTTGTTTCATCTTTAGATGAAGAGTTAATAGAAGAAGACTATGATGATATACAAGAGAAAAAATTTTCAAAAATAGCTCAAAATGGATGGTTGGGGATTGGAGATAAATATTGGATTACATCATTAATTCCTCCTAGAAACAAAGAGTTTAAAACTACATTTGATTATAAAAACAAGTTTAGAGCAAACTTTATAGCTACTGAACCATTAGAATTAAATGAAAATAGTTCAATCGAAGAAAATTTACAAATTATTGTTGCAGCTAAAAGAGTTGATGTAATTGATGGTTATGCAGAAAAATTAAATATTGATAAATTTGATTTGGTTATTGACTGGGGTTTCTTATACTTTATCACTAAACCTCTTTTTTTTGGTATTGACTATTTCTTTAAACTGCTCGGAAACTATGGTTTAGCAATTGTTGCAATAACAATTTGTATTAGATTAGCCTTTTTTCCATTAGCAAATTTTTCTTTTAGAAGTATGGCAAAAATGAAAGCTCTCCAACCAGAAATGGTAAGGCTTAAGGAGCTTTATAAGGACGATAAAATGAAATTACAGCAAGCGATGATGGCACTTTATAAAAAAGAAAAAGTAAATCCAATGTCTGGGTGTTTGCCAATTCTTGTTCAAATTCCCGTATTTTTTGCTTTATATAAAGTTTTGTTTGTAACAATTGAGATGAGACAAATGCCTTTTTATGGTTGGATACACGATCTCAGTGAACGTGATCCTACAAGCTTATTCAATTTATTTGGTTTGTTACCTTATGATGTGCCATCATTTTTAGTTATAGGTGCTTGGCCAGTTGCCATGGGTGTTTCAATGTGGGTACAACAAAAACTAAATCCGGCGCCAACTGACGCTATGCAAGCTAAGATTTTTGCTTTTTTTCCTCTTTTTTTGACTGTTATACTTGCGCCTTTCCCTAGTGGCTTAGTAATTTACTGGACAGTAAATAATATCTTAACTATGGCTCAACAGGTATTTATCATGAAAAGAACAACAGTTAAAACTGCAACATAAACTTTTATAATAGCTCAATTTTAATTAATGGATTTAAATAAAATACTCCCAGAAAAAGGACCACCAATTGATGAGGTGTCAAAATACATAGAGAAATACAAAAATGATCTAATTGTAATCAAATATGGTGGAAATGTATTTATCGATAGAGAAATATTTAATAATTTTATTACTGACATAAGTATATTAAACAGACTAGGTATTTCTATTGCAGTCGTTCATGGAGGTGGTCCAAGAATAAAAAGAGAGCTCGACAAATCTAATATTCAATCAAAATTCATTAGAGGTCTTAGAGTAACTGATGAAAAAATTATAAATATAGTTGAATCTGTCTTAATTGATTTCAATAATGACATTGTAAACTCTTTAAACAAAATGAGTACAGAAGCAACTTCAATACACACAAAAAAAAATAATATCATTACAGTTATTCCGGAAGCAAAAGAACTTGGATTTGTTGGAATACCCAAAAAAATAAATGAGACTGTTCTAAAAGATATAATTAAACAAAAAAAAATTCCAATTATTTCACCATTGGGTTTAGGAGAAAATAATCAGACCTATAATATTAATGGAGATACTGCTGCTGGTGCTATTGCAAAATCTTTAAAATCAAGAAGATTACTTTTAATGACCAATGTAGAAGGTGTATTAGATAAAAAAAAAAAATTAATAGAAGAAATTTCTTCTCAGGAAGTTTTAAAAATGATTGAAAATGAAACCATTACTGAGGGCATGATACCTAAAATAAATACTTGCTTAGATGCAGTCAATAATGGAGTTACTGCAGTTGGTATTATTGATGGTAGAAAAAAACACTCAATATTATTTGAAATATTTTCCGACAAAGGATCAGGTACATTGATAAGAAAATGAATTTAAAAGAAAAAAAATATCTTTTATTAGATTTAGATGGAGTTTGTTATGGAAAACATAATAACTATTCTTTGGAGAGAGTGTTTGGTCAAGTGTCAAAAAAAATGACAAAATTTATTTCTGAGAAATTAAATTTGAGCGAAGATAAAGCTAAAGAATTACAAACAAATTATTTTTATAAATATAATACTTCATTGCGAGGACTAATGATTCATGATGGTATTTCACCAGATGAATTCTTATCATATGTTCATGATATAGATTTATCATTTATGCAAAAAGATAAAATCATGAGAAGTGAACTTGAACAATTAAATATGGAAAAATTTATCTTCACAAATGGAAGTGCTGAACACGCAGAAAATATCTTAACACATTTGGGTGTTTATGATTTATTCGGAAGAGATAAAGTTTTTGATATCAAAGATGCAGGATATATTCCTAAACCTGAAGCTGAGACTTTTGACCTAATGGTTAGAAAATTTGGCATCAACCCAAAACAAACCATTTATATCGAAGATATAGCCAAAAATCTAAGTATTGGACATGAACGAGGCTGCACAACTGTTTGGTTAATTAATGATGAGCATTTTGGTAAAATGGATGCTGATAAAGATTTTATTTCACACAAAATTGAAAATCTGTCTTTATTTCTTAAAGAAATAAGGTTATTAAAAAACCAATAAATTATGTCTATAGAAAAAATTATCAATGAGGCTTGGGAGATCAAAGATCAAGTAAATCAAGATTCAGATAAAACACTTAAAGATGCAATCAATCAAGTAATCAGTGATTTAGATAGCGGTAAATCAAGGGTTGCTGAGAAAATTAATGGAGAGTGGGTAACTCATCAACATCTAAAAAAAGCTATTATGTTAAGCTTTAGAATTTATCCGATGGAAAATTTAAATGGCCCATACAGTAGTTGGTATGACAAAGCACATTTATTAAAAGGTAAAACTGCAGGATGGTCTAAAGAAGATCATGAGAAAGCAGGTTTTAGAATGGTGCCTAATTCACCTGTAAGAAAAGGATCTTTTGTTGGAAAAAATGCAGTGCTTATGCCATGTTATGTAAATATCGGCGCCTATATTGATGAGGGAACAATGATAGATACATTTGCAAGAGCAGGTAGCTGTTGTCAAATAGGAAAAAATTGTCATATTTCAGCAGGCTCAGGTGTTGGAGGTGTTTTAGAACCAGCACAAGCACTACCAACTATAATTGAAGATAACGTTTTTCTGGGAGCAATGTCAGAGGTAGTAGAAGGTGTAATTGTTGGTGAAGGTTCAGTCTTAAGTATGGGGATGTATATTGGTCAATCAACTAAAATAATTGATAGAAAAACGGGAAAAATTACTTATGGAAAAATTCCACCTTACTCTGTAGTTGTTCCAGGATCTTTACCTGATAAGAATAACTCATCAGCTCCATCATTATATTGTGCAGTTATAATTAAACAAGTTGATGAAAAAACAAGATCAAAGACATCTATAAACGACCTCTTAAGAGATTAAAATGAAACCTTTAAATGAATTACAATTAGCTAAAGAGCTAATCAGGTTTCCAACCGTTACTCCAGTAGACGCTGGGGTGATGAAGTTTTTAGAAAAAAAATTAAAAAAACTTGGTTTCAAAACAAAAATATTAGAGTTTAAAGAAAAAGGATTCAAACCAGTTAAGAATTTATATGCAAGGTTAGGAACAAAAGAACCTAATTTTTGTTACGCGGGTCACCTAGATGTTGTTCCCCCAGGTAATATAAAGGATTGGACGATAAATCCATTTAAACCATCTGTAAAAAATAATCATTTAATTGGAAGAGGTGCAAATGATATGAAAAGCTCAGTTGCAGCTTTTGTTTCTGCTGTAAGTATTTTTTTATCGCAAAATAAAAAAAAATTTAGGGGATCAATTAGTTTATTAATTACTGGAGATGAAGAGGGTGATGCAGTGAATGGCACAAAAAAAGTAGTAGAATATCTAAAAAGAAAAAAGGAAAAAATTAATTTCTGTTTAGTAGGTGAGCCAACAAATCCAAATAGATTAGGTGAAATGATTAAAATTGGTCGTAGAGGAAGTATGACAGGTAAAATTAAAATTATAGGTGAACAATGTCACGTTGCTTATCAACATAGAGGAAATAATCCTTCAACATCAATAGTTCAAATTCTTAAAGAAATTAAAGACATTAGATTTGATAAAGGAAATAAACACTTCCAGCCAACTAATTTAGAAGTTACAAAAATAAATATAGATAATAATGCAGACAATATTATTCCAGGATCAGCAGAAGCTACTTTTAATATAAGGTTTAATAATAAGCATTCCTCGGACTCTATTAAAAAAAGACTCAATAAAATTTTCAAAAAAATATCTAAAAAAAACAAATCAAAATTCAAAATTAATTATAGAGTTTCTGGTGAAGCTTTTTTAACTAAACCAAATAAAACAACATTTATGATACAAAATATAATAAAAAAAATTACTAAGTTAAAACCAAAATTATCTACTACTGGTGGAACATCAGATTTAAGATTTATAAGAAAAATATCACCTGGTTTAGAATTTGGCTTAGTAGGAAGAACCATGCATAAAACTGATGAGGCGGTATCTCTAAAAGATCTAAAGAACCTAACCAAAATTTATGAAAGTATTTTAAAAAATTATTTCAAATGAATACGGCAATTATAAATTCAGAT
>CACOJM010000018.1 GCA_902627565.1 uncultured Pelagibacteraceae bacterium
TCATTACTCTTTCAAAATCCCAACTTAAATCTACATCATTACAATTTAATTCATTATAATAATATACTTTAGCTTTCGGAA
Organism: uncultured Pelagibacteraceae bacterium; assembly: GCA_902627565.1. Lineage (GTDB taxonomy): Bacteria > Pseudomonadota > Alphaproteobacteria > Pelagibacterales > Pelagibacteraceae > Pelagibacter. Next base: position 82 of record CACOJM010000018.1, read on the forward strand.
TGGTTGGGAATTCATCTTGAGAGATAATATTAAGCTGATTTGTTTTTTTTTCAATTGTAAAGTTATATCTACAAACATTTGAAGTCGCCCAATATAAAAGAGAAGCAATAAGTATTGCAACAAAAATCATTACTTTACTTGTAGCAAACATAAAAAAAAAAATTAAACTCCGTCTACTACAACAATAGTTAAGTCATCTTTTTGAATTCTACCTGATTTAATAATATCTTCTACAATTTTATTTAACCTTTCGTAATTAGGCGTGTGTTGATATTTTTTTATATAATTTTTAAAACCATCTGACTCTAACATGTTTCCGTTAGCATCTTTTATTTCTGTAATTCCATCGGTAAAAATATACAAAGAACTTTCAGAAAACTTTAATATAGTTTCTTTATATTTTATCTTCGACATAATTCCTAATGGAGGACCTGCTTCAGTATAGTTTAAAAATTTTCCGTCTTTCGAAAAAATTAACGGTGGTTCATGTCCTGCATTCGCAAGAAGTAATTCTTTTTTTTTACTATCGTAAATTCCAATGAGCATAGTAACAAACATTCCACGCGCAGCAGTTTCACATATTTCTGAATTAAGCAAGTTAAGTAATTCGGATGCAGAGTACATTGTCTTACTTAAACATCTATAGAGACTAGAAGCTTTAGACATAAGGAGAGATGATTTAATTCCTTTTCCTGAAACGTCTGCTACACCAAATCCATACTTACCATCACCTAGTTCTGAAAAATTATAAAAATCTCCTGAAACAACTTTCGCAGGGATATTTATTCCTGCGATGGGAAAATTTTCTTTTTTGTTTTGTGATAATAAAGTTTTTTGAATCTCTCCAACAATTTCAATTTCTTTTTGCATTCTATTCTTATCAACTAAATCTTTTGCCATCTTAGCATTATTAATTGCTAATGCTGCTGGTCCAGACAAAGTTTCTAAAAGTTTTCTATCGTTTTCTTCAAAAAGTTTATTATTAGTTTTTTTATTTAAACAATGAATAACACCAATACATTCATCTGATACAATTAAAGGAGAACATAAAACTGAATACGTTGTAAAATTTGTTTTGTTGTCTAAGTCAAAATAAAATTCAGCAATTTCTCTTACATCTTTTCTAACATCACCAACTCTAATACATTTTTTCATAACGGCTGCTTTACCCATTACTCCTTGTGTAATTGGTATTTCAAAGTCTTCAAGATATGCTTGATGTTTTGAGGCAATACACTGAAACGATTGATTTTTTTTATCAATTAAAAAAATATTTGCTGCTTGAGCGTTTATTCTTTTTACAATTAGATCTAAAGAATTATTTAATGTTTCTTTTAAATCAAGAGACTTTGCAAACTCTTGGTTCATTTTAGTGACAAGTTCTAAATCTTTAGAGCTAGTGTCATCTATTTTGATTGTTTCCTTTTTTTTTGCGCCAAAAAACATACTATTTATAAATTGATATTCGTTGTTATTTTGATATTTTTGAAATTGATGGAAATCATTATTCATGCGCCTAATTTCTATTTGCACCTAGCAGATGCAATTGTTTTTGTACAATACTGCATAAATGGGCTCATAGAATTTTCCTCTCAAATTAAACTATAAATTGTGTTCTATATTATAGCATTTATCTTAGGAAGTATATGGGGGAGTTTTGCTAACGTTTGCATACACAGAATGCCAATTGGAGAAAGTATTGCGGTAAAAAGATCATACTGCCCCAAGTGTAGAGAAAAAATAAGCTGGTTTAATAATATTCCTCTATTTTCTTTTTTAATTCTAGGTGGAAAATGTCGAAGTTGTAAGTCTAAGATAGATAAAAATTATTTTATAGTTGAATTGATAAGTGTTTTAAGTTTTATATTTGTTTATCACTTTTTTGGTTTTACGATTACATCTCTTTTGTTAGCGATCTTAAGTATTTTTTTTATTATAATTTTTTTTATAGATTTAAAACATTTTATTATTCCAAACACGCTTACTTTTCCTTTAATGATAATTGGTTTTGTTAAATCTTTTGATCCAAATTTAAATACAAGTTTATTTCCTAATTATCTGAATTCTTTAATTGGAGGAGTTTTAGGTTACTTGATTATATGGTTGATAATTCTTTTTTATAAAAAAATTAGAAATAAAGAAGGTATGGGTTTAGGTGATGCGAAATTATTATCCGCTATCGGATTTTGGTTTGGATGGATTAGTATTCCTTTTGTAATTTTTTTGTCTTCTGTATTAGCGCTTCTTGTAGTTACTCCATCATTAATTAACAAATCAAAAGAGATGTCTTCACAGATTCCTTTTGGACCTTATCTTGTGTTAGGTTCTGTATTATATTTATTATTACTAGAAAAAATTTTCAGATTATTAATATAATGAAAAAGTTTTTATTCACATTACTGATAATTGTTTTTTCTATTTATTTTTTGGTAGAATTTATTGGAGATAGATTAATTAAAAACATTTTACAAGAAAATATTTCTAGTACATTAAATAGAGATGTATCAATTAAAAAATTAAATATTAATTACTTAAGTGGTGAAGCTAGTGGAAAGGACATCAGTCTATTAAATAAAAAATTTGATGGATATTTATTAAAAATTGACTCTATAGTAGTAGACTTAGATGCTTTTTCAATTTTTTCTAATGATATTATAATTAATAATGTTTTGTTAGAAAATATAAAGGTTAATTATTTTTTTAATTTTTCTGAACAAATAATTTCTGACAATGTAAGATCCTTAAAAGAAGATCTTGAAAATAAAAATACATATTCTAAGTCTAATAAATATTTTAATATTAAAAATTTAGATGCTAAAAATATTTCTTTATCTGCATCTTCACCGAATTTGAATATTGAAAAAACAATAAGATTAGATGATATGAATTTTAATAATATTGGAAATACAAGTGAGAGTAAGGATTATAAAGATATATTAAAAGATGTATTCATTGATACAACTGAAATCATAAAAGAAAAAATATTTAATGAAAATTTTTTAGAAAGACTTGAAAATTTTGATCCCAATCAGTTAGAAGATAAGGTTAAAGATAAATTAAAGAATAAACTTAAAAAATTAATAAATTAAATTAATAATTTTCTCTCCAGCTTCCTCTAAAGACAGAAATATTTCCTTCATTTGAAAGTAAAGTTACAAGCGTATCCTTTTGTTCATCACTACTTGTTGTAATATTAGCAAACAACTTATCTGAGAATACCACTAGTTTTGATAAAACACCTGGTTGTAAATAATAACATCCTGTTTTCTCATCAAAACCTGAACCCTCTGCCATTTGTTTTGTAGCTCCAGCAATATCTTCCGATGTATTTATTCCACATTCATCATCAGCAGCACAAACATAAGCGTCTCCAACAGCACATTTTGTACCCAACGGTGGTTTGTAAACAGGGTAATACACAGTTCCTTTATAAACTGTAGGTGACGCGCTAGCTTTTTGATAAAAATTCTGAGTTAATGAAGACTCGCCCTCATCAGTAATTAAAGGTAAATCTAAGCTTTTATCGAAAGGTTTATCCAGCTTAAACACCCAGGCATCTTTATTTATAGCTGGGCAATCGTTCTGATTAATTGTTTCATCAGCAGTATTAACGCAATTAGGACTTAGAGCATATCCTGTGTCTGAATCAATTTTTCTAGCATTTAGAGCCTCTGTTTGACTGCCTACTGAACCAGTATTTACCATTTTAAAATTTGGAAAATCGAAATCTCTTATACCGTAAAGGATATTATCCATTCCTTTCGATCTTCTACCTATGTCAGCAAAATCACCTGTTGATCCAAATAGATATAAGTTTTTTGTATCACTACCATAAGCTGCATCCATTCCAAAGAAACTATACCTGCCATTTTCCCCATTGGTATTTAAATTAAATAAAGTCGTGTATTCAAATAAATCGATTGCAGTAGCACTTTCATCTCTAGATGTAAGATCACTGGTTAGATTGATTTTAATAATTTTTCCCTCATAATCATTTATATAAGCAATTCCGCCTCTCCATTGGGCTCCTCTAAAAGTATCTGGTGTAATTAAAACAGGATCTCCAAGAACTGAATTAGGAATATCGTCATGAAAGTCACCGTCAATATCTGTAAATTCATTATTAATGTCGACTATATCAATTAATCCAGCACCTCCATCTGCTATCTTACCAGGATATTGAGCTCCAGTTTGTTCGTTCATAGTTTCTAAATCAATTAAATATACCGCTGAACCAACACCACCAATTCTTCCAAAACCAGCTGGCATTAATGCAACATATCTGTCTTGGTCTATTGTACCTTCTCTTTCTATTGGAAGTCTAAATATTCTCGGAGTGGACCAAGTTTCACCAAGTTTACTATAATCATAAAGAGGATTTTCTGTTCCAGCATTTGGAACTTTAATACTAAATGAGTCAGAGCCATCTAAAAGAGTTTTTGAAGAGTCGGGATTAGTAATTTCTACATCATCTTTATTATCACCTTCACCAAGGTTAACTACGACATCCTCCGTAAATGTTATTGTTGCCAAAGAAGCCTCTTGTGAAATTGCAGCTACATTTAATTTTCTAGATGTTCCAGATCTTGTCAAAGTAACCTCTAAAGTTGCTGGATCATCAATAAATTCTTGTGGCATGTTGTATGAAAATCTCCACTTTCTTCCATTGTAACAAGCTGTAGTTCCACTAGAATAAAAATTATCGTCTGAGACACAATCTTTAATAGCATCTCTTGCAGTATAAATCTCATCATCACTTTCTGTATCTGCTGCCTCAGCAGCCTTGTCGGTAGCTCTCGCTGTGTCTATATTAAAAAGAGCATTCTTAGCTTCCTCTGAGTCCATTATTGTTAAGCTACCATCTGTATAACTTAAATCTGAAACTGGATTATTTGCACTATTTACAATTGTACCATCGCTTTTAGCTATCATTACTTTATTATTTACAAAATCATTATAAACAGAATATACGTGAAGCGGTTTTTCTGGATCTGTTATATCTAAAATTGAATAACCTGCTCCACCTCTTCCATAAGGTATCATTAATATAGTATGCCAAGATTTTGTACCTTGTTCGAATTCTCCATCAGGTTTTATTCCAGATATATACATGTCGTGAACTACTGGAGAACCATCAACTCCAAATATTGCGTTTGTACCACCTTTTTCAGTTCCAGCTATTCCGTTTAATGTATCGTTAATTACTTCTGGTAATCTCCCAGCAATAAATGGTGGAACAAATGCCCAACGCTCGTCACCTGTTTCAGCATCAAATGCATGCAACATTCCATCGTTTGCTCCAACATAAAGAGTTCTTGGTCTTTCACTCAAGCTATTCGCCCAAGTCCGGTAGCCGTTTTTTGATCTATAGTAAGCCTCTTGATTTGTTGCAGTAAAAAAAGTATTCGCGCTTGGAGCTCCAACCTCAACTATCTGTGAATGATATATGTCACCGAGAACACTTTCTCTTATATTTCCTTTTTCACTACACTTTGCACCATATGTAAAATAATCTTGACCTCTTACAAACTTAATTAATCCTTTAATGTCATCACCATTGCCGGCTGTACCACCACATTTTGATCCAGGTTTATGATAATCTGTGACTGAAAATCCTAAAATTTCAAACAAATTATTTATCTCATCATCATTTGATTCTACCCAGTTATTATAATCATCTTTATAGTCAACCCCTTCTAATACAGTCCAAATCTTCCTGGTTCCAGCTACAGCTTGTGCTCTTACTTGTTCTGCTGCATCCCAATTATCAGGATGTGTCATCACAACAGTTCCATCAGGCTCAACCTGGCTTCTCACTAGGTGTCCTACCCACTCTCCTCCCTTAATATATTCAAATTGTCCTTGATATAAATCTCCGCCTTCTTGAATAGTTGCGGTTATAGAAGGAGCTGAGAACGAAAGTCTAGTAGCTATTATTCTTTCAATCTCACTCTTTAACTTTGTAACTAGTTCTTTTGGATTTTCAGCAACTATTCTTTGTCTACACTCTGGGTCAGTTTGTGCTGAAGTACCAAAATTTGGATCATCACAACTACCAGCTTTTGCTGCTTCTTTAAACTGATCATCTCCTTTATCTTTTATTCCACCTCCATAAGCAATAAAGATTGTTTTGACCCCTCTTGCAATTCCATCTGCATCAGGATTAACTCCCATTGCAGCAGTTTCTGTTCTTAATAATTTAATTTGATCTATCGCTCTTTGATGGTGAGTCCACATACCATCACCAATAACAACTACATAATTTAATTGACAATCTGGCTTATCCGCACCAATTAAACCTACATTATTATCCTTAAAGTACTCATATGCAAGTTGAGAAAACGCAGTACCATCTGTACCAAATCTTGTCTTCATATTGTCGACTGCTTGCACAATTCGACCTGACGTGTTCGGTCCAACTCCAACTACTAAGCAAGAATTTCCATCACATTGTTGTGATTTACCTGAAGGATGTTGCCCAATCCAGCTACGGTAATAATCACATTGATCTCCACATCTGTGAAAGCTCTTTCTAGGTTTAGGCTTTGGACACTCTTGGTGACATGAATACTCTGAAAATGGTAACCATTTTCCTTTTGCACCCCCTCCATTTGCTCTATGTCCTGCATTCCAGTATCCATAACCAAAATAAGCTCCACTAGTTAAAGAGCTATCATTAACAACTGCTTTAATTGCTCTTTTAGCTCCTTCAGCTCTACTAATTACAGTTGTACCCATCTCATCAACCCAAGTCATAGCGCCTGCACTAATATCAATTTCCTGCACCGAATTTTTAGAATTACCAACCCAAACTCTGTCATTTGAAACGTGTAATCCCATAGGTCTCCAAAAATTAGTTACTTCTGTAGAAGATGCAGCATTAGCACCTACTCCAACTTGTGATGAAAGAGTAATTGAAGAAGATGAAACTGATAACTTTTGAAGGACATGCGAAGAAACACTTGTAGCATAAATTATAGTTGTATCTTGTGGATCAACCTGCATTTTCGCAACATTAAAATACCCACCGGTGCTTCTTGGATAATGTTTATTAGTTGCACTATTTGTTGGGCAGTAAATTCCGTCAGAATTTCTTTCGATAGGATGACTATAAATATCACCATTGATCACATAAAAAAGATTATTTCCATCATCCATTGAAATTGAACTTGTATTCTTTAGATTGTTTCTAAAAGTGTTATTAACACTACTTAGATCACATCTCCCCTCAACGCCAGTTGTAAGATTTCTGCTAAAAAGAAATTCTTGCTCATCATGTGCTAAACAAGCCCACTTTTTCTTTTTTTTTCTTCCAACCTTTTTTTCATTAGTACAAAGAGAGTCTATTCCATTAACTAATAAATAATCACTACCACTTATTGATCTTATGTCTAAAGCTTTAGTGTATATTCTATCAAATCTTCCGTGTGCTCGTTTCTCGAGTTGGTTTTGGTCAATTACTTCTACACAACCTCCGTCAGCATCAATTGCAACTACATTATCATAATTAGATGATATAGAATAAATGACTTCTTTATTCGCTGGAGTGGTCCCCAACACATTTTTGGAAATGGCCATTTCTTGTATCCTACTTACCCTGCTGTCGTGTCGTCCTGTTTCAAGCTCACAAGATGGCATACTGTTTGATCCTTGATATATTTTTGCTCCAACACCATCACCGTCAGGATCAACAAATTCTGAGTCAAAGTCTTCTGTGGTATAATCAAATTTTATTATTCCTGCTGTAGTTTGTCCAACTAATACATCACCACTATCTAATAAAATTAAATCCCCTGGTGT
>CACOJM010000019.1 GCA_902627565.1 uncultured Pelagibacteraceae bacterium
GCCCTACTCCATGCTCACCTGTTATAGTTCCATTTAGTTCTAGTGCTTTTTTAATTAATAAATCGTTAAATTCTCTAATTTTTTTATACATTTCTTTTTTTGATGGATCAAAAGGTAAAAGTACATGAAAATTCCCGTCTCCTAAATGGCCAACCATAGGTGCTCTGAGCCCAAATTTTTTTGCTTGTTCCTCTGCATAATTTACACACTCAGTAATATTTGAAATAGGTAAACACACATCTGTTGAATAAACTCTTCCATTGTTTATCAAAGCTTTTACTGCATAATATACGTCCCATCTTGCTTTCCAAAGTTTATTTCTTTCCTCGAGATCTTTAGCCCATTTAAAAGAACTTCCATTATTATCTTTTGAAATTTCCTCAACAATTTTAATGTTTTCATTATTTGATGATTCAGATCCATGAAATTCAAAAAATAATGTTGGAACTTCATCAATATCTTTTAATTTTGAATATTTTATACTTATTCCCATTTGATCTTTATTAAGCATCTCTATTCTGGCAATTGGGATACCATATTGAATTACTTGCTGAGCAGTTTGCACTGCATTTTCCAAAGTTGGAAAATGACATACAGCAGCCATTATGCTCTCCGGTATAGGTGATAATTTTAATTGAACTTCAGTTATTATGCCTAATGTGCCTTCAGATCCAATGAATAGGTTTGTCAAATTGTATCCTGCAGAGGTTTTTTTAGTTCTACCACCGGTGTTTATAATATCTCCATTAGGTAAAACTACTGTAAGACCTGAAATAACAGTTTTCATAGTTCCATATTTTACAGCCATTGTTCCAGATGCAGATGTTGAGGCCATTCCACCTATTGCAGCATTAGCACCAGGGTCGATGGGGAAAAAAACTCCATCTTCTCGTAAGTATTCATTTAATTGTTCTTTAGTGACACAAGCTTGAACCCTACAATCAAAGTCCTCAGCATTAACACTTAAAATTTTGTTCATTTTTTCTAAACAGATTGTTATACCTTTTTCATTTCCCACAACATTTCCCTCTAAAGATGTCCCAGTTCCAAATGGAACAACAGGAATTTTATGTTCATTACATAATTTAAGAATTTTTGAAACTTCTTCATTCGTTTCTGGAAAAACTACTGCTTTAGATAATATTGGATCAAAAGTATCCTCTCCTCTAGCATAATTTGCTCTAGTAGATACTGAGGTTGAAAATCTTCCATTGAAAATTTTTTTTAATTCTGCCTCTACTTGATCATACATATTCTACGAATATTAGTAAAAATTACTTTAAAAATACAGCTTATTTAGTAAGCATTTTCTTTATATTTTCTAGCGCTTGAGAGATATTATCTCTTGATGCAGCGAAACTAAATCTTACATAATCGTTACAAGTTTTCCCAAATGCAGTACCAGGAACTATAGCTACCCCCGCTTCATGCATTGCTTTTTTACAAAATTCAGATCCATTCATTCCTGTTCCAATAACTTTTGGGAAAGCATAAAAAGCGCCACCAGGTAAACTGCATTCTACACCAGGTAATTCATTCAGACCTTGATGAATTAAGTTTCTTCTAGCTGTAAATTTTTCCATCATTTCATTTATTGAGTCATCTGGACCGTCTAAAGCTGCTATTCCTGCATATTGCGCTGCAGCATTAACACATGATACACTATTTATTAAAAGCTTATTTACATGTGGCACCAATTCTTTAGGCCAAAAACTCCAACCTAATCTCCAACCTGTCATAGAGTAAGCTTTACTCCACCCCTCAAGTACAATTAGTCTATCTCTCAATTCAGGATAATTAAAAAATGATGGCATTTCTTTATTATCGAAAATTTGTCTACTATAAATCTCATCACTTAAAATAGTTACGTGTGGATGCTTTTTTAGTCCTTCAGCTAATACATCTATATCTGATTTTTCTACAAAACTTCCTGTAGGATTATTTGGATTTATAAGTATCAACAATCTTGTTTTATCAGTAATTAAAGACAATATTTTTTCAGGGTTAAATTTTAAATCTTTATCTTCTGTCAAATCGTATGGTACAGAAGTTGAACCAGTATAATTAATCATAGATTCATAAATTGGAAATGCAGGAGTTGGATGGATAATTTCTGCACCAGGTTCACCAAAACATTGAATAGCATAACTCATTGTGGGTTTACCACCGGGCATAATTAGAATTCTCTCAGGATCTACATCCGCATTGTAACGTTTTTTAATCCATCTTGTAACAGCTTGTCTACACTCTAGAATTCCATTAGACAAAACATAACCATGATGTCCATCGTCCAATGCTTTTTTTGCAGCTTCAACAACGTGCTTAGGTGTTTTAAAATCCGGTTGTCCTAATCCTAAATGTATCATTGGGTTTCCTTTTGCCTCTAATGCTTTAGCTTCTGCTAAAACCGAGAATGCTGTTTCTGTACCTAAATTATTTAAATTTTGTGCTAATTTCATAATATCAATTTTTTTATATATTGGGTCTATTTCTATAAATTAATTTTGAACTATTCAACTCTTTTAAATTTTTACACCCCATTAAGATCATATTTCTATTTATTTCATCGTGCATATTTTTCAACAAATGTTCAACACCTTGCTGACCACCTGCGGCTAAAGAGAACAAAAACATTTTACCAAAACTACAAGCTTTTGCACCAGCTGCAATTGCTTTTAGTACATGAGTTCCTCTTCTAACTCCTCCATCTAAAATAATTTCTAATTTGTCACCAACTGCATCTGAGATTGCCTTAACTTGATCAAAAGGTGATCTCGATCCATCAAGTTGCCTTCCACCATGGTTTGAGATCATTATAGCTGTACACCCTATATCAATTGCTTTTTTTGCATCCTCAACTGACATAACTCCCTTTAATGCGAAAGGTCCATTCCACTTTTTTACACAATACTCCGCATCTTTCCAATTCATTGCAGGATCGTATTGTTCGTTAATATATTCAATAACAGATTTTGCAATATTAGTACCTTTGTCAGTTTTTGATGCAACGTTTGCTAACTTAAATTTACCATGGGTAAGATAATTAAGTACCCAACTAGGATGAAGAGCAAAGCTCATTAAACTTTGTAAAGTCAATCTTGGAGGAGTTGTAAAACCTGTTCGATGATCTCTTTCTCTGTTACCTGCAACTAAAGTATCAACTGTTAAACACATTCCATCAAATCCTGATCTACGGCAACGATCAATCAAATCATCGGTGATAGACTGATCTTTATGAACATAAAGCTGAAATAACTTTGGGCCACCAGAAATATTTGAAATCTCCTCTATTGTATTATTTGCCATTGTAGACATGCTATATATTGTTCCAAATTTTTCAGCTGCTCTGGCTGAAGCTTTATCACCTTCATGGTGATAAAGTCTTTGCATTGCGCACGGTGATAAAAAAACAGGCATATCAATTTTTTTGCCAAAAATGGTTGTTGATAGGTCTGGTCTTCCAACACTTGCTAAAATATTAGGAACTAAATCACAATCATCAAAAGAATTCGTATTCCTTTTAAGAGTGATTTCATCATCAGCACCACCATCGATGTAATGAAATATTGGCGAAGGTAATTTTTTTTTCGCAAGTTTTCTAAAATCGTTAAAGTTATAGCAATTTTGTAAACTCACTATCTTCTAAATCTTAAGTTATTTCTATTGAGATCAGATATTTTTGTACATCCCATTAATTTCATATCTCTAACTAATTCTGATTTATATAATTCCAAAGCTCTTTCAACACCTGGTTGGCCCGCAGCAGCCAATGCATAAAGATAAAGCCTTCCACCAGAACATGCTTTTGCGCCGAGCGATAATGCTTTAAGCATATGAGTTCCTCTATGAATACCCCCCTCACATATAACATCAAGTTTATCACCAACCGCATCTACGATTTCTGCAAGCTGGTCGAAAGGTGATCTTGATCCATCAAGTTGACGTCCACCATGATTTGAAACCATAATTCCCGTACATCCTATATCAACTGCCTTTTTTGCATCCTCAACACTCATTATACCTTTTAGCGCAAAATGACCTCCCCACTGGGAACAAAGTTTTTCTGCATCTTTCCAATTCATTGATTGATCTAACATAGTAGAAAAATAATTTCCTATAGAAGAGTTTGTACTTGTGCCTTCTTTTACAAAATCTTGCAGATGTGGTAATTCAAATTTTCCTTTTGTTAAATAATTTATTCCCCACATTGGTTTTGTTGCAAAACTAAATAAACTGGATAAAGTTAATTTTGGTGGAGATGTAAAACCAGTTCTTAAGTCTCTTTCACGATTTCCTCCAGTTATAGTATCGACTGTCAAGGCCATAACATCAAATTTAGCTGCTTTAGCCCGCTCCAAACAAGAGTCATTTAGCCCTCGATCTTTATGAAAATAAAACTGAAACATTTTAGGTGTATCAATCATTGATGAAATTTCTTCAACACTAACTGTTGCTAAAGCAGAAACACCAAACATTGTATTAAATTTTTTAGCTGCTTTTCCTACAGCTCTTTCTCCATCATAATGAAAAAGCCTTTGAAGAGCAGTTGGTGATAAATAAAAAGGAAGATCTAATTTTTTTCCAAATATTGTCGTTGATAAATCTACATTCTCAACACCTCTCAAAACATTTGGAACTAAATCAACATCATCAAATGCACTTGTATTTCTTGCGTAGGTAATTTCATCATCCGCTGCGCCATCAATGTAATGAAAAATTGGCGATGGAAGTTTTTTTTCAGCTAATTTTCTAAAATCACTAAAATTATGACAATCTTTTAATCTCATATTATAAGATTAAAAGCTTTTGAAAAAATTAAACATATAACTATTTGCCCCAGGATTTTTATCCCCTAAACTAGCATTAGATATATGATTATAAGAAAATCCAAGTTCACTATCTTTAAAAATATCTAAAGAAATCTGAACTTCGCTCTTGAATTCTAAAATATGACCTAAATCTTTACCATCTCCTTCATGATATAAACCGGGTGTAAAACTAGGAGTTATGTGCAATTTTCCAATCTTATATTGTGCTTGAACACCCGTATAAATATATCCAGCATTATCAGCTGTGATTAGAGCACCGGTAATTGGAGATAAATTTCCTAAAAAAGTATCTCTATTTAAATTTTCGTTTTGATGTTGGAAACCAATTAAAGTACTTCTTTTTCCATCATCACTAAAATCAAACATACCCGAATAAACACTAAAAACTTTATCACTCTGACTTAATACGTTTTCCTCAGAATTAAGAGAAAAAGGGGTAATCAGAAATAAAACTATTATTAAATATAATCTTTTAAAATTCATTGACAGCAATATACTTAGTTTTTCCTTATATTAAATAATTTAAATATTATTGCACCCCCAAATAGGAACAATAACAGCGGCAATAACCATAAAAAATAAGTATTTTTTGAAAATTCTGGATCATATAATATCCAATCACCATATCTAGCCTTCAAATATTTATAAATTTCTTTTTCTGAATTACCCTCTTTTAATTTTTCGGCAACTAAACTTTTTATACTATTCGCAAATTCCGAGTCAGAATCATAAACGGATTGTCCTTGACAAATCAGACATCTTAAATTTTTCGTTATTTCATTTTGTAAATTTTTTTCTCCAGCAAAGGTTAAATTCGAACAAAATACAAAAAAAATTATTAGAAAATATTGATTAAGTTTCATGTCTTTATTAATTCTTTAATTTCATTCATTGAGTCATTAGTTATAGGTCCAATAATTTTTTTTAAAATTTTTTTATCATATATTAAAAAGGTTTCTGGTACTCCATAGGCACCCCATTCAATAGCTGTTAAACCATTTTTATCAGAAATTAAGATATCATAGGGATTACTTAACTCCTCTAAATAGTTTTTGGCATTTTTAACATTATCTTTGTAATTTAGGCCTACAATTTCTAGATTTTGTTCTTTGTTCAATTGAATTAAAAATTTGTGCTCAAATTTACATGGTACACACCAAGACGACCAAATATTTAATAAATAAAATTTATTACCAGCAAAAATTTCATTTGAATTGATTTCAGTTTTTGAGTTAAATAATTGTGCTGTAAAAAAAGGAATTTCCTGATCTTGACTTATACGTGGTTCATAAATGTTTGGATTTTTTAGGCCTTGAAAAAAACCAAAAAAAAATATCAAAAACAAAAAAGTTACGATTATTGGCAAAGGTTTAATTTTCATATTTTTTTCTTACCAAACTTAACAAACCACCAAATGTTATCAGTAATACAGAAACCCAAATCCAAATCATTAGAGGTTTAACTTGATATCTAACATTAAAATATTCCTGATTTTGAACAATATTAATGGTCATAAATTTATCATTTAAAAAACCTGTTTTAATATCTGCTTCGCTAGTGGAAATATTGGGTTGATTATATATTCTTAATTCTGGC
>CACOJM010000020.1 GCA_902627565.1 uncultured Pelagibacteraceae bacterium
ACATAGGGGCCTTAATAAGAAGTGCAGTATCCTTTAATATCGATGGAATTATTATTAAGGAGAGACACTATCCAAATGAAAGTAAACTTATGTATAAAGCTTCAAGTGGAGCAATTGAATATATAAATATTTTTGAGGTATCTAATATAAATTCTACCTTAAAAAACCTTAAGGATAAAAATTTTTGGGTTTATGGTTTTGATGGTAAAGGTGACAAAGATTTTACAAAAATAGAGTGGAAAGGAAATAATATTCTTTTATTCGGTTCTGAGGGATTTGGTATGCACCAACACACATCAAAATATGCTGATTTTTTAGTAAAGATAGACATTAATAATAAAGTAGAAAGTCTAAATGTCTCTAATAGTGCTGCTGTTGTGTTTCATCATTTAAGTTATTTGAAAAAAAAGAGTTGATTAATTTAAGAATTATTAATAATTATTGCGCATGCCCTTGTAGCTCAGCTGGTAGAGCAATTGATTTGTAATCAATAGGTCCGCGGTTCGAATCCGTGCGGGGGCACCATCAAACTTACTTTTTCATCAAAATTATTTCTGCAAACACTATTATGACGACAATTAGTGTTGTCAGATTGTTGTCAGTTTGTTGTCAAATCAAGTGGTCTTTTTAGTTATGTTTCTTGTATTGCTCGTGGTGATACTTAAAAAATTCTTTATCGATATTGTGTCCATCTTTGACTGTTAATTTTTTTCCTTCGTACCCTTCCAAACCTTTTATTTCAAAAGTTTCTGAGTCAATATAAAAACCAAAACCATCAAATTGACTATGATGATTTGGACATAAACAAATAATATTGTTTACTTGATCAGGACCTTTGTGTGCTTTTCCTAATCCTTTTATGTGAGCACCAATAGAAACTGCTCCATCGTGTGTTTTCAAATATATGTTGCAGACCTGACATTTATTCTCATAAAGTTTTTTAACATACTCTGGCCACTTAGGATTTCGCTGAATAACATTTATTGTAGATTTTTTTCTCTCAGTTTTTTTATAATCATTTTTTAAAGTGTGCTCTAATTCTGTTTCAAATTTTTCAACAGATTTTTCTGTGGTTAAATAAAACCTACATACATAAAATCCGCTTTTTCCTTTTACACGTTCATAGTTTTTTACGTAATATATTCCATCGTATCTATAACCTTTTGGAGGGCCATTTTTGATTTGAAATCCTCTTGTAACTCTTACGGGTAGATTATATTTGCAACTAATTCTTAATCCTTCATTACCTAAAGTAAATTCTTGATCAGCAACTTGTTTTCCACCTGGTTTATCCTGGCCACCTTGACCAGTATAAAGAATATTATTCCAATCATCTATATCATCCTCATAACCACCAGATAAAACAATTGAGCTTGCTCCATCATCCGCACTCCCCCATATACCTGCCATAGGTGGAGTATGAATTCCTGATGCAGCAAGTTCTTTTCTATCTTTAAAAATTTGACCGACTTGAGTTCCTTGAATTTCTCCGAATACTCTTTGACCTTCATTTAAATTTCTTAATCCCCAGACACCTTTACCTTTACCTTCGGCCATATAAAAAATATCTTTACCACCACCATAAGCCTCTGAGTCTGAAGAATATGTTTCAAGTTCTCTTTGGACAGTTTGAGTCCAAGTATTATTTAATTTACCTTTTCGTAGTTTTTCTACCTCTTTATGAATTTCAGATAAATGTGCAACACCACCTAAATTTTTTAATGCTTGAATAGTATCTTCTCTCCAAGTGGGCATTTAAAATTGAACCACGATCCCTAAAAGTTTTTTCATCTTTTTTTATGCATATCTGTTAAAAATGAAAGTGGAAGACCGCAAAGCCAAACTTTAAATAAACCAATTTCACCACCAGACATTATTGTATCTAGTATGCTAGTTAAATTAGATCCAAACAAACTATCAATGATTGTAAACGGAATGCCCAGGATTAACAAAACTGTAGTTGCACCCCACAGTCCAGTCATAATTATAAAAAATATAATTCGTTCATGCGGTTTCATTAACCAAGTTTAGCATTGTCGTCAGATTGTTGTCACGTATTAATTAATTATGAAATAATGTTGCAAATAAATGTTTATTTAAATTTTAGCAATTGATTTGTAATCAATAGGTCCGCGGTTCGAATCCGTGCGGGGGCACAATTAAAAGTTATTACTTATAATTATATTAGCTCCATAGTCAGGTATTTCACTCATTAAACTATAGTTTGAGCTCATTTCGATATCAAAACCTTTTAAATTTTTTTTATAAGTTAAATATGCTTTGTCATTATCTAAACTCATAGCATATTCGGTATCACCTATTGGAACATATCCTAATAATAAATAGAACTCATTAACATAGCCTTTTCCAGATGCACCAAATCTTTCAAAGTTTGTTACTATTGACCACCCTGATATATAGGTTATGTCAAAACCGTATCCAATTCTATAATTATGTTTAGATTTATTTTCGGCTTTATATTCATAATTAGTGCTTTGATCATTTAAGTAATAAAATTCTGCAGTCGAAGATGGACTAAAATCTCCTACATACTCTAATCTTCCATGATGATTAGTTGTTCTTTCTTCCTGTTGATTTGCTGTATCAAAAAGTAATCCAATTGTTGCTAATGCAGTTTTAATATTTTGTTCATTATATATTAATGAGTCAGTTAAAGCATTTCCTATTGTGGTTTTTTCTCTAAAAGCTTTTAATTTTGTATATCCTAAATCTAATTTTATTCCTGGATTATAATTAAGTTCTTCATCGACCAATCTTTTTCCAAAATTAATTGAGCCATATATTTGCTGCCCCTCTCTATCACCTCTTAAAGTATTGTCATTGATTACTCTTTGGTGATCAATATGTAATAAACTTAAACCAATAACACTATCTCTAAAAAATTGATCATCTCTTAACTTCGTATCATATAAAGCAATGCTGTATGAGTCTGTATTTAGATTTGTGCCATTACCTCCAATTTCAACATCATCATTTCCATACTGAAAAACAAAACCATACATTGAGTCTCTATCATCTTTTTTAATTCTATCTGCACCAATTGAGAAACCATAGCTATGAATATCCCTTGATGATGCATCATTTGCATCTTTTTTACCAAGACCAATTCTACCCTCGCTCCATTCAAACCAATCATCACTACTATAAGTTCTATCTTTTTCCTTTTTAAGAATATTTAAAGCACTAGCTAATTTTGCAATTTTTTGATTTGTAAAATCAATTTCCGCATTTAAGTTTGAAAGGTTATCTTTATTTTTATGTCTTCTTAACCATTCAGTTCTGTGAAATATTGGAAGAGTATTATTTCTAATTATACGTTTAGCAGACTCAACATTTGCCTCAATAATTGCTTTAACATCAGAATTAGCAGAAGGATCAGCACAAGTTATTGTTCCTGCACAATCAATTTCATATTCATGAATTTGATTAGTACCTGAACCAGAACCATCGTCACTGGTAACGAATAATTTTGTAAAGTTTGAAGCAAATATAAATCCCATCATGTTATTTGTTCTGCTTCCTAAATCAAATGTAGTAAAAGTAGAAGATAGAGTTGTGATATCGTAAGCTGTGCTTAAGGAGTATTTGTTCATTCTTGTGTTTTCATTACCAGCGAAAAATAATTGAGTTCCATCTGGATTGAATTGAATATTTCTCATATTGGTATCAGCACTTACCAAGGAGTCAGAAGTTCCCCCTGGGGTAACTCCCGATCTAAGATCAAAAGGATTTGCTAAATCATATTGTCTCAATTTATCGTTTTTATTTCCACCAATAAACATTCGTGTTCCATCAGGTTTAAAAGCCAAAGTTCTTAATTGATTTTCGTCACCTATGGCTATCTCATATATTTTTTCGCAAACTAAAGTGGTTGAGTCATAAGGAGTGGTTAATTTAAATTGCCAAACACCAAAACTAAAAGAACCAATCCCTTCATTTGTAGTTACAAACATTCTTGTTCCATCAGGGTTAAATTCAATTGAATGAGGGAAGTTCATTTGACCAACTCCCTCTGCCGCACATGTTAATGCAGTTCCTTTTGGCGTCCCTCCAGTAAAAGATATGGTAGCAGTGCTTATATCAAATGGTGTGGTTAGAGAGTATTCAATTAAGTATGCTTTCTTATCAGGGTCTGACTCCCGATTAGTTATATACATTCTTGTGCCGTCTGGGTTAAAGTTTATTCCTCTAATACCAGGAGTATCTGATGAAACATCTTTTGTTTGTACAAAAGTAAATTCAGCAAATGAATTCGAAATAAATAAAGTTAGGAAAAATAAAACAAATAAAAAAGCTTTTTTCATTCTTAAGTCTAGGTTTAACTTTAAATCAAGATGTTTCTCTTCTAATTTGTTCTATTTTAATTTTCTTTTGTAAACTTCTATTTTTGTCATATAAAAGATTAAATTTAATATTCTTATTTGTTTTGATAGTTATTTTTTTTGCGTTTCTCACTTCAATATTGTCAGCTACTGCACTAATAGGTCTTTTTTTAGCGTTGAGATTTTTAATAGTTATTTTTGATCTATCGCTTACTATTTTGCCTTTCCATCTTCGTGGTCTAAAAGCACTGATTGGTGAGATTGACAACTTTTTTGAATTGAGACTCAAAATAGGTCCATGTACAGATAAATTATAAGCTGTACTGCCAGCTGGTGTAGAGACTAGAACGCCATCAGAAACCAAATTTTTAATTAGTTTTTTAGATCCATAATCTATTGATAGCGACGCTGCTTGACGACTTTGTCTTAAGATTGACACTTCATTAATGGCTATATGTTTTTTACTTTGATTACTTTTATTACTAACAGTCATTTCTAATGGTGAAATAGAAATCATTTTAGCTTTTGACAAATTCTTGATTAAATTTTTTGATGAGTATTTGTTCATCAGAAAACCATAGTTTCCTGAATTTATACCATAAAAAGATTTTTTTGAATTTCTATTCTTTTTTAAAGTTTGAAGCATAAAACCATCACCGCCAATAACAATTATTAGATTGGGTCTCTTGATTTCACTTCTATTTAATATCTTTACTAATGATTTTTTTATACTTGAAGATTTATTGTTGTTATCAGAGATAATTTGAAACTTACTCATTTTAATGGTGCCCTCGGCCAGACTCGAACTGGCACTCCGCAAGCGGCAAGGATTTTAAGTCCTTTGTGTCTACCAATTTCACCACGAGGGCATTTGTTATTTTCATGAGTGTTTATGCCAATATTTATAATTGAACAAGAGGAATAAGTAAATTTTTTTTATTTTATCTCAAGATCCAATATTCTGCTAGTATCTATTCTTTGTTTAATAATAATTTAATAATCTTATTTGCAATCAACAAATTTCCCTCTTTATTAAAATGTACATCATTCCAAAAAAAATATTTTTCATAGACTTTTTCAAAGCCAATGTTATTCACCTCTTCAATGAAATCATCAAAATAGTCAATAAAATATTCACATTTATTTTGACAAAAATTTTTCCATTCTTCTCTGTAAAACGTGTTATTTTCAGTATTAATTAAATTTTGGGGCCATGGATAGATAGCTAGACTAAACTTAATATTGTTTTCTTT
>CACOJM010000021.1 GCA_902627565.1 uncultured Pelagibacteraceae bacterium
TCCTGGGTAATCCAAAATCTTCAATTGGCCGATTATCTGGTCCATACAACCAAGAATATATCATTGGAGGCGTAATTTTAAAATTTTATTTAATATATTTCTCTCTTAATTTCGAAAAAATTTTTTACTTAAATAGATATTTAATATTTTTTTTAATCATTACTAATTTGGTTTTTTTTTCAATAATTATCAGTGGTGAAAGAAGTAGTTTTATTCTTTTTCTAATCTTATTAATCTCTATTTTAATTTATTTTTTTTTATTTAAAAAAAAAACATTTTTAACTTTTTTTTTATCATTAATTATATGTTTGCCACTTTATATAAAAAATTCTAGCTTTATCGCCGATAGAATTTTAGATTTAAATTACGATTTCATAGAATATATACAAAAAAAAGATGAGGCCCATGATAATAATATAAAACTTAAAGTTTTTAATCGAGGATATTTTGCACATTATTTTTCCTCTATAGAAATTTTTAAAAACAATATTTTATTTGGTGTCGGTCAAAGAAATTTTAGATATGCATGTGAAGATATTAAAGATAATAAAAATACAAAAGATTTTTTAAATAAAAATTATTTTATTGATAAGAAAAACTTTTTAAATAATATTTGTACAACACACCCACATAACATTTATATGGAATTACTTTCTGAAACAGGATTGATAGGAACTTCTATTTTTTTAATACTAATAATCGTTTTATTTAGAAGAATACTTAGATCAAAACGTTATTATCTTATAGTACCTTTGTTGATCATTTTTTTTCCTTTAATTCCAACAGGTAGTTTTTTTAATAATTTCAATTCTATTTTTATATATCTAATTGTTTCAGTTATTTATTTTAAATCAATTAGCAAAAAATTTTTTTCAGTGCATAAATCAAGCCAATTGAGCTATTAGTACTGGTCAGCTGCACGCATTACTGCGCTTCCACATCCAGCCTATCAACGTGGTGGTCTACCACGGCTCTATAGGAAGAACTAGTTTTGAGGTGAGTTTCCCGCTTAGATGCTTTCAGCAGTTATCTCGTCCATACTTAGCTACCCGGCACTGCAGCTGGCGCTACAACCGGTCCACCAGTGGTATGTTCAACCCGGTCCTCTCGTACTAGGGTCAACTCCTCTCAATTCTTCTACACGCATAGCAGATAGGGACCGAACTGTCTCACGACGTTCTGAACCCAGCTCACGTACCACTTTAATTGGCGAACAGCCAAACCCTTGGGACCTGCTCCAGCCCCAGGATGTGATGAGCCGACATCGAGGTGCCAAACACTGCCGTCGATATGAGCTCTTGGGCAGTATCAGCCTGTTATCCCCGGCGTACCTTTTATCCGTTGAGCGATGGCCCTTCCACTCAGAACCACCGGATCACTATGACCGACTTTCGTCTCTGCTCGACTTGTCAGTCTCACAGTCAGGCAAGCTTATGCCATTGCACTCTACGAACGATTTCTGACCGTTCTGAGCTTACCTTCGCACGCCTCCGTTACTATTTGGGAGGCGACCGCCCCAGTCAAACTACCCACCATACAATGTCTTGATGCCGGATTACGGCTATCAGTTAGATATCAAGAAAAACAAAAGAGGTATTTCACTGGTGACTCCACAAAAGCTGACGCCTCTGCTTCAATGTCTCCCTCCTATGCTAAATATGTTTTTCCTAACACCAATGTAAAGTTGCAGTAAAGGTGCACGGGGTCTTTCCGTCTAACTACGCGAACTCCGCATCTTCACGGAGAATTCAATTTCACTGAGTTGATGTTGGAGACAGCGGAGAAATCGTTACGCCATTCATGCAGGTCGGAACTTACCCGACAAGGAATTTCGCTACCTTAGGACCGTTATAGTTACGGCCGCCGTTTACTGGGGCTTCAGAAATGAGCTTGCACCCATCGCATTAACCTTCCAGCACCGGGCAGGCGTCAGACCCTATACATCCACTTACGTGTTAGCAGAGCCCTGTGTTTTTGATAAACAGTCGCTTCTCCCTGGCTTGTGCCACCTTCATATAGTTGCCTACAAAAAGGTCTTCCTTATTCCGAAGTTACGGAAGCATTTTGCCGAGTTCCTTCAACATCATTCTCTCAAGCGCCTAAATATACTCTATTAATCCACCTGTGTCGGTTTAGGGTACGGTCTAATGATGGAGCTATTTCTTGGAACCTTTTCGCGGCAAGTTCAATCCATTAAGAACTTACAACTTACAAGATTCGTCACTTCCATCTGGTTAAGGAATATTAACCTTATTTCCATCGACTACGGCTTTCGCCCTCGCCTTAGGTGCCGACTAACTCTGCGCGGATTAACCTTGCGCAGAAACCCTTGGATTTTCGGCGAAGAAGTTTTTCACTTCTTTTATCGTTACTTATGTCAGCATTCGCACTTCTGATACCTCCAGAATCCCTCACGGGTATTCCTTCACAGGCTTACAGAACGTTCCGCTACCAGTTATAATTTTCGAAAAAATTATAAATCCACAGATTCGGTATATGATTTTAGCCCCGTTACATCTTCGGCGCAGAAACTCTATTAGACCGGTGAGCTGTTACGCTATCTTTAAAGGATGGCTGCTTCTAAGCCAACCTCCCGGCTGTTAAGGAATTTCCACATCCTTTCACACTTAATCATAATTTGGGGACCTTATCTGGTGGTCTGGGCTCTTTCCCTCTCGACCATGGACCTTAGCACCCACAGTCTGTCTGCTGAAGAACAATGTTTAGCATTCGGAGTTTTATTAGGTTTGGTAAGAATCTCTTCCCCCTAGCCCATTTAGTGCTCTACCTCTAAACATCTATTTATTCAACGCACTACCTAAATAGTTTTCGCGGAAAACCAGCTATCTACGAATTTGGTTGGCCTTTCACCCCTTACCACAAGTCATCCAAAGACTTTTCAACGTCAACTGGTTCGGTCCTCCGGTAAGTGTTACCTTACTTTCAACCTGCTCATGGTAAGCTCATTCGTTTTCGGGTCTAATTCATTAAACTATTCGCCCTATTAAGACTTGCTTTCGCTGCGCCTACACCTAGATGGCTTAAGCTTGCTTAATAAATTAAGTCACTGACCCATTATACAAAAGGTACGCCGTCACTCTAAAAAGAGCTTCGACTGATTGTAGGCATGCGGTTTCAGGTTCTATTTCACTCCCCTAATAGGGGTTCTTTTCACCTTTCCCTCACGGTACTAGTTCACTATCGGTCACTGAAGAGTATTTAGGCTTAGAGGGTGGTCCCCCTATATTCGAGCAGGATTTCACGTGTCCCGCTTTACTCAAGAATTTTATTAAACATTACTCATACGGGACTATCACCCTCTTTGGTTAGCTTTTCCAAACTATTCAAATTTTTTTAATAAAATTACTGGCCTTTTCCGCTTTCGCTCGCCACTACTAACGGAATCTCAATTGATTTCTTTTCCTCTGGTTACTTAGATGTTTCAGTTCTCCAGGTTATCTCTTTAAACCTATGTATTCAGTTTAAAGTACCACATAAAGTGGTGGGTTTCCCCATTCGGAAATTTTCGGATCAAAGCTTACATACAGCTCCCCGAAACTTATCGCAGTATATCACGTCCTTCATCGTCTTTCAGTGCCAAGGCATCCGCCACACGCCCTTAAACGCTTGATTTATGCACAGAAAAAAATTCTGTGTTGAATCAAATTTTTATTTGAACATTAGTTAATAACATTTCTAATGTTCGGATATAGATATTGATATTAATTATTTTTATTCACGATTTCATATAGCTAAGTGTTTCTGGTGGAGGATAGCGGGATCGAACCGCTGACCTCCTGAATGCAAATCAGGCGCTCTCCCAGCTGAGCTAATCCCCCAAGATTTTATAATAATTGGTGGGCCGAGAAAGACTCGAACTTTCGACCCCACCCTTATCAAGGGTGTGCTCTAACCAACTGAGCTACCGGCCCCCATGCAAGAGAAACACTACTTTAAGAAGAGAAATGAGGACGGTCAACATTAACCTGTATATTATTTAGAGTGAAATAATATTTCACTCATCCTTAGAAAGGAGGTAATCCAGCCGCAGGTTCCCCTACGGCTACCTTGTTACGACTTCACCCCAGTCGCTGACTATACCGTGGTCAAGGGTTTAAAACCTTGCCTTAAGGTAGAACCAACTCCCATGGTGTGACGGGCGGTGTGTACAAGACCCGGGAACGCATTCACCGTGGCACGCTGATCCACGATTACTAGTAATTCCAGCTTCATGCACTCGAGTTGCAGAGTGCAATCCGAACTGAGATATTTTTTAAGGATTTGCTTAACGTCGCCGTCTTGCTTCCTTTTGTAAATATCATTGTAGCACGTGTGTAGCCCAACACGTAAGGGCCATGAGGACTTGACGTCATCCCCACCTTCCTCCAGCTTATCACTGGCAGTTCTTTCAGAGTGCCCAACTAAATGATGGCAACTAAAAGTGAGGGTTGCGCTCGTTGCGGGACTTAACCCAACATCTCACGACACGAGCTGACGACAGCCATGCAGCACCTGTGTTTCGTCCGGCCGAACCGAAAACTTTAATCTCTTAAAGTCGCGACGAACATGTCAAGTGTTGGTAAGGTTCTGCGCGTATCTTCGAATTAAACCACATGCTCCACTACTTGTGCGGGTCCCCGTCAATTCATTTGAGTTTTAACCTTGCGGTCGTACTCCCCAGGCGGTGTGTTTATCGCTTTCGCTGCGACACTGAAAATAAATTTCCAACGTCTAACACACATCGTTTACGGCATGGACTACGAGGGTATCTAATCCTCTTCGCTACCCATGCTTTCGTTCCTCAGTGTCAGTAATGATCCAGAAAGCTGCCTTCGCAATTGGTATTCTTTCTAATATCTACGAATTTCACCTCTACACTAGAAATTCTGCTTTCCTCTATCAAACTCTAGCTGAAAAGTTTTGATGGCAGTTCCAGAGTTAAGCTCTGGGATTTCACCACCAACTTTTTCAACCACCTACGAACTCTTTAAGCCCAGTAATTCCGAACTACGCTAGGTCCCTTCGTATTACCGCGGCTGCTGGCACGAAGTTAGCCGGACCTTCTTATTCGGGTACAGTCATTTTCTTCCCCGACGAAAGAGCTTTACAACCCAAGGGCCTTCTTCACTCACGCGGCATCGCTGCATCAGAGTTTCCTCCATTGTGCAAGATTCCCCACTGCTGCCTCCCGTAGGAGTTTGGGCCGTGTCTCAGTCCCAATGTGGCTGATCATCCTCTCAAATCAGCTATTGATCAAAGTCTTGGTAGGCCATTACCCTACCAACAAACTAATCAAGTGCAGGCTCATCCAATGGTGCATAAAGCTTTCTCCGTAAAGACTTATCCGGTATTAGCACAAGTTTCCTCGTGTTATTCCAGGCCAAAGGGCAGATACCTACATGTTACTCACCCGTCTGCCACTAAGTATTGCTACTTCGTTCGACTTGCATGTGTTAGGCGTGCCGCCAGCGTACGTTCTGAGCCATGATCAAACTCTCAAGTT
>CACOJM010000022.1 GCA_902627565.1 uncultured Pelagibacteraceae bacterium
TTTTAAATTTTGAATTTTTCAAAAAAAAATAACTGTATCCAGATGACATCTGACCCCTTGCATAATGAGTACTAAAAAAAACTTTATGATTATCTGGGGCGATATGATCACAACGTAAATCTTTTAAGAAGATTTTTTTATAATTTTTTTTATCCATTTTTTTAATTAAAGTCCAATCTCTACACACATTAGGCTTATAATTTCCACTTTCTATAAGACCAACATCGAGAGCTGAACTTTTTCTAATTGAGTATCCTTGAGTAGTTAGTGGACTAAATTTTACTTTTTTTTCTAATTTTCTTAAATGAGTACAATAAATAAAATTTGCATATGGGCTCTCTAAATTTCTAATTCTACTGTTAAGCATTACAGCATCATAGCCTTGAGAATAGTACTTATCTATTTTCTCAGTCAAATCGAAAGAAAAGAAACTATCTGCAGTCATGAAAATAATAATATCACCTTTGGAATTATTTATACCGAGATTTCTGGCTTCACAGCAACCTTTATTTTCACCATTAATTAATTTTATTCTATTATCTTTAAAAGAATATTCTTCTACAATTTTTTTAGTTTTATCAGTTGAGTCATCTATTATTAATAATTCGGAATTAGAGTCTTTTATTTTTTTAAAAGAATCTAAAAGATGATGTATATCTTTCTCTTCATTTTTTGATGCACAAATTACAGAATAGGTAAATTGATTATTTGATGACATGAATCCTAGGTAATGGAAAAATTTTAATTTTATTATTAAATTTTTTATTTTTGAGAAAATTATCTTTAAAATGCCATGGTAATATTAAATAAACACCCTTATTATCTGAGAGTACTTTTTTTTCAGGAAGTATTTTGATATTTGTACCAGGTGTGAAATGATTATATTTTTCTTTATTAACTTCTCCAATTCCAGTTATATATTTTGAATTAATGCCAAAATATTGTAGTAAAACATTTCCTTTTGTGCTGGCTCCAATAATATAAATTTTCTTACCACTCTTTATAAATTTTTTAATTACTTTAATTAAATCAATATTAATTTTATTTACCCTTTTTACAAATTTTTTATAAATATTTTTGTCTGAAAAAAAATTTTTTTCATATTTTCTCAAATTGAAAACTGATTTTTTAACTTTATAAGAAGATTTTTTCTTGCAAACTTTACAATTGAAACTTCCTCCATTTGCTTTATTTAATGATACATCAAATACTTTTAATCCAGATTTAGACATAATATTTTCAATTTGTTTTAAAGAGTAATATTCTAGGTGTTCATGACAAATTGTATCAAAAGCATTAGTCTTCAACATTGAAGGCAAATAACTTTGCTCTAAACACCAAATACCATCTTTGCCAAGTGTCTTTTCTATATTTTTGGCAAATGCTATTGGATTTTCTAGATCATAAAACATAGCAAAAGAAGTAATTAGTTTTACCTTATTTGCTAACTTTAGTTTTTTAATTGATTTAAAATTAAAAAAGTCACAAATTAATTTTGAGTTATCCTTATAATTTTTTAAAAATTTTTTTGCTGAGGGATCGAAGCCATATTTTCTAAATTTTTTTTCAAAAAAATTTAGTGTGGTTGCATCATTACTTCCAATATCAATTACAATATCTTTTGATGATAAATATTTTTTTAAGTCTTGAACATTTTTTTTTAAATGATTTACCATCCAAGAATTTAAGGATGATTGATAACCATAAAAACTTCCATACATCTGCCTCATATCGAAATTATGTTGTAGTTGAACTAAATCACATTTTTTGCATTTAATTAATGTTAAAATTGCTTTTGGGACTTTCTGAAATTTTTTTGGAAATCGTCCTGTAAAGTAAAGGTTTCCAAGACTCATTATTAAATCAAATTTTTTATTTCCACATATTCTACATTTTGAGATTTGTTTCATTTTTTATTAATCCTAAATACTTTAAAAGCTCTGTTTCTTCCAATGAATAAATCAATTGAAAACAACGTACTATTTTTTAAAATTCTTGGATGTAGATCACATCTAAGAGGGGAATTATCTAATTTTTGAATAGAGTTAAAATAAATTTTTTGAATAATTTTGTTTTTTTTTAAATCAAATAATAACAAGGATGGTTTCTTTTTAGGCAAATCACTATAAATATCTGTGATCATATAACGTTTTTTTTTTGTTTCTACGCAAGGATGTCCATCTTCAAGATTGATTTCATTATTTGTTATTTTTTTAAAATTTAATTTTTTTGTATTAAATAAATAATAACAATCTCCCGTTATTTTTTTCGACATTTTTGTATTGTGATTTATAAAAAAACGATAAATTTTCAAAAAAGTTTTAATAAACGGAAAATTTTGTACAAAGCTCGTTTTTCTAAAAGTGTTAAATTTATTTTGTATTCCACCGTAAACAACTAACTTTTCTTTATCAAACCAATTGAAATGGGAAGTTCTTCCAGAATTATTAATCTTAATAAGTTTTGTTTTGTTGATATCACTTAAATAAAAATCAGTGTTAATACCACCATCTTTTTTTTTATATCTAAGAAGAAAAACAAAATCGAAGTTATTAGGCGATATATTAATATGTTCAATCCAAAATTGATTATTATTTATCTGAAAATCGTCTGAACTAATTAATTTTTTTAATCTTTTTTTATTAAAATCATATTTCCAAATACCAACTTCATTTTCTTTAAAAAATTTATTTCCCTTTTTTACATTTGATAAACCGTAACTGTATCCTCTTCTATATTTTGTCAAATGATAAAAATTTACTGTTAAGAAATATTTATTATTTGGAGATAAAGAATAGAGAGGGTATTCAATATTAATTTTTTTTCCTTTTAAATTAACTATTCTCGATTTGAATTGTTTATCGTCTATTACATTATAAATTAAGCTTGGTTGATTTTTAATGTAAATCCAGTTTATCATAGCGCCTTGTTGAAAATTAAAACACTTTGTCTCATCTAGCTTTATGAATTTTGACCTTTTATCGAAGACACCAATTTTTGCAGTCTCGTTTTTTTTGGGATATCGAAAAATATTTTTAACTTTTAAACACGCATAAAATTTTTTATCTTTAGATATCTGAGATTTATCATAATAACCAAAAAAGTAATTTCCGTTTTTAGGACTAGTAAATATCTCTTCTATTTTTAACATATCTATTAATTTAACAAAAAACGAGTATATTAGTTTAAATATAAATAGATTGTGAAAAAATGTTTAATATATAGTAAAATTATTCACAAATTTATTTGTAAATTTGAAATTTATTAGTTTATTAGGGGAATGCAATTAAAAAAAAATTATTTTAAATTAAGATCTAGATTGAGAACTAACGTAAAGTTTTTTTATTGGAGATTGTTTGTTCCAATTAACAGATTTTTCAAGAAAAAATACATACCTGAAAGTTTTTATAGCATTGAGATAACAAATGTTTGCAATTTAAAATGTGTTTTTTGTGGTTATCAAAAATTTGATGGTAAATTTAAAATAGATGATTTTGAAGAATTTAAGTTTAAACTTGAACAAGTTGCTAAACTTACTAATAGAAATATTTCATTAACTCCACTAACTGGAGATGTTTTTACAGATAAAAATGTAATTCCAAAATTACAGTATATTGATAATCACCATGGAATTAAAGGTTATCAACTTACAACTAATTTTATACTCCCTACTGAAGATGAAATTATTAATTTCATTTCTTTGAAAAAACTTAAACAATTAAAAATAAGTATCTATGGTCATGATGAAGATAGTTTTGTAAAAATTTCAAAGTCTAAAAGCTATAAAAGATTAATTAGAAATTTGACTTTTTTAAGAGATAATATTGAAAAACTTAATTTTCAGATTGATTTTGCAGTAAGGTCTTACATGGACTTTAGTTTTGATAAATTTGAGGGTAGAAGTGACCTTGTTGATTTAATAATACAAATTGAAAAAAAAAGTCAATTAGTTAAAAAAAGTCAACATTTTCATTACACAAATTGGGGAGGAACAGTTACAAAAGAGGATATTGGTGATCTAGATATTATATTAAAAGATGACCATGATGCATTTAAAAGTGGTCCTTGTACAAGATTGTACTCTTTTCTAATTACAGCAGATAAACATGTTATACTTTGTGCTTGTAGAGATACTCATAGATATATGAAAATAGGACATCTAGATGAGCAAGATTTAAAAGATATTGTTAGTTATGAAAATCCTAAATTTATGAAATGGATTAATGATCAAGAAAACAATATTTATGAAGGTCCATGTAAAGCATGTGATATGTATGAACCGATCTATGCTAAATCTTTAAGTAGAGTAGTTAAGAGTCTTGGATTAAATTCAATTTTTAAAACTTGAAATTCAAATTCGAATATTTTGACCTTATAATGATATAGAAGAACTAGTATAGCAGCTAGACACCAATACTATCTAAAGATAAATATTTCATTTTTAATTTACTATTATTACTTTGTTAAAAATATGATTAAAACTATTATTATGAGAAACAATAATTATTGTTTTATTTTTAATTTTCTTAACTTTATCAAAAAATATTTTTGTATTTTTTTTGTCTAAATTAGAGGTAGGTTCATCAAAAATTAGTATCTGAGAATTTGAATTTAAAACTCTTATTAATCCAATTCTTTTTTTTTCGCCTTCAGATAAGTTAATTATATTTTTTGATG
>CACOJM010000023.1 GCA_902627565.1 uncultured Pelagibacteraceae bacterium
TCAAAATAAATTTTAAAAAAATTAATTTTTCTTTTAGCAAAAAACAGCTTGATAGATCTTTTTTAGTTTTAAAAAACAAAAAAATATTTTTGATATCAAAATGCTGTGGTCCAAATCCAGTGTTTAATCCTGGTCATTCACATGCAGATGCTTTGAGTTTCGAGGTTTCACTTAATAATAAGAGATTTATTATCAATAAAGGTATTTCAACATATTCAGACATCGATCAAAGAAATAAGGAAAGGTCAACAAAATTCCACAATTGTTTATATATTAATGATCAAAACTCATCACAAATTTGGTCTTTATTTAGAATAGGAAAAAAATCAAAAATTAAGGAATTAAATATTAATTTAAAAAAAAAAATTATTGAATGCACACATGATGGATTTAGTAAAATTTTTAAAAATATTTTGCACAAAAGAAGATGGAATCTAATTTCAAATAAAATATTTATAGACGATAAAATAATTGGTTATAATGATGGTTTCTTTTTAAATTTTCACTTTTCACCAGCTATCAAATTATTTTATAAGAATAATCAATCAGTATCTTTCAAAATTGGTCGATCTTATGGTTTGATTCATTTTTCAAATTCAAAAAAAATATTAATTAAAAATTCCTTTTACTATCCCAAATTTGGATATAAAAAGCGAATAAAATCTTTAATTATAGAGTGTAACGGACTAAAAAATAAAACAGAGATTGTTGTAAAAAAATGAAAAAAAAGATTTTATTCATATTTGGAACTAGACCAGAGGCAATAAAACTTTTTCCATTAATTGAAATATTAAAGAAAGATAATTCAACTATTTCAAAAATATGTGTAAGCTCACAACACAAAGGTCTATTGAAGCAAGTATTAAATCTTTTAAGTATTAAAGTGCATTATGATTTAGACCTTATGACATTTAATCAAAAAGTTGAAAATCTAAATTTTTTAATAATTAAAAAATTAAATCAAATTTTAGATATTGAAAAACCTGATTTAGTGATTGTCCAGGGTGATACAATTACATCTATGTCTGCAGCAATAACATCTAAATTAAAAAAAATAAAGATAGCACATGTTGAGGCTGGTTTGAGAACTTTTGATAATGAGTCGCCGTGGCCTGAGGAGATAAATAGAACTGTTATTTCTAGAATATCTGACTTAAATTTTTGTCCTACTCAACTTAATATAAAAAATTTGAAAAAAGAAAATATAAAAAATTTGTATCTCACGGGTAATACAATTGTAGATGCGGTTCAATTGATTTTAAAAAAAAAATTCAAGACAACTCAAAATTTTCAAAAATTAATTAATAATTTTAAAAGGTCAAAAATAAAGATATTTTTAACAGTTCATAGAAGAGAAAATTTTGGCAAACCCTTAAAACAGATTTTTGACGCAGTTAAAAAAATTTCTAGGAATAATAATGTTGAAATAATTTATCCTGTTCATCCAAATCCAAATATAAAAAAAAATATTCATATTTTAAAGAATATATCAAATATAAAATTAATTAATCCAATTAATTATTATGAAACTCTTCAAATTCTTAAAACGACCGATATTATTTTAAGCGATTCAGGTGGAATACAAGAGGAGGCTTCCGTTTTTAATAAAAAAATTTTGATTTTGAGGGAAAAAACAGAGAGACCAGAGATTCTAGGTAAAATAGGGTATTTGGTTGGTAGCAATACTAATAAAATTTATTCTTATTACAAAAAGATTATAAAAAAAAGTTCAGATAATAAAAGATACCAAATATATGGAAATGGTAATTCAGCTAAGAAAATCATAAAAATCATAAAAAAAAGAATATGAAAAAAAAAATTACTGTAATTGGATTGGGATATGTTGGTCTACCAACACTACTTCTGTTTTCTGAAACTAATAAATTTAAGGTTATTGGCTATGACAATAATAAAAAAATTTTGAATGATATTAAAAAAGGTAAAACTAAAATGAATGAGAAGAAAGTTAAGATCATACTTAAAAAAAATATAAAAAAAAAAAATTTTGATATTCATGATAAATTATCAAGAAGCGATGTTTTTATTATAACAGTGCCTTCGAATATTAACAAAAAATTAAGGCAAAATATATTACCTCTTACAGATGTTGTGGAAAAAATTTCAGATGTCCTTGAAGAAAAAAATTTAATAATAATTGAGACTACTTCTGAATTAGGTACCACAGATTATCTCAAAGAAATTATATTTCGAAAAAATAAAAAACTCTTTAATGGATCAATTACAAAACCAAAATTTTTTATGGCTTATTGTCCAGAAAGAGTTTTTCCAGGAAATTCTTTTTATGAAATAAAAAATAATCCACGACTAATAGGTGGAATTAATGAAAAAAGTAATAAAGAAGCTAAAAAAATATTTAGTTATTTTTCCAAAAAAATCTTTTTAACAGACAATAAAACTGCTGAAATTTCAAAACTTGTTGAGAATTCCTATAGAAACGTTCAAATTGGATTTGTTAATGAATTGGCAAATTATGCTTTTAAAAAAAATTTAAATATAAAAGAAATTATTGAGCTTTCAAACTTACATCCAAGAATAAATTTATTAAACCCTGGTATTGGGGTTGGCGGTCATTGTATTCCAATTGATCCCTTTTTTTTAATTAAACGTGAATTTCAAAATTTTAAAATACTCAATTCTAGTATCAAGGCTAATAATTTAAGAACTAAATTTATCACTAATATAATTCAAAGTAATATAAAAAAAAATAAAATTAAAGAAATTAATTTTTTTGGAGCAACCTATAAAGCTGATATTGCAGATTTCAGACAAAGTCCTTCACTTAAAATAATAAACAAATTATCCAAGTTTAAAAAAATAAAATTAAACATCCATGATCCCTACATATTTAGTAGCACTTTAAAAACTAAAAAAAATTTAAGCATAAATCCAAAAATAAATTTAAATAAAAAATTTTTGCTTAATGTTCTACTTGTATCCCATAAAAAATATAAAAAATTAAAAAAATTAAGTAAGATTTTAGATTTTACTTTTTAAAAATGAAAATTTTATTAATTACTGATAACTATTTTCCAGAGGCAAATGCATTAGCTAATCGATCTACCTCTCATGCAAAATTTTGGAGTAAAAAAGATAAGGTTTTTGTAATCACATGTTTTCCAAACCATCCTCTTGGGAAAAAATTTAAAAAATATTCACATTTTAATTTTTTTAAAAAAGAAAATCATGGTAATTTAACAATATTTAGAATTTGGTCTTTTATATCGAAAAAAGATAATTCAATCTTAAATTTTTTAGATTATTTATCTTTTGGAATTTCCTCCTTTTTTTTATCTTTATTTATAAAATGTGATGTAGTTATAGGCTCATCTCCACCTTTGCCCGTGGCTTTTTTTACCATGCTGTCGGCAAAAATAAAAAGAACCAAAGTATTTATAGAAATAAGAGATATGTGGGTAGACTCTATAAAAGAACTTAATTTAAGCAAATCAAAATTTTTAATTAATATTTTATATTTTTTAGAAAGAATAATGTTAAAGAATGCTAATAAAATTTTATGTGTCACAGAGTCAATTAAAAAAAAAATTATCAAGAAAGGAATTAGCGAAAATAAAGTTCTTTTAAGACCTAATGGATTTACCAAACAAAACCAAAAAAATAAAAAGTTAGATAGTAAATTTAAAGTTAAAAAAAATTACATCAATATTTTATTTTATGGAACGATTGGATTATCTCAGGATTTTAATATAATTTTAAAAGCTGCAAAATATTTTGAAAAAGAGGTTAATTTTTATATTATTGGAAATGGTTCACAAATTAATCAAATAATTAATCAAGTTAAGACCTATAAAGTTAAAAATATAATTATAAACCAATTAAACGAAAAAAAAATCAATAACAATATCTACAAAAAATTTGATTTTGGTTTATCTAGCTTAAAAAATAAAAAAGTTTTTAAAACTGTCATACCATCAAAGCTTTATGATTATTCTGCAAATAAATTACCAATATTTTTTATAGGGCCCAAGGGAGATGCATTTAAATTAATCAAAGAATTTTCTTTAGGTATTTATTCAAAACCAGAGCTAAAAGATGTAGTGAAAAATATCAAGATAATGGTTAAAAACAAAAATCATATAAAAAATTTATTTATAAAAAAAAATAAAAAGTTTAAACTTATTTTT
>CACOJM010000024.1 GCA_902627565.1 uncultured Pelagibacteraceae bacterium
ACTCTATTAGTTTGGATTACTTTTGACATTAAGATTTCACAGTCAAGTCTTGATGAAATTATTCCTTTAGTAGCTAACAATTTATTTGCTTGATCAATTGCTGATAAAATATTCATAATTTTATAAATTACTAAGACTTTCTTCTTGAGCTTTTAACGATAAGGACTCAATCATTTCATCAAAAGCTTCTCCCTCAAGAAACTCTTCTAATTTATGAAGAGTTAAATTAATTCTATGATCAGTCACCCTTCCTTGAGGAAAATTATATGTTCTTATTCTTTCAGATCTATCTCCTGAGCCAATCTTATTTTTTCTATCTACAGATCTCTCTTGTTCAATTCTTGACCTTTCTAATTCATAAAGTCTAGCTCTTAAAATTTTCATCCCTTTTGCTTTGTTCTTATGTTGTGATTTTTCATCTTGTTGTGAGACGGATATTCCTGTTGGAATGTGTGTTATTCTAACTGCACTATCTGTTGTGTTAACTGATTGACCTCCTGGTCCTCCGGCTCTAAAAACATCAATTCGTAGGTCAGACTCATTTATTTTCAAATCAACTTCCTCTGCCTCAGGTAAAACTGCCACTGTTGCTGCTGAGGTATGTACCCTACCTTGAGTTTCTGTATCCGGAACCCTTTGCACTCTATGTACGCCACTTTCATATTTAAGAGTTGAATAAATATTTATACCTTTAATAGACGCTACAACTTCTTTTAACCCACCGGCCTCACTCTTTGAAATTGATATCAATTCCATTGACCATTTTTTTTTGTTACTTACTTTTTCGTACATCTTAAAAAGATCTGAGGCAAAAAGGCTTGCCTCTAAACCTCCTGTGCCAGCTCTAATTTCTATAATTGCATTTTTTTTGTCTGCTTCATCTTTTGGAATTAAAAATAATTTTAAGGTTTTCTCATTATTTTGATTTTCAAATTTTAAATTTTCAAGCTCTGTTTTTGCCATTTTGAGTAATTCTTCATCTGTGTTTTTTTCATTTAAAATTTTTTCTAATTCTGACTTATCTTTTTCAAAAGATTGGTATTTTTTTGCAATATCAATTATCTGGTTTAAATCAGCATATTCCTTTGATTTTTCTGCAAAAAATTTTTTTTCTATATTTCCTGATGCTAAATCTTTTTCCAGTGAAGAATGTCTGATGATTAGCTCATTGATTGTTTTATTTGGAATCATTATTAAATATTTTCCAATTCGGACGCTTTTTTTTCAACCTCTTCAATAACTTTATTTATCATGTCATCATTCATAACTTTTTCGCTTTGAATTCCAGAGAGATAAAGCATATTACTCCCCTTTTTACCTCCAGTAATTCCTACATCTGTCATCGCCGCCTCTCCAGGTCCATTAACAACACATCCTATAATCGAGAGAGTAATTGGGGTTTTTATATGGGATAATCTTTCCTCTAAAATTTTTACTGTATCAATTACTTGAAAACCTTGTCTTGCGCATGACGGGCAGGAAATAATTTTTACTCCTCTATTCCTTAAATTTAATGATTTAAGTATTTCATTTCCAATTTTTACCTCTTGAACAGGATCATCAGATAAAGATATCCTGATTGTATCTCCGATACCTTCTTTAAGTAGAATCCCCAGACCAATTGAAGATTTAATACTTCCAGAAATAAAACTACCAGCCTCTGTGATCCCTAAGTGAAGTGGATAATCTATTTTACTTGAGAGCTGGCGATATGCCTCCACGGATAAAAAAACATCTGAGGATTTCACACTTACTTTCATATTAATAAAATCTGCATCCTCCAAAATATTAACATTTCTTATAGCACTTTCTACTAATGCTTCAGGACAAGGTTCTTTAAATTTTTCTAAAATATCTCTCTCTAATGAGCCAGCATTCACTCCCACTCTTATAGAGCAATTATGATCTTTTGCAGATTTAATTACTTCCATAATTTTCTTTTTGTCTCCAATGTTACCAGGATTTATCCTTAAACAACTTGCTCCATTTTCTGCTGCTTCAATTGCTCTCTTATAATGAAAGTGTATATCTGCAACTATTGGAACATCAACATGCTTGGTAATTTCTTTTAAAGCTTTTGATGACACCTCGTCTGGACAAGAAACTCTGACAATATCAGCTCCTTCAGATTGTATATCTTGAATTTGTTTAATTGTAGCCTTTACATCTGATGTTAATGTATTGGTCATTGACTGCACTGATATAGGATTTTCTCCACCAACTTTTACATTTCCCACATTTATTACTTTTGTTTTTCGTCTTTCAATATTTCTAAATGGTCTTATGTTCATTCTATTTATCTAATTTAAACTCTTTATGTAATACAGTTAACGCTTTGCCAACATCTTTTTTATTAATCAGTACAGAAATCTTTATTTCTGATGTTGAAATAACTTTAATATTTATTCTTTTATTTGCTAAAGCTTGAAACATTCTAAATGTCACGCCAGGAGTTGTAACCATACCAACTCCAATTATCGAAATTTTTGAAACTCCTTTTTCAAGAAATAATTTTCTAAATTTAATATTTTTATTTTGTAAAATAATTTTTTTTGTTTTATTGAAATCATCTTGTTTTATAGTAAAAGTTAAATCAGTTTCTTTTCCATTAGC
Organism: uncultured Pelagibacteraceae bacterium; assembly: GCA_902627565.1. GTDB lineage: Bacteria > Pseudomonadota > Alphaproteobacteria > Pelagibacterales > Pelagibacteraceae > Pelagibacter. Next base: position 2,614 of record CACOJM010000024.1, read on the forward strand.
TGAGATATTTTGAACTACCATATCAACATTTATTGAATTTTTAGATAAAGGCTTAAAAATTGAAGCAGCAACACCTGGCTGATCTTTAACACCAACCAATGTAACCTTTGCATCATTTTGGGTCGATGTAATACCAGTTATAATTTTATCATTAACTATGTTTGCTTTTTTTGTTATCAAAGTTCCAGATTTTTTAGCAAAAGAGGATTTAACCTCTATGTTAATTCTATTTAATCGAGCATCTTGTATTGATACAGGTTGCATAACTTTGGCACCTAAAGAAGCCATCTCCAACATTTCCTCATAAGATATTACTTTTATTTTTTTTGCTTTTTTTAATTTATTTGGATCTGTGGTGAACACTCCTTCTACATCAGTATAAATTACACATCTATCTGCTTTAAAGAACTTAGCTAACATTATCGCACTTGCATCAGAACCACCTCTTCCTATAGTAGTTACTCTTTCTTTTTTATTTACTCCTTGAAAACCAGTTATAATTGGTATCCCGCCTTGTTTTAAATAATTCAAAATCTTGTTTCTGTTTATAAGAATTATTTTCGAATTTTTATGTTGGCCTTCAGTCAAAACTGGTATTTGCCAAGATAGCCATGATCTAGATTTTAATCCGATATGAATTAATCTAGCTGCAATTAGAGAGCAAGAAACCTGTTCACCAGAAGAAACTAAAACATCATACTCTGATGGAGAAAAATTGTCGCTTATATCTTTTGATTTTTTAACTAGATCATTGGTAACTCCACTCATGGCAGATGATACTATAATCAATTTATATTTTTTTTTATGATATGCTTGAATTATTTTTACAACATTTTTTATTCTTTTAA
>CACOJM010000025.1 GCA_902627565.1 uncultured Pelagibacteraceae bacterium
TTGTTGACTCTTTTTCAGAAGATAAAACTAAAGATATTGCGTTAAAATATAATTGTAAATTTTATCAAAAATCTTTTGATAATTTTTCAAATCAAAAAAATTTTTGTCTTAATAAAGTTTCTGATTCAAGTGAATGGGTACTTTTTTTAGATGCTGATGAATATATTACAGAAGAATTAAAGCAAGAAATTTTATCAATAAATGAAGATATTTATGATGCCTATGAATTTAGAAGGAAATTTTTTTGGAAAGGTAGATGGGTTAAAAGGGGATATTTTCCACATTGGTTTTTGAGACTTGGAAAAAAAGATAAAATTAAATTTGATGAAAATAAAATAAATGAACATTTGCTTTGTCTCACAGATAAAGTAAGAAGATTGGAAGGCTGCTTTGTAGATAACAACTTAAAAAGTACTAGTAAATGGTTTGAAAAGCATAACTTATATGCTGAAATGGAATCAATTAGATATTTCAAAAATACTGAAAAATCTAAAAAAAGATTGTTATGGAATAAATTACCTTTAATAATTAGACCATTTATACTCCTCTTTTATAGACTAATCATAAAAATGTCTATATTTGATGGTTTTTATGTTTCCCAATATCATTTTTATCATGATTTTTTATATAGAATGATGATTGATATCAAAATTTTAAAAAGATTTTTTTTTAATAAATGAAATATTTAATTCAAAACATCTTCGATGGCAAAATTGAAATAAACGAATCTAGTATCCCAAAACTTAACAATAATGAGGTATTAATTAAAACAATTTATTCTCTTATTTCATCTGGCACTGAAAGGTCTCTAATTGAATTTGGAAAATCAAATATTTTAAAAAAAATTAAAGATAATAAAGAAAGAGTTGGAACTGTCATAGATAAGATAAAAAATGATGGTCTAATAACAACCTTAGATTTAGTAGAAAAAAAAATAAATAAACCAATACAAGTAGGTTATAGTAATTTAGGTATTGTTGTTGAAAGCAATTCACCAAAATTCAAAAAAGGCGACAAAGTAATTTCAAATGGATTTCACTCGGAATATGTAAAGGTTGGACATAATCTTTGTGTGCAGGTTCCTGGAGATGTAGATGATAAAAATGCAGTTTTTTCAATTTTGGGATCAATTGCTTTAAATGGAATTAGAAAACTAAATATACAATTAGATGAGAATATAATTATTTTTGGGTTCGGATTAATTGGAAATATTGCCTCTAAAATTTTAAAAGCTAATGGAGTGAATATTATCATAGTAGATATAGATGAATCTAAAAGACAAGATGCGGAGAAAAATGGTTTTATTTTTTGTAACCCCAAAAAAGATAATTTAGAAAATTTAGTTGCACAGAATACAAAAAATTTTGGATGTGACTCAGCTTTAATATGTTCTAATTCGAAAGACTCTGAACCAATCGTAAATGCTGCAAAAGTAGTTAGGAAACTTGGAAAAATTGTATTGGTCGGAGAAGCAAATATTGAATTGCCAAGAAAAATTTTTTATGAAAAAGAAATAAAATTTGAAGTTTCAAAATCTTATGGGCCAGGAAGATATGATTATAACTATGAAAAATTAGGATTAGATTATCCTTTTGAACATATAAGATGGACTGAGAACAGAAATATCGAAACAATTGTTAATTTGTTAAGAAAAAAAGCTCTTAATTTTGAAGATCTTGTTTATGAAATTTTTGAGTTGGAGGAATTTAAAAAAGCTTATGATGTAATTACCTCAAAAAAAACGCATAAGGCTGTTTTGTTTAAATATGGAAATAACAAAGATCATAAAGAAAATATAAAAAGAGAGAAAAAATCTTTACACAGTTCTTCATCTTATGAAATTTCTGCAATTGGTGCTGGAAACCATTCTCTCTCAATTTTATTTCCAATTTTTAAAAAAAAATCTGATTTTGGTTACATTTGTGCTGACTCTCCATCAAACATATCGAATTCTTTGAAAAAATTTGGTTTTAAAGACTCAATAGAAAATGAAGATGATCTTTTTAATAATGATAATATAAAAAATCTTATTGTGACAACGCCTCACGATATGCACTCAAACGCTTTGATTAAAAGCATAAAATACAATAAAAATATTTTCTTAGAGAAACCAGTAGCGATTAATTCAAGTGAAATTGAGGAAATTAATAGAGCTATTGATATTTCAGATAATTTACCAATAATTCGAATAAATTATAATCGGAGACATTCTTCTTATTGTAAAATAATTAAATCAAAATTGTTAAACAAAAACGTTAGTAAATCTATACAAATTAATGTTAATACAACGGATTACAGTAGATCAAATAATTGGTTGTCAGATATAAAAAGAAGTGGAGGAATTATAGTTGGTGAGGCCTGTCATTTTATTGATTTGTCAAAGTTTTTTATTGAAGAAGAAATCGTTAATTCGACCATAAATAAATCAAAAAATTCTGATTTTCAGATAACGCTTAATTTTGCAGATGATTCCTGCGCACAAATTAATTATTTTTTTTCAGGAACAAAAAAATTCCCAAAAGAAAATATTAAGATATTTTCTGATGGCGATGTTATAGAGATAGATAATTTTAAAAATTTCAAAAGCCATAAAAAAGGCATTAAATCAAATTTCTTTTCTAAGCAGGACAAAGGTCATGAAAATTCAATTGATGATTTTTTAAAAAAAATAAAGGGAGAAAGAAAACAAATTCTTAATGATATCATAAATGATATTGATACTGCAAAAATTGCCATTACTTTAAGTAATAATGTGGAATAAAATTACTATATTTATTTCAACTGTCAAAGATCTTAAAATAAGGCAAGTATATTACTTTCTGTTACATATCTTAAAAAAAAAAGAATTTAATTTTAATAAATTTACGAAACAAAAATATATTCTTCAAAAAAATCAAAAGCCATTTTTTTTGATAAAAAATAACTCTTTAGATTTAAAAAAAAAAACTTTTTCTTTCGGCCTTATTACAAAAAGAGTAAATTTCAACAACTGGTCATACAAACCACCTAATCTTTTGTGGGAATATAATTTATTTTATTTTGATTTTTTATTTTCAAGAAAATTTATATCAAATAAGAGCTTGTGTCTCAAATTAATAAATAAATGGATATTTATTTCTTATCTAAAAAAAAAACATACTATGTGGGATGCATATCCTACATCAATAAGACTTATAAATTTAATTAAGTTTTGTATTTTTCATAATATTAATTCCTTTAAAATTAATGAGTCAATTTTCAATCATATTGAACATTTAAAAAAAAATTTAGAATATAGGTTAGATGCAAATCATTTATTAACAAATCTTATTGCAATAAACTTTGGAAATTTATTTT
>CACOJM010000026.1 GCA_902627565.1 uncultured Pelagibacteraceae bacterium
CTCTTAAAATACCAAATAAAAAATTAATTAGTTTTCCATGTTGTGTAGATTATGATTTTTTTTTAAAATATAAAAAAAAATATATAAATCGAAGAGATCAAATAAGAAAAAAATTTGGATATAAAAAAAAAACAAAAGTTATTTTATTTGTATCTAAATTCATAAAAAGAAAAAACCCAAGTGAAATAATTAGATGTATTAAATCAATGAATTCAAATAATAATGCTGAATTGCTTTTTGTTGGTGGTGGGCCTGAGGAACAAAATATGAAATTAGAATGTGAAAAGAATAATATTAAAGCAAAATTTATAAGTTTCTTAAGTCAAAAAAAGTTAAGTGAGATTTATCTTATTTCTGATGTTTATATAAATACTTCATACTATGACGCAAGCCCCAAAACATTAAATGAAGCACTATGTTTTGATATTCCCATTATATCCCCAATCAAAAACATCGGTCAAGCGAAAGATATAATTCTTGATGGTAAGAATGGATATAAATATCAACAAGGTAATTTAAATGATTTAATAATTAAAATTGAGAAATCATTTAAACTAAATCGAAATACTTTAGTAAAAACCAATAAGTTATTGATAAAAAAAACACATCCTATTGTTGGGGCCACTAATCTTTTAAAAAATATAAATTTATAAATATTTATTTATTTTTTTTGTAAAAAATAAAACTGTTAATAAAACTAAAAAAGTAATTGTTGCCTGAACTATTGAAGGTATTAGGGCAAAATAAACATCAGAAGTTGCCAAAAAATAAACTAAGTAAATATAAAAACTGAAACATATTATATTAGCTTTATGATGAAGCTTTTCAATAAATGAAAAAATTATACCTGCAAAAAAAGCTATTGCTAAACCTTGCCACCCTAAATAAATAAACGATTCTCCTTCTGGTCTAAAGCCAACGGAAAATAAATTTGAGTAATTTTCATCAGTTGGTAAATGGCTAGTAATACCAAATTTATATGCATAAATGTGCATATTATTTGTTAATATAGGTTTATTCTCCCAAAACAATCTCGGTATAAATCCAATAAAATTATTAAAATATATTTGATAATCTAAAAATCCATTTTCAGTTACATAACTATAAGCTTTAGACATTGGTATTAGATAATTTAATCTCGAAACAATGAAGTCAATTACAAAAAAGGATTTCGTTGCTGAAAATTCTTGAACAACTAAGGAATTAACAATTTTCATATTCATGACTAAGCATGAGATATCTGCTTCTGTTCTATAAAAAAGGTTTCTAAAATGGTTAATTAGTTTAAAACCTAATAACGTAAAAAAAGCTATTCCTATAAATTTGAAGCATGTTTTTAAAAATGAACTTATACTTTTTTTCATATTAGTATATATTTTTTTTCGATTCGAAAAAAAATATAAAATAATAAATAATCCAAAAATAAGTTTTGAGCCTTTAATTATAGCTAGTATTAAAATAGCAATAAAAAATGAGTAATAAATTATTTTAATTTGATAATTAGAATTATAATTTCTATAAACTTCACCGATAATAAAAAAAACCATATATTTCAATTCAGCAATAATTTTAACTGGCTGATGAAATTTCAAAATAAAATCATTTTCCTTAAATAATTCTCTAAAATTTTTCATCATTTCTAAATTTGAACATGCTAAAAAACTTGAGTTTGAAAAAAATGATCCCATACCAATTAATAAAAATTCAAAAAAAAATATCATTGAAATTGAAATTACAGAAAATAGAACAATATATTTGGTATTTGATAATTCAGAATTTAAATTAATTTTTCGATTAACGATATCAAAATTTGGAATTAATTTTTGAAAAATTTTAAAAATTAAGTAAAGCGTTGATCCAAATAGAAGTACATAAATTAGACAAAAAAGGATAACGTCTGTATCTTTGCCAATATATAAAGGATGAGAAAATTTAAAAATACTTAAAAATAATCCCTGAAATGGGAAAGCAATCAACGTAATAAAAAAATAGGATTTTATTATTATTGATTTATCTTTAATAATTACGTATGAATAAAGAGCAGTCGTAAGAACAGAAACTAAAAAAATTAAAATCATTATCATGTTTCACTAATAAGTATGAAAAAAATAGTATTTGTACCAGGTGTAACTTTTCACATACCAAAAATAATTAATTCAACTAAACATTTATATCATATTAAAGTTTTGTCTACAGCTGGCAAATCGCACTTTAATTTAAATAAAGAGAATGAACACACTCTAATACCAATGTTTTTCAAAATTTTAAGTAGGATATTTAATTACAATAATTTCGCAATTGAAAAAATAATTGACAATTTGATTTTTAGATATTTTTCTAAATTTGCAAAAATAAAAAAAAATGACATAATTTATGGATGTTCTTCTTATGCTTTAAATATCTTTTGCAAAAACAAAGAAAATTTGAAAATTTTGGATGTAGCGAATATTCATGTAGATGATTCAATTTCTTTATTAAAAAAAGAATATGAAAAGTTTGGATTAAAATTTAAATATAGCAATTACTTGAGAAATATTCAAATTAAAGAATATAAGTTAGCAGATAAAATTATTGTTCCCTCTAGCAGAAGTTTAAAAAGTTTTTTAGATAATAAGATCGCTAAAGATAAATTAATTAAAACTTTTTTTATTTCCAATTATAAAGAAGTTAAATTTAAAAAAAAGTTCAAAGAAGATAGTAATATTGTATTGGGATACATTGGGGGCAATGTTATTATAAAAGGCCTTTATTATCTTTTAAAAGCTGTAAAAAATAATTCAAATAAAAATATATCTTTAAACTTATGTATTCCAAAACGTTATATTAATCATCATCCTTTTCTCGAAAAAAACTATGACGATAACTTAATGTCTTGTAAAGGATTTACAAATCAAATGGATGAATTTTACTCAAAAATTGATTACTTGGTAGTTCCATCTATATCGGACGGTTTTGCTCAAGTTGTTTTAGAAAGTTTAGAAAGAAATATACCTGTAATTTGTTCAGATGCTGTTGGTTCCTCTGAATATATTAACGATAATTTTGGCTATATTTTTAAGTCTCAATCGGCTGAAAATTTGACACAAATTTTGAATAAAATTAGTTTAACTGATTTAAATTCAAAAATAAAAACAATTAGTAGTAATTTTATAATACTTAAAAATAAGA
>CACOJM010000027.1 GCA_902627565.1 uncultured Pelagibacteraceae bacterium
TAAGATTTCTCCAATATACACTTCCAGGACCAAAGTTTTTAGTAATATTTTTTTTAAATCTTTCTTCTATATTTTCGTGTCCTTCAATTAATGTTTTGAACATGACCTGACCAACATCATTATAGCCTGAAACTTTTCCAGTTTTAATATTATAAAAAGGACTTTTATTTTTTTTTAAAAAAGTAAAATCTTTCTTTCCTTTAATATAGCTAAATAATTTTTTTTGATTATAAACCCAGTGTAAAGGTCTAGCTGCAGCATCAGCAACAGTTGCTCCTAAAAAAACATGTAGATTATTCTTCACTTTATTTTTGTGAAAGATGTTTTTCGGCCTCAAGAGCAGCCATACACCCCATACCAGCAGCCGTTACAGCTTGTCTAAAGGTCTTATCCTTTACATCTCCAGCAGCATAAACTCCAGGAACATTAGTTTCTGTAGAATCTGGTTTGGTGATTAAATATCCCTCATTATCCATTTTTAATTGATCTTTAAATAATGAAGTAGCAGGATCATGACCAATTGCAACAAATAGGCCATCAACTTTGATTTCTTCAATTTTGTTTGTTTTTACATTTTTAACTTTAATACCTTTGACATTTTTAGGTTCTTTTTCTCCTAATACGTCCTCAATTACCGTATCCCAAATAATTTCAATTTTTTTATTTTCCATTAATTTTTTTTGAAGCATTTTTTCAGCTCTAAGACTGTCTCTTCTATGAATTAATTTTACTTTTGATGCGAACTTCGTAAGAAACATTGCCTCTTCTACTGCAGCGTTACCACCACCAACAACTGCAACCTCCTTCTCTTTAAAGAAAAAACCATCACAAGTAGCACAAGCTGATACACCAAATCCTCTAAATTCTTGTTCTGATTTTAAATTTAACCATCTTGCCTGAGCACCTGTGGAAATTATAATACTATCTGCAGTATATTTTTGACCACTGTCACCAATTGCCTCGAACGGAGTGGATTTTAAATTTACCGAACTTATATGATCCTCAATCATTTTTGTACCAACGGCTTTTGCTTGCTCTTTCATTTGATCCATTAACCAAGGACCCTGAATTACTTCAGCGAAACCTGGAAAATTTTCAACATCAGTTGTTGTTGTTAACTGTCCGCCAGGCTCAGATCCATAAACTAAAATTGGGTTTAACATTGCTCGCGCAGCATAAACTGCAGCAGTGTATCCAGCAGGACCCGACCCAATTATTAACACTTTTGTGTGTTTAGTTGGATTTTGATTCATATGAGAGCTATATAGTAATTAATGACAAAATTAAAAGGTATATTATTGACCGAAGGAATGCATGGCATGATAAGCCAAGTAGAGGGTCTAGCTAAAGCGTTAGATATTGAGTTTATACACGAAAAAATTGTAACAAATAATTTTTGGAAAATAATTCCTCCAAGATTTACACCAATCAAAAAATTTGTCTTTAAGAATAATTTAAAGAAAGATTTTAATATCGTCATATCATGTGGAAGGAAAAGTGTTATACCATCAATTTTTTTAAAGAAAAAATACAGAAATAAAATAGTGAATATTCATATTCAAGATCCAAAAGTTTCATTGAAAAATTTCGACTTTATAGTTGTGCCAGAGCACGACAATCTTGTAGGTGAGAACGTTTTACAATCAAAAGGGGCAATTCATTATTTACAAGAAAATGAGTTAGAGAAAAGTAAAAATTATTTAAAGTCAGAAATAAAAAAAAAGAAATTAGTTACACTAATTATGGGTGGGCCAAATAAATATTACGATTATAATGATGAAGATATTGATAAAATTTTTAAAAAAATAAAAGAAAACTTTATAAATAATGGATATCAATTAGTTTTTATACCATCAATGAGGACACCCCAAATTATTATTGATAAAGCAAAAAATTATTATAATGAAAATCAAATTATAATTACTTCAATTGACAAAAATGCTTATCTTTCATCTTTAAAGTTATCAGATCATATAGTTGTTACGTGCGACTCTATATCCATGATTTCAGAGGCAGCTATAACAGGAAAACCAATTTACGTTGCTCATATGCCTAATAAAAAAAAAAATGAGAGATTTAAAAAATTTTTTGATCTTTTTAAATCCCTTAATATAATTAGAGATTTAGAAGACTCTGTTGAATATTGGAGTTATAAAAAACTTGATGAAACAAATAGAATTTCAAGATATATCAAGGATAAATTAAAAAATTATGACTTTTCTTAATTCAATACTAAATCATTCAAAAAAAAATGATTATCCATTTAATCATTGGGAGTACAATAATCCTCTTACTGAAGAAGCTATTCAAGAAATTATAAAAGCTGATATTCCAGATTTAACAAAACATAATTTATCCTACGATGGTACAAGAGCTATCGATGATGGTGCTGCTGAGTTTAGAAAGGGTATTGCATCTGGAGGTAAAGCACTAAAATTTAGATGTTTTATTGCAAAAGAAAATTCTTCTCAATTTCCGCATTTAGTAAAATTTATTGGAGAATTACAATCCAAAAAAACTTATGAG
>CACOJM010000028.1 GCA_902627565.1 uncultured Pelagibacteraceae bacterium
TCTCCAGGGATCTTCTTGTTTGTTTGTTTTATCAGGATTGTGATATGCTCGCCTCGTCTTAAGGTTCCAAAAGGCTTGTAAGTCTCATTCAAATTAGTTATAAGATCGTTGTTAGCCCACTGCTTTCCTAACTCCACTTCATTGGCTCCAAACAACATCTGAGTTGAAAAATCTCTAGTAAAACTGCCGTAATCTTTCATATTAGAAGATCTTACTAAATTTTCCCAAAATGGTTTCCCAATAATAAATATTTCCTCATCTGATTTAGATAATAGATCCATAGGTATTTATACTTAATAATTTATTATGAAGCCTTTTTTTTCTCGTTTTCGTCTACTATATGATAGACGGGGACTTTTTCCATCGAGAATTTACCAGTTTTAGGATCCCTTCTTGAAACTGTCAGACAGTGCCAATTTTCATCATCTAGTTTCATATGATCACCTCTGTAATAATATCCTGGCCAACGCGTTTCTTCTCTAAATAAAGTATGTTCTGTTACACACTGAGAAGTCAATGTTCTATGTTTAAGTTCCCAAGCTCTCATCAATTGATGATAATCTTCTGCTCCGACCTTCTCCAGGTCTTCTTGAAGCCAATCTAAAAGCTCTAAGGCTCTTTTTAACATATTCCCATTAGTCATATAATTTGAAGTAATACCACCAACATACTCATCCATAATTTTTTGAAGTCTCTGAAGACCTTGAATAGGAGAAATATAACTTGGAGATACCGTTCCACCTGTAATTTCATTTTGAGAAACAGTGTATGTTTCTAAAGGTTTATAAACTGCTTCTTTGAAAATCTCACATTGCTTATCTGAAACATTTATGCCCTCAGCTTTTTGATCTTGAATATATTTAACTGCTGCTTTTGCTGCTAATCTACCTTCGGTAAAAGAGCCGGATGAAAATTTATGAGCACTTCCTCCAACTGTATCACCAGCTCCAAACAAACCATCAATAGTCAACATTCTGTTATATCCCCAGAAATATTCTGGTGGGGATAAATCCTCTGGACCACTTACCCATGCACCAGAACATGTAGCATGAGAACCCATAACATAAGGTTCCGAAGTTGTTAACTCTGGATTGGTGTACTTAGGATCGATATTTTGTGAAGCCCAAACTACAGCTTGTCCGACAGTCATACCTAAAAAGTTTTCCCATCCTACTGTCTCTAAATGAGGATCCTGAAAAGCTTCTTTAGTTACCATATGGATAGGACCACCACCTGCAGCTACTTCTTGTATGAATGCATGATTTCTTAAACATGTTGGAGTTGGATGATGATCAATATATTCTCCTACTAGCTCTTTAGTTTGGTCATACCATTTTTTTTCATAATTTTCGCCATTAGCATTTTGAGTGTAAGTTTTTAAATGTAAGAAATATGCACCAACAGGTCCATAACCATCTTTAAATCTACATAAAACAATCCTATTTTCCATTTGAGTCATTTTTGCACCTGCCGCAATTGGTAAAGCATATGCTGAACCATTGCTCCAAGGTGCATACCAAGTTCTACCCATTCCCTCTCCAACTGCTCTTGGTTTAAATATATGTGAAGCGCCACCCGCTGCAACAATTACCGTTTTTGCTCTAAATACATGAAAGTCTCCTGTTCTCATGTTGAAACCGACAGCACCACCAATTCTATTCTCTTTAGCTTCATCCATCAAAAGATGAGTAACCATTATTCTATTATAAATCTTATCGGCAGACTTTTTAGCAGCCTCAGCAACAATTGGTTTATAACTTTCGCCATGTATCATGATCTGCCACTTACCTTCTCTTAAATATCTTCCCGTCTTCTCATTCTTCATCATAGGTAGACCCCACTCATCAAACATATGAACTGTAGAATCTACATGACGTGCCATGTCATAACCTAAATCTTCTCTAACCATTCCCATTAGATCATTTCGAGCATATCTAACGTGATCTTCTGGTTGATTTTCATCCCATTGCATACCCATATAACAATTAATTGCGTACAATCCCTGAGCAACAGCACCACTTCTGTCAATATTAGCTTTTTCAACACAAATAATTTTTAAATCTCTTCCCCAGTGTCTAGCCTCAAAGGTAGCACCTGTTCCAGCCATTCCACCACCAACAACTAATACATCACAATTTTCAAAATGAGTTTTGTGTTTAGCCATTAATAGTAAACTCCTTTTTTAAAGGACTCTTTTGGAACTGCAGGCAATTCTTTATTTGTATTTAATCCCTCAGGTTCACTGTATAATCTTTGAGAATTTATTTCTCCTTGATTAGGAGTATCACCCTCTGCAAGTTTTGGAATAAATTTTCCCCAAGGCTTTGTTGTAATCGGTGATACAAAGTTTTTTTCAGTACCATTCCTAAACTTTATTTTCCAAGAAATTGTTCCTTTCTCTTCTTCTCTTCTTACTCTAACACTATGTCCCATTGGAGCAAAATCAGCATAGCCTCTTACATCAATTGCATGATTTGGACATGCTTTGACACATGAATAACATTCCCAAC
>CACOJM010000029.1 GCA_902627565.1 uncultured Pelagibacteraceae bacterium
AAAGATCCTATTTGGTGGCTTAAAAACACTATTCCATATAAAAGGCCTAAATATTTTGTTCCAAATAAATGTGCCACTATTCCACTTGTAGCTGGAACAGTTGAAAGCCATAAAAATCCAAAACTTGCACCAAACAAGAATGCGCTAAAGTTACTAGCTGGTGTAAATATAAAAAGAATAATTGAAATACCTCTTAAAAAATAAATCCCACTAAGAATAATTTTTTTACTCATTTTAGCTGAGAGAAAACCGCTTAATAGTGAACCAAAAATATTAAATAGACCAATTAGAGATAATATAGCGGCTGCAGTCCAACTCTCTAGACCTCTGTCTATTACATATTTTGGAACATGAGTCCCCACTAAAGTAATATGAAATCCGCATACAAAAAAACCTGATACAAGTAAAATATAACTTTTTGTTTTAAAAGCTTCTGTTAAAGCTTCTTTAAATGATTGATCCGATATCTTTTCGACACTTTCAGCTTTCGATGGAGATCTAACAAAATATGCTGCTATTAGGCCTGTTAACAAGAATAATAGAAAAATAAATAAAGTGTAATTCCATCCGAATTCTCTCAAAGAATAATTTGTAAAAATAGGTGATAAGAAATAACCAAAGGAACCTACAGCTGTAACAATACTCATTGCAATTGTTCTCGTTGACAAAGGAAAATGCTTACCAACAACTGACATTGGAATACTTATAGCAGTACCACCTAAGCCAATACCTATTAATAAACCCATATGGATTTGAAAAAAAATTCCTGTATTTGGTCCTGTATATAAAAAGTAAATACCTAAAGTGTAAAATATAAAAGCAGAAATTATAGCTACATGACCACCATATCGATCAGCTACCGCTCCGAAAATTGGACCAGTCAAACCCCACATTAACATTTGTATTCCTATTGCAAATCCAAATGCCGTGTTACTAATATTTAAACTTTGATTAAAGTCTATAAAAAATAAACCAAAAACTTGTCTAACTCCAAGTGAAATCAAAACAACAAAACATGCTGCTAATAAAGTAATAATTGCTGTTTTAGATTTAAAAAAATTTTCTGATATCATTTCAAATGTCTTAACGCTTGCTTAATGTCTGCAATTAAGTCGTTGGGCTCCTCAAGGCCAATATGCAATCTAACAAGATGTTCATCTTTTGCTAAATTTATATATTTTCTCTTTCCGGTTTCTCTAAACTCTTGATGCAAGGCTAAACTTTCAAAACCACCCCAACTATAACCATATCCAAATAATTTTAATGAATTAACGAATTTTCTTACTGAATTTACGTTTTTTGATTTAATCTTCAATCCCATTAAACCTGAAGCGCCTGAATAATATTTTTTCCACATTCTAAAGTTTAAAGAATCTTTTTTAAAGGGATATAACAACTTTATCTTTTTATTTTTGGATAAAAATGCTGCAACTTTTTTAGCATTTTCTCTATGACGATCCAATCTAACATCTAAAGTCCTTAAACCTCTAGTAATCAAATAAGCATCATCAGGGCCTAATCTTAGACCGGTAATTTTCTCAGCAGCCTTAACTTTATCAAAAACTTTTTTATTTACAGCTAAACTCCCACCCATTACGTCTGAATGACCTGAATAATATTTTGTTGCAGAAACTATCGCCATATCAAATCCTAATTTAATAGGTTTTAAATAATATGGCGTACCCCATGTATTATCTATAGCAGTTAAAATCTTATTTTTTTTAGCTATTGAAATTATTTTTCCTAAATCTTGGAAATCAAAAGTATTACTTCCTGGATTTTCAACAAATATTAATTTTGTTTTTTTTGAAATATTTTTTTCTAAAGTCTTAAGATCACTAGGATTATAAAATATAGTTTTAATATTAAAATCTTTTAAATAATCTTGCGTTAAAATTCTTGTTGGGCTGTAAACTGGATCTGCTACAATTATTTCGTCTCCAGGTCTTACAACACTAAATATAGCTAAAAAAACTGAACCAAATCCTGTTGGAGTAGTAAAAACATGATAGCTCTCCTCAAGTTTTGTTAAAATTTTTTGTAAAATATGAGTAGTTGAAGTTCCTTGTCTTCCATAATCATAATGTCCACCTGTAGGATTTTTTTGTGCTTTTGCTTGAGTCTTTCTAATATGTTGCATTGATTTAAATATTATTGTCGAAGCTCTCACAACTGGTGGATTAACTGACTGATTATGAAAGTCTTTAGCTGTGTGTTTAAGAAATGTTTTAAAAGATTTTCCCATAAAAAAATTGATATGCTTTGAGGACAATGCTATATCCATAAGAGAAATTCAATAAATTAATGAAAAGGATTTAATGAGCTACCCTAAAAAACATAGAGGTCGACGAAAAATGGGCTCTAAGAAAAGAAGAGCTAGAAAAAAGAATAAGAAAAAATAGCTTATTCCTTTATCCAACCACCTCCTAATACCTTATAACCTAGTTTATCCTTATTATAAAAAACGCAA
>CACOJM010000030.1 GCA_902627565.1 uncultured Pelagibacteraceae bacterium
TTTAGTTAACGCTATGACATTAGGTTTAGTAAAAACAAATAAGATTTTTTATTCTAAAGCTGCTGGATTAGATAAACCAGTAATTTATGTAGGTTCAAAAACTGGAAGAGATGGAATACATGGAGCTAGCATGGCATCAGCAAGCTTTGATGAAAAAATTGAAGAAAAAAAACCTACAGTTCAAGTTGGTGATCCTTTTACAGAAAAGCTTCTTCTTGAAGCCTGCTTAGAACTAATGGCCGGTGACTCTATTATTGCTATACAGGATATGGGTGCTGCTGGTCTTACATCTTCAAGTATTGAAATGGCATCAAAAGGTAATTTGGGTATTGAATTAGATCTTAATAAAGTACCATGTAGAGAATCTAAAATGACCCCTTATGAAATAATGCTTTCAGAAAGCCAAGAAAGAATGCTTATTGTTTTAGAAAATGGAAAAGAAAATTACGCAAAAAAAATATTTGATAAATGGAATTTAGATTTTGCAGTCATAGGAAAAACAACTAACTCTAAGAATATAGAATTATTCTTTGACAATAAAAAAGTGGCCAATATTCCTATAAATACTTTAGTTGAAAATTCACCAATGTATGATCGTAAATGGAAAAAAGCAAAACTACCAAAAAAAAATTTAATTAAAAAAGAAGTATATAAAGAATTTAAGGTTAAAGATGTTTTGAAAAAAATTTTATCAAACCCTAATATTTGTAGTAAAGAATGGATCTGGCAACAATATGATCACACTGTTATGGGTGACACAATTCAAAAACCAGGTGGAGACTCAGGTGTTGTAAGAGTTCATGGTACCAACAAGGCAGTAGCGGCCACAGTTGACTCATCTGCTATATATTGCTGGGCTCATCCCCTGACAGGTGGAAAACAAGTAGTAGCTGAAAGTTGGAGAAATTTAATTTCTGTTGGTGCAACACCAATAGCTATAACTAATTGTCTTAATTTTGGAAGTCCTGAAAATGAAGATAACATGGGAGAATTTGTTGAGTGCGTTCAGGGTATTGGTGAGGCCAGTAAATATTTAGATTTTCCAGTAGTATCAGGAAATGTATCTTTTTATAATCAAACAAAAGAGGTCGGTATTAAACCGACACCATCTATTGGCGGTGTAGGTTTAATTAAGAATTATGCTCAAATGGTTACAATGGATTTTAAAAAAATTTCAAATTTAGTTTTAGTTATAGGTAAAACTGAAGGTCATTTAGATCAAAGTCTTTTTGCAAGAAGCTTATTAGATGAAAAAAATGGTCCGCCTCCTGAAATAAATTTATTTAATGAAAAAAATAATGGTGAAACTGTTCTTCAATTAATAAAAAATAATTATGTAAAAAGTGCTCATGATGTTTCGTTAGGAGGAATACTTACAGCTATTAGTAAAATGTGTATCAAAGGAAATAAAGGTATTGAACTTAATAAACAACAATATTCAATGAGTGACATTGAATATTTCTTTTCTGAAGATCAAGGGAGATATATAATTGAAATTAATCCCTCTGATTTCAAAGAAGTGGCTAAAATTTTAGAGAAAAATTCAGTTCACTTCGAGGAATTAGGTAAAATTATTGATAAACATGTGATAATTAATAAAAAGACAAAAGTTACGATTGACGAATTAAAAACATATAATAGTAATTGGTTAAACAACTATATGAGTTCATAATGGCGATGGATTTAAAAGAAATTGAAAAACATATTAAAGAAGCATTACCTGATGCTTTAATCGAAATTCAAGATTTAGCAGGAGATGGCAATCATTATTCTGCAACAATAACTTCGTCAAAATTTTCAGGCAAAAGTAAAATTGAGCAACATAAAATGGTTTACAACTCTCTTAAGGGTAAGATGGGAAATGAATTACACGCTTTAGCAATTAAAACAAAGGAACAATAATGGATGATCAAACTAAAAATTTAATTCAAAATCATATTGATAATAATGATATTTGTCTTTTTATGAAAGGAACTCCTGACGCACCTCAATGTGGTTTTTCAATGGCTGTTTCAAATATGCTTAAAATTTTAGAAGTAAACTTTAAAGGTATAAACGTTTTGGAAAATCAATCTTTAAGAGAAGGAATAAAAGTTTTTAGTGATTGGCCAACTATTCCTCAATTATATATTAAAAAAGAATTTATTGGAGGATGTGATATCGTGAAGGAAATGTACGAAAGTGGTGATCTCAAAAAAATTTTTGATGATAAAGGTATTTCATATAAAAAATAATTAATATCAATTCTTTTTTTCAAAAACGCAAAGCAAAGATTTACCAAAAGTGTTAAATGTTATTATATCTAGTATTTTGGAGATCGGA
>CACOJM010000031.1 GCA_902627565.1 uncultured Pelagibacteraceae bacterium
TTTGCCTCAGCTATCATTGTAATAGCTCTATTTAAACCTATAGAAAATATTTCATCAACATTTTCAATTCTTGCTGATTTATTTTCACATTTTAAATAAGGGCCAAACCTTCCTGTATTTAATGTTATCTCTTTTTGATTATCAGGATTTATTCCTAAAGATTTTGGTAATGAACATAAAAATTTTGCTTTTTCCAAATCAATACTATTTAACTCTAGCCCCTTAGGTATGGAAATATTTTTTAAAAGATCATTAACATTTGATTTAGATTTTTTAGTTTTTTTCTTTTTCTTAGAAGTTTTTTCGATTTCCTCTTCTGTTTGAATTTTTTCATACTGAAGATATGGGCCAAATCTTCCATTTTTTAAATATATGTCATTACCATTTTCATGTTTTCCAATCCATTTTGGTTCAGCTAGCTGAGCCTGTGCTGCTGCTTTTGCTTTAGATAATGGTCTGGTAAACTTACATTCCGGGTAATTTGAGCATCCTATGAAAGCACCACCCCTGAAACTATTTTTTAAACTTAGTGTTCCTGAATTACATAATTGGCATTTTCTAACTACATTTCCATCATTATCTTTATCAAAAATTAATTCACCCAGGCTATCATTGAGTAAATCTAAAACCTCCCTAGTTCTTTTTTCTTTTACCTCTGATACATTGTTATTAAAATCTTTCCAAAAAAGTTCCAAAACTTTAATCCAACTTTCTTTTCCAGTTGTAATTTCATCAAGTTGATCCTCTAATCCTGCTGTAAAATTATAATCTACATACTTTGAAAATAATTTTTCCAAAAAGGCAGAAATCAATTTGCCTCTGTCAGTTGGAAAAAATCTTTTATTTACTATTTCTGCATATCCTCTATTGGCGATAGTAGAAATAATACTTGCATAAGTCGATGGTCTTCCAATACCTAGTTCCTCTAGTTTTTTTACTAAACTAGCTTCGGAATATCTTGGTGGGGGTTGTGTATAATGTTGTTCATCTAATAATGCCTCAATGTTAATTGGTCCTTTAGAAACGTTTGGTAAAATATTTTCGTCGTCATCTTTACTTTGATTGTTATAAATTTTCAAAAATCCATCAAATTTAAGGACTGATCCGCTAGCTTTACAAATAGTATCATTATCATCTGAAGTTATAGTAATGGTGTTTCTATCAAACTTAGCAGATTCCATTTGAGAAGATAAAGCTCTACTCCAAATAAGATCATATAGTTTATTTTGATCTGTACTTAAATATTTCTTAACACTTTGGGGTGTTCTTATTATATCTGTAGGCCTAATTGCCTCATGAGCTTCTTGAGCATTCTTAGCTTTTTTTCCAGAATAATTTAAAGCATCATTAGGTAAGTATTCGTTACCGATTTCTTTTTGGATATAATCTCTAAAAGCTGACACTGCATCTTTGGACAAATTAGTTCCATCTGTTCTCATATAAGTAATCAAGCCAATTGTTTCACCTTCTATTTCGATTCCTTGATAAAGTTTTTGTGCAATTTGCATTGTTCTAGATGCACCAAAACCCAATCTACTTGAGGCAGTTTGTTGAAGAGTAGATGTAGTAAATGGTCCGGATGGATTTCGATTAACAACTTTGCTTGAAATATCTGTAATACTAAATTTTTTTTTATTTACACTTTCTATAGCTTTATTTATTTCTTTTTTATTTCTGAATGAAAATTTTTCAATTTTATTATTATCTAATTGACTAAAACTCGCGGTAATTTTTTGATTATTTTGATCTGTAAAGTTTATACTTAAAGTCCAAAACTCTTCTGGTTTAAACGACTCAATCTCATGTTCTCGCTCAGTAATTAATTTTAAAGCAACAGACTGAACTCTTCCTGCAGATTTTGAGCCGGGTAGTTTTGTCCAAAGTATTGGTGAAATATTAAAACCAACTAAGTAGTCTAAAGCTCTTCTCGCCATATAAGCATCAACTAGATGAGGTTCAATTTGTCTTGGATTCTCAATTCCTTGTATGACAGCTTTTTTAGTTATTTCATTAAATACAACTCTTTCAATTTCTTTATCTTTTAAAAGTTTTTTTTCATTTAGATATTCTTTTACATGCCAGGCGATAGCTTCACCTTCACGATCAGGATCGGTAGCTAATATAATTTTAGACGAGTCTTTTGCTGCATCTGTAATTTCTTTAAGATATTTTTTTG